>CAXTCQ010000046.1:0-36899 GCA_964242965.1 uncultured Calothrix sp. | reverse complement strand
TGGGGGATTAGATTGATCTTTGTTCCTTACCTTTACCCTTTCCCCTCCCTACTCCCTACTCCCCTCTCTTCACCCTTTCTTAATTCCGCTATAAATTAAAAGTTGGCTGGCATCTTGTGTGACACCGTTGATACCGTTGTGGGCAAATAAATAATCTTGCCCTTGCCATAAGGGTATATACGGAACTTCTTGTGCGAGGATGTCTTGGATTTCTCCAAAGATTTGTTTGCGCTTTGCGGGGTCTTGTTCTCTGCGCTGTGCTTCGATTAATTTGTTCATGCGATCGCTATAATAAAACGACCCTTGGGAAACGCTGCCACCTTTCTCGCAACCTTTTTCGGGTGTACCTTTGTCGCATTGCAAAAATGGCTGGACGTAGTTATCTGCGTCCAAAAAGTCGGGATACCATTCGACAAGGGTGGTTGCATAAACACCCAAGGGAATGTTTTTATAAGCGGTGGTGGAGTCAACTCCGTTGGTTTGAATCTCTAACAATCCATCCATCGTTTTTTTGGCGATCGCTTTGATGACGACTGCGGTTAAACTCGTTGTGGCAACGTTGGAACGATACCAAAGTTCTACCTTGGCAGGGTTTTCTTTAGAGAAACCAGCTTGTTTGAGTAACTGCTTGGCTTTTTCTGCATTGCCATCATCACCATATTGTTCTTTAAATACGGGTTTATAGACATCAAAAGTGTTCGGAACCATACTATAAACTGGTTGCCCTTGTCCGTACAAAACCCTTTCCAAAGTTAACGGACGATTTGTCATTGCCGCTAAAGCTTGTCGCACCAAAGGATTATCTAGAGGTTTTTGGTTGCGATTGACCGCCATAAAATAGACTACGCTGCCTTTATTACCCAAAGCTTGCCACGTCCCATCTTTAGCCGTTTTTTGTAAGCTGCGAATTTGGTCGGCATCCATCGATGAAGCTGCTATATCAACCGATTTTTTGCGAAAGGCATTATATAGATTCACCCCATTACTGAGAATTTGAATTGTTACACCTTTATTAATTGGTTTTTCACCCCAATATTTATCGAAAACATCAAATTGAATTTTATCGCTAGCAAAACTGGCTAATTTATAAGGTCCCGTACCGACAAAGCTATTCGGGTTAAACTTATTTTCTCCAACTTCGTAACTTTTCGGTGATACCGCACAAACTCCCGCAAAAGCCAACAATGAAGGAAAAGCCGCAAACTGTTTCTTCAATTGAATTGTTAACTCATAATCAGCCGTCGCTTTCACCGACTCGACAATATCCCCAAGCAAAAATGCTGGTTTGCCACCATTTTTAATAAATCGTTCTAAACTCAGCGTCATCGCTTTTGCGTTAAATGCTTCCCCATCGTGGAAAACTACATCCTGACGCAACGGCATAGTATAAGTTAATCCATCAGCGCTAATCTTGGGTAAACTAGTTGCTAATTGCGGTTGAATATCCGTGCTCCCCGGCTTATAAGTATAAAGCCTATCGCTCATGTTATATATCAAACCCAGCGAACCAGTTTCGTAAGCGTCCGCAGGGTCGAGAGTTCGAGGTTTATTCGTCGTACCAATAAGAATACGACTATCTTTAGTACCCCCAGGAATATTAGCTTGCGGATTTTTTGCACAACTAACGATTAATAGTAAACATAAGCAAAATAAACTAACAATTTGTTTAGTTCGAGCGAAAGGTTGACCAGATGGGAACCAATACATAGTTTCGATAAATTTTAAAGTTAATGGTGAGTTATTTTACTATAAAGATGTCAAATGTCGAGCTAAGTTTCATAATGTTACGCTAAGTTACAGTTATCGAATCCAGACACGCAAACGCATGATAAAAAAATACTAAGTGTAAGGGAATATTTGACTTCGCACGCAGTCCTGACAGTCCCGACAGATTGATCGTCAAGAATAATCGCTATTTAATAACAACGAGTTTATTCCTATTCCTTTACCCTTTCCCCTTTCGTCTTAAGCGACATTGCAAAATCCCGCACAAGTTATATATATGGACTTTGAACCGCAAAATACTGCCCCAACTGCTACGGAAAATGTCGAATTTGCCGACCCAAAACCTCGCACACCATTAGAATTACTGCGAGATACCGAAGCACTGCTACGTCGTCCGACAATTAATGCGATCGCGCCAATTTTACCATCGGAGATTAACAAGCGTTTGTCAACTGCTTCGGTAGTAGCAGATGATACTTTAAACGAACTAGCCCAAATCGACATCGACGAAATTTCCGACTGGGAACTGCGCCCCGCGAGGATTTACGTTGGTTTGGGTTTTGTCGGATTTGGAGCATTAACCGTAATTATACTACTGCTGTACTTGAGTACCTTACATCCAGAACTCAGTGCGACTGAGCAAGTAGGAAAATATTGGTATCAATATATTTGGTTTGTCAACCTTGGTGTTGCCGGAATGTTTCTTCTTGGACGCGAAGCAATGCGTCCGGTGCAGCAAAAGAAAAAGAAAAAGAAAAGAAAAAATCCCTATAAATGAAATTAGATATAGTCCTGATTGGTCCAATAGGTGCGGGTAAATCGACGCTTGGAAAACTTCTAGCGGATAGGCTAAGTCTTCCACAATGTTCGATGGATGAATTGCGCTATAACTACTATAAAGAAATCGGTTACGACGAGGAATTTGCAAAGTCAAAGCGGGAAAATGGAAAAGTTTGGGAACTTCAAAGATATTGGAAACCGTTTGAAATCCACGCTGTGGAAAGAATTTTGTCAGAACACAGCCAATGCGTTATTGATTTTGGAGGAGGACATTCAGTATACGAAGACGCTACCCTTTTTCAACGAGTTCAACAAGCTTTAGCACCGTACTATAATGTTTTTTTGCTGCTTCCTTCAGCTAATTTAGATGAATCAGTCAAAATTCTCGATGAGCGAAATCAATTTGAAGTCGATGAGACGCGAAGTCTCAATGAATTTTTTGTTCGACATTCCTCTAATTATAAACTCGCAAAGTTTATTGTATACACCAAAGATAAAACACCAGAAGAAACCTGCGAGGAAATTTTGGGAAAAATGTATAAGGGTGTAGGGGAGAAAGAAAATAAGAAAAGCCCTGAAATAAATTACTTGCTCAAAGGTTAAACTCGTTAAAACGGGTTTAAAAATTTACATATAGGAATGCTATAGCAATCCTAAATCATTCGTAAAAATCTAGATTGTAGAGACGCGAAATTTCGCGTCTCTACATTTAGGTATTTTTTACAAATTATATAGCAATCCTAAATGATTCGTGAAAAACTGGCTGAAAAATTTACCACAGAGACACAGAGTAC
This sequence comes from uncultured Calothrix sp., assembly GCA_964242965.1. Classification (GTDB taxonomy): domain Bacteria; phylum Cyanobacteriota; class Cyanobacteriia; order Cyanobacteriales; family Nostocaceae; genus JANNFJ01. The sequence continues at coordinate 33,600 of CAXTCQ010000046.1, read as the reverse complement.
ACAGAGTAAGAGGGAATAGAGGTTTTACAAATAATTTAGGAATGCTATATTTGATTATTGAACAATATTAAGTAGTAGGAGAGATAGATTTTAGAACAAGGGAGGCAGTGGAGGAGGAAAAGAATGTTCTTCAACTCATAACTCATAACTCCTAACTCCTAACTCCTAACTCCTAACTCCTAACTCCTAACTCATCACTTTCAAAAGCGTACATTCCCAAACTAATCGCGGTTGAGCGTAACAAAGTAGATTTTTACGGGTTTGCTCAAGCTGCTTGATAATATCCGGTTGACGTAGCTGTTGCCAGTAGGATTGTTCGAGGTAGTCAATTAACCACAATTGTGCTTCTGTATCTAACTCTTTATCGATTCTTTTCGCTAATTCCAAAGCTTGACGCTGGTTTGCGGGTTTCTTTGTTACTGCTTGCAACAACTCAGCAGGCATATTTTGCATTTGATTGTACGATGCGATCGCTTCCCCCGGACTCCCTGCTGCTATATTCATCACTGCTGGATGTTGTAATATTTCCCCATGTCCAGTTTTATTTAATACTTCGGTCATAGCACCAATATCCAAGCGATAAAAGGGAATACGCTGACACCTCGATGTCAAAGTTGGTAAAATCGCATCCAACGAAGGTGCAATCAAAATTAAAGTCGCTCGTCCCGGTTCTTCTAAGGTTTTGAGTAAGGCATTTGCAGCAGCTTCTGCCATCGTTTCAGCTTGTTCGACCACTACCATACTTCGCGGTGCGAGCATCGACGGACGACTTAAAAACTCAGTAATTTCACGTATTTGTTCGAGACGAATTACAGGCGGAGCTTTGCGTTTGAGTCCTTTTTCTGCGGCTTCTTGCGGTGTCAAACGTTGTCCTTGATGCTGGTATGTTGGCTGTACCCACAGTAAATCCGGGTGATTGCCTTGCCGCAAGCGGTTTTGCGCTGATGCATCACTCGAAAATAGCTGTTCGATAAAGCACCGCGCAGCCAAAGCGCGACCTATACCGTCGGGTCCGACAAATAAGTATGCTGGGGCAATTCGATTTTTATTAACAGCTTGCATCAGTAATTCTACTGCTTGCTCTTGTCCGGTTAGAGGTGCGAAAAAGTCAGACATAAGAAGTCAAAATTTCTCGAATTTGCGTTTGTATCGATTCTTTGTCCAAACTAGCATCGATTCTTACAATATGAGGATGTGCTTGTGCTAACTTAGCGTAACCTTGTTGAACCCGACGGTGAAAATCGATTTTTTCTTGTTCGATGCGGTCGGCAGTTTCCCCAGTGCGGTGTTTGCGTGCTAATCCTGCTTCCACGTCTAAATCTAACCACAGTACTAAATCAACTTCTAAATCTTCAGTTGCGATCGCATTCAACTGGTTAATCAAGTTTAGATCCAAACCGCGACCGTAACCTTGATAAGCTATGGTTGAGTAAATAAAGCGATCGCATAAAACAAATTTTCCGTTTTGCAAGTTCGGTTTGAGTTTTTGCTCGACATGTTGAGCGCGGTCAGCAGCGTATAATAGTAATTCGCTTCTATTGGCAATTGAATTTTTAGCATCGAGTAATAATCGTCGCAAATCAACCCCTAACTCGGTTCCTCCTGGTTCTCGTGTAATTATTATTTCAATACCTAAATATTGCAACCATTCTCCAGTTAGCTGTATTTGGGTCGTTTTACCGCACCCTTCCACCCCTTCAAATACTATCAATTTGCCATTCATGGTGTTTTCTGATTGTTCACGCATTAATTATCCTTGATATACAAGATCCCCGACAAATGAATGCGAAGTCGGGGATCTGATTGCCTCGCTTCCGATAAATCTAATAAAATTGCGATATAAAACTTTTTTGCATCTGTAAAAAAACTATTACGTGCAGGCAATATACCGACGCTGCATGAAAAATTGCAATGACTCAAAAATAATTATATTATTCAAACGAGGTCGATTTCAGTTGAAAATTCTCATCAAAATCACCAAGCTTAGGGTAATTTATTGATGGTGTTTCCTCAATTGAAAGTAACCGTTTTTTATAATCTTCCAAATATTCTTTCCGACGCTCATCACTAATTTGACTAGTACCAAAAACCACAAAAGGTGGCAAAACATCAAAACCAACAAAACGCAAAATACCGTGATTAATTGGATAAAGAATAGTATTAATATCTCCATTAATACCAATTTCAGTAAACATCGTTAACCGACCCCCAGTAGTTAACGATAACATGGCTTTTTTCCCCTTCAAAACACCATCGTCATACCATCTACCACCAGCATAGATTTTCCCCGCAGCAAACACCCTATCGACCCATCCTTTCAAGATTCCTGGAAGTCCAAACCACCATAGCGGAAACTGAAAAATTAGTACATCGCACCAGAAAAGCTTCTCAATTTCGGCTTTAATATCTGCGGAAAAGCCATCGATTTCGCTTGCGTAATTTTCTTCAACTTGCTGTTTAAAGTAATTCGGATCTTTTTGCGATGTAAAGTTGCGTCGGTCAGAAATCGGGTCAAAATTCATTCCATAAAGGTCGGAAATTATCACCTCATCTCCGACAGCTTCAAGTGCAATTTTAGCTTCCCTTGTCATTGCACTATTAAAGCTTTGTGGTTCTGGGTGTGCGTGGACAATAAATACTTTCATAACGATACTTGGAAACTTAGAAAAGTATATCATTTAAACTTGATTTAGTCATTAGTCAAGCATCAATTGCCATGAAAATTACATCCTTGGATAGAATGCCACTTACTACCAAAGATAGTAGTTTTGTCAAATTATATTAAGCTTTAGCTCGACTTTACTCAAAATCAAGAAATTAGCATTTCTTATGTTGGAATACTGATTCTATATCAGTCTCAAACGTCTGTGAATACTTTCTTCAACCAAATGTTTGATTCTGCTGCAATTAGGGAATACTACGATTAGACACGCCAAACTGGCACAAGCGATTAAAAAACCAAACCCAATAATTTATGAGAAAAGATAGTTTCCAGTCTCCTAGACCAGAAATTGAAATCGCTGAAAAAGAGCGGTTTTTTAGAGCTTTACAAGCGTGACATTCGATTATAAATCCCCCTCTTATAGCAAAAATCCATTAAAAATGGATTAATAATAATTTGGTATGAAGTATATTTTATAGCAATCAAAGAAACCTATTTTTTATGAATAGCTTCATCGCTCAACCAAAAGTTTTTCGTCAATAAATTCATGTTAACTGGAAGACATAGCACCTGTATGTTGTTACTATAGCTATTAAACTTCTGCAATCTTTTTCCTTAGCATTTGTTCTGTTTTTTCGATAGCTGCTAACTTGTCCTGAAGTTCTTGCTTTTGCTTCAATACTTTGTCTAAATATTTCGTAAAGCAACTACCATTGATAACAGATTGAAGTCGTTGTTCATATTCTTCATCTGACATAGGTGTACCACACATTGCGGTCATACCAAGTTCATCCAATTTTTCCCATCGTTCTAAATCTTTTGCTGTTGGTTGGTATTTTTGACTTGTCATTTATCTTTCTCCTCTGCGATTAAACTCGTTTTGTAGAAAAGCCAACGCTGCTTCTTTCGTTAAAATTAATTCTGGTGGATACTCAGGATTTTCTTGAAATCCAATACCCAAATAAAAATCCTTGGCTCTATCAATTGCTAGTACTTTAGTAACTCCTTCTATTTCAGTATCTATTATTTCTTGAACTATTTCTGACATTAACCATCTTGCTGCTCCTTTAATCTTTTCTGGTAATACGCCTTCTAAACCTAAACAATTCCAAGGAGGGGTTGTAAATGGGTCTATTGATAGATACACCCTTTCTTGAGTATAAGGGAAAAGTGTACCAATTTGTCTAGAGATTATTGCTCCCGCTTGTAAACGACCGTTTACATCTCTTACACCTCGGAAAGAAGGCGCATAATTATCATCGATAGCTAAATCTACTAATACTTCTACCTTTGCAACACAATCTCCAAAAGTTGTTTTGCTTATTCTACTTCTATCTCCTCCAAAATATTGGTTGATATACTCATATGATTTTGTAACCCAGCTAATCAATTCATCTTTGATATGCTGATTCGCTTCTACCACATAAGTGAATTGATTGAAATTTGAAGTATTAAGCATGAATTTACATTGAAATTACTAGATTATTCAATTGTTTTACTATTGATTATTCATATTTTTTAAAAAATGAAACTGGGTTGAAAGCGCTTTTTTAAGCCGATATATCAAGTTCTACTGTTGAGATGGTTAGCGGTGGTTGCTCAAATGGTTGATTAAGCTGGTTTGCCCACCGTTGCGCTATTTATACTCCGCTGTTATCTTGAGCATCCTGTTGGGGAACCTGAAATTTATTAATATAGTTATAAATATCCCCGCTCACATACTTATAGTAATTGCTTTAAATCATGTAAATCATTTTCTCGACCTAATAATTCCTTATATTCAATAATCCCATCCAAAGGCTGTACCCGAATTTCTAATCCTTCAAAAACAACTGTATTAAACTTAGATAAATCATGATTTAATTTAATTGTAGCATCTTGAGAAAATACAAAAGCATCTTCGGCTTGATTTATTTCTACATCAACATCATGAATTACTAAAGTCAGCATGAGTAAATCAAATTCATCATCGACTAACCTCATTAAATGAATAACAAGATATTCTTGAAATAACTCTACGATTTTATTTATATCGTTTTGAGCAACTTCGATATCTATATCATGTAGCTGCCATTGCGAACCATAAAGATTTCCAGCTAATCCACCTGTAACTCGGTAAGTTATATTGTGTTCGTTAAGTATCGGAATAACTATTTTTAATGCTTTAATATGGTTATCGGAAATAACTTGTGTCATTTTACACCGTTTAATGTTCAAAACACAGGATTGCTGCACTTCTACATTTTGACATTGAATTGCACAGCTAAATTATGAATTTTGAATTCGGAATTCGGAATTCGGAAAGTGAAATGCTTGTATTATTTGGATGAAGGCTGATTTTTTCCCGTTTGCTTCATTTATACCAAATACAATCTAAATTTTGCTTGATTCGGAATTCAAACCAGTGGAGTAAGTGCGATACTTCGTCTAACTCATCAAGGAGACGCACTCCGAAGCGTGCTAATCTATGTAATAAAATATTAAGGAATGTAAAAATGTATATAACTTGGTTAGATAGCAATTCCTGGTTGATTGAAATGGCAGGTCAGCAAATCCTGCTTGACCCTTGGTTAGTAGGAACGTTAGTTTTTGGTAATCTTCCGTGGTTTTTCAAAGGTTCTCGTGCTACTTCTCGTCCGATTCCAGAAAATATCGATTTAATCTTGCTGTCTCAGGGATTGGAAGACCACACCCACCCTCCAACGCTTCAACAGCTTGACCGCAATATCCCGGTTATCGCTTCTCCTAACGCGGCAAAAATCGTTCGAGCGTTGGGTTACACTCAAGTAACAGCACTTGCACACGAGGAATCTTTTACCTTTGCCCAAAAGGTGAAAATTAAAGCAACACCTGGTTCGCTAGTCGGTCCGATGCTTGTAGAAAATGGCTATTTGCTCGAAGATTTGACTAATAACACTACACTTTATTACGAACCGCACGGAAATCATCCTCCCTCGCTGAAAAATATAGCTCCTGTAGATGTTGTAATTACGCCTATTATTGATTTAGAAATTCCCTTCCTCGGACCGATTATTAAGGGTAAAAAAAGTGCGATTCAACTCATAGAATGGCTAAAACCGCAAATAATTATGCCCACTGCGGCGGGTGGTGATATAACATTTGAAGGGTTACTAATATCGCTGCTTCGCGCTCAAGGTGATGCTAGCGAGTTTCGTACTGCTCTAGCACAAAATAATCTGAAAACACAAGTAGTGGAACCAAAACCAGGTGAAAGGTTTGAACTTCAATTAAATTAAGTTGGGGTAGTTAATGTTAGGTTGGGCATTGGGAATTAGGAATTGCAAATTGATTATTACTCACTGACAACTACCCATTACCCATTGCCTATTCCCTATTCCCTATTCCCTATTCCCTATTCCCTATTCCCTATTCACCCCAAGGAGAAGGAATTGCTGTTGTGGAAATAACTTTGTTCGTCATCAATCTAATAGATGTTTTGCCGCAGTTAGGGCATTTTAGATCGATATCTTGAAGTGGGAGAGTTCCTTGACATTCACTTAATAATCCTTGCCTGCAATGGTAACATTCATAAAAGATGCGACTAATTTCCTTATCGCACTCTAAAATCCGGATATGCTGACTGGGTGTTGGGTCTGGTTCTACATAGAGTTTAGGCTTAGTAAAAGCAGGTTTTGGTTCGGATGAGTTGTCCCGTTTTGGGAGTTCTGGAAGTTCTGGTTTCACTTAGAATGCCTCTAATCGAGAGTTGATTGATATCATCAAGTATACTTTGAACAAAAATTAACCTAATTCAGCAAATCTTAAATAATAACTACAGCCTATTAGTTTATCTCACTCATAAAAATATTACAAATAATATTGTAAGCAATCTTACAATAACTTGCGATCGCATTCATTTTTTTACAACCATAAGCATTTGAAAGATTCCGATCCCCGATAAGGGAAGTGCGAAGTCGGGGATCTACTTTTTCACTCACTTACAGATTGCATTCTTTTTGTTATTGCCTACACAAAACCAAATTCAAAGTTACAAATCTCCCAAAAAATCAACAACCCAATCAACTTGTTGCGGCTCAGTTACATTCGGCACATTCAAACGATTTTTCATCCGATAAAGTACTTGCTCCGGAACTTTTACAGAACGGCTGGAATTTCGTTGCAACAACACCTTCCAAGGTACTTCCAAATAAACGATGCGAACCCTAGCTTGATAACTAGAAAACAATCGAATTAACATCCCTCGTAACTGGGAGTTGAGATTGGTAGCATTCCAGACAAACGATTGTTCGCTTCGCATGTACTGTTTGGCTAGAGCTTTAGCTTCATTCGCAACTATACCTTGGTCATCGCCAGCTTCAACACCCATATTCTGCCGCAATTTATCCAACGAAATGACTTTCCAATCGGGCAAATTATCTTGAATCCAAGTATCTTTTCCCGAACCCGGCAAGCCGCACATCAAAACCACCTGAAAGCGAGTATCATCATAAGCTTCATAGTTCGGATTCCCATCTTCCTTTTGGAAATAAACAAACCGACTGTGCGCTGACTTAAACAAACGCGGTTCGTCAAAACAGTGATTTTCCTGACAAAATTCCCGGAAAAACTCAATTCGTTCGATTAACTGTTCGCGGTCATCACAATAACGACCTTTCACATCCGATAAAGCCAATAATGCCAGCATATCGCACCGCATGACTTGACTGGCTTTAATAACAGCCCGTTCTGGATTTGGCTTATCCCAAAACCATAGCGGCAAACTACCATATTTTACCAAAGCCACAATCGCCTCTCGCATAGAAAACGGCACATGCAAATCCCAGAGAATTCGTTGTGCCATTTTTGCACCTTGCATTACGTGACCCCTAGCAGAAATTGTCCCATCTTCAGCAATTGTGGTTGCAGCAGGTTTTGCCACATCATGCAACAAAGCCGCAGCAAACAACACCGAACGCTGACTAGGAGGTAATGCCCGCCATTGCGGCATAGCAACCAAAGCCTCGCACACTAACTTTGTATGAATTAAAACATCACCCTCCGCATGGTAAAGCGGGTTTTGGGGACAATCAGCTAACGCTCGCAGCCAATCAAATTCAGCTTCCAAAGCCGACCAATGAATCGACCAATTAGCCTCATTCGGACAAAAAGGAAAAGACCATAACGAATCAACCGAGCAACTCATAATACCAACCTCTTCTCTTCTCTTCTTCTCTTCCTCTGCGCTCTCAGTGTCTCTGTGGTTCGTTTAAATGCCCTGAGCCGATGCGTACTAGCTAAACAAATCCACATCAGAACGTAGAATATTAGGTATAATCGGGCGATTGAGCCAATGACCATCAGATTGCAAAATCGTCGTCAAAAAACTCGAACGCACATATTTATACCGTTCTGTCACTACTTCCCCCGATTCCACCTTGATATACAAACCTTCCATCAAACAACTTTGGTCAGTTTGATTAAGCTCAAGCACCACATCAAGTCCCTTCGCTTCACAAATTCCTTGAAAGCATTCTAAGTATTTTGATGTTTGATAATGCGACTTACCTAACATCCCTAGCAGTTGCTTATAGGATTCAATTTTGCCTGCAAATAGTACGGGTACTGAAACTAAAGACAATCCAGCTAATAACTGCTGGCGGCTACTAGTACTTATAAATACTCGCCTATCCAAATCCAGGACATCGTACTCTAAGAAATAATGCGGTAGAGCATCATAAAAAACCGTATGTTTGGCATAAAGCCATTCACCGAAGAGAATATAACGAGTACCCAACACATTCCAGAATGCGCGAGCGTGAGTATTTGCCCACTGTTTAAACAAATTAAAGTGCTTTTCTCTAGCACCTCCCGTTAAATAGTGCCCTCGACTTTGCAGTAAAATTTGACCATCAGCATTAAAACTAATGGCAGCATTAGCACCATCAACTTTTTCTTCGACTACCACATACTTATGCTGTATCGCACCAAAGGGAATACTATTAAGGTCTTCATCCCCAGGTTGCAACCGCGAACCCTCGATATGATGGGTGCGCGGATATTTATAGATTTGTTGCATTGTTTTTCTACCTTGGCATCGACAATCGAATGGATTTCATAGCGAATGGAAATGAAACGCTTCAAGCACGAGCAAGCATTCGCCTTTAACTGAAATTGATTGCGATGAGGGATTACATACGCCGTTACCGTTTTTCCAAGAGTAGTAGGGGTACGATATATAGTGCCCCTACTTTTATGATACACACTTTATGATTTTAAGCAACTTTTTCGGTAATATCTAAATATTTAAGCTTTATATGGGATTGTAGGTTGGGTGGAGCGAAGCGTAACCCAACAAAAATGTTGGGTTTCACTACCCTACGGGTTCCGCGAAGCGCGGTACGTTGCACCCAACCTACAAAGGATTTTATTACTTTTGAAACAGACCAATAGTCAGTTTCATTAATTTTAACAAGTCGTGAGGGTCAGATCCCCGACAACTTTTACGCACGTCGGGGATCTAGGCAACCCCTCAGAATTAATGATATAAACGACTACGTTCTTTTGCGCCCAATATCGTTGAATAAACGCGCAATTAATGCAGTCCATCCGGTTTGATGACTTGCACCCAAACCAGAACCGCTATCTCCGCAGAAATACTCATTAAAAAGTATTAAATTTTTCCAGTAAGGGTCGGAAGCAAAAAGTTGATTATGACCTTGCCAAGGACTATTTCCTTGCTGATTCGGTATAAATATTCCTGCCAAACGTTTTGTTAACTCCTCAGATATCTGCGCCAAGTTCATTTTTTGCCCGGAACCTGTCGGATATTCGATTTGCAAGCTATCGCCATAAAATCTATGGTAACGTTGCAAACCTTCTATAATTAGGTAGTTTAGGGGAAACCAAATCGGACCGCGCCAGTTGGAATTACCACCAAAAAAGCCGCTGTTTGACTCGCCAGGAAGATAATCAACGCGGTATTCTTCGCTACCAACATTGAAAATATAAGGATGGTCTAAATGAAAGCGCGAAAGCGAACGAATGCCATATTCGCTCAGGAATTCGCTTTCATCCAACAAATAACGCAATACCTTTTCTAGACGTTCTTGATTGGGAATCGATAGTAGTAGATGATTAGTTTCTTTTGCCTTTTTCATGCAGGAAATATGCTGCGTTACATCTTTACGGTTTTTTAAAAACCACTCCATGCGTTTTTTGAATCCGGGCAGCTTTTCAATCACTGCAAAATCTAGGACTTCTACCGCGAGTAACAGCACAAGTCCAACAAGCGATCGCACTTTTAATGGAATCGATTTACCATCCATTTGGAGTTGGTCGTAGTAAAATCCGTCTTCCTCATCCCACAGTCCAATGTCTCCAACTTTATTCATCGCGTCGGAGATAGCAATAAAATGCTCGAAGAATTTGGAGGCAATATCTTCGTAAGTTGGGTCTTCGTCAGCCAATTCCAATGCGATTGACAGCATAGTGATGCAGAAAAATGCCATCCAAGCTGTACCATCGGCTTGATGCAAATAACCACCAGTTGGTAAGGGTTTGGAACGGTCGAAAACGCCGATATTATCCATCCCTAAAAAACCACCAGCAAATATATTTTTACCCTCCATATCCTTGCGGTTCACCCACCAAGTAAAGTGGAGTAGTAATTTTTGAAAGACACGCGCTAGAAAAACTCGGTCGCGTTCGCCCTTTTTACCTGTAATTTTATAGATACGCCAACATGCCCAAGGTAAAACTGGCGGATTTGTATCTGAAAAGCCATACTCGTAAGCTGGGATAGCACCATTGGGGTGCATGTACCACTCGCGCAAAAATAAAATACACTGCTTTTTGGCAAAATCCGCGTCTATATCGGCAAATGCGACTAAATGAAATGCTAAATCCCAAGTCGCATACCAAGGATATTCCCATTTATCGGGCATGGAAATCACATCGCGGTTGTAAAGATGAGTCCAATCTGAGTTAGCCGTGTTACCATTCCTCTGAAGTGCTGTCCTTTTGAGGTCGCCTTCTAACCAATCTTTGACACCGTAATTGTAGAATTGTTTATTCCACAGCAAACCAGCATATGCTTGTCGGACAACGCGCTTTTCGTTTTCAGAAAGATTTTTATTGATGTGCTGCGCGTAAAATTCTTCAGATTCGCGGATGCGCGAAGTTAAGATTTGCTCAAATTCATCAAAAGGTTGTACGGATGCTTCGGAATCAGCGAATAGTCGCAGTCGCACAGTTACCGATTCCCCTGCTGGAACTTCCATTTGGTAATAAGCTGCGGCTTTTGTACCAACCATTTCCGGATTAACTGCTGCTTCGTTGCCGTGAATAATGTACTCGTTAAAAGCATCTTTGACGTAAGGACTGCGGTTTTCAGTTTTGAACAGCAAGATTTCGTTAGTTTCGTTTTCAGTAAATAGAAATTTCGGTGTTTCCCCCGAAGCTAGGGGTGAAGCGACAAAATTAAAATTACCTAAAGTTTCTTGCTGCATCCGCAATTCGCCATCTTTATAGTATTCGATGCGCGGTTTTGGTGAATAGCTTTCGCCAGTACGACCCCAAGACCAAGTATTTTTAAACCAGATTGTTGGTAAAAGGTGAAGTGTCGCAGTTTCCGCACCGCGATTGGCAACGGTAATTTGAATTAAGATATCGTCGGGTGCTGCTTTTGCATACTCGACAAAAACATCAAAATATTTGTTCTCGTTAAATATACCAGTATCTTTTAGTTCAAATTCTGATAAATCTGGAGAGCGATCGCGGTTAGTTTGAACTAATTGCTCGTATGGAAACTCGGTTTGCGGATATTTATAGAGAGCTTTCATATACGAGTGAGTTGGAGTCGAATCTAAGTAAAAGTAGTATTCTTTAACATCTTCTCCGTGATTTCCCTCGGTATTGGTCAACCCAAATAAACGTTCTTTGAGAATTGGGTCTGCACCATTCCATAATGCGAGGGCAAAACATAAACGACATTGGCGATCGCATAACCCCAAAAGTCCATCTTCACCCCACCGATAAGCGCGACTGCGAGCATGTTCGTGCGGAAAATAATCCCAACTCGAGCCATCTTGCGAGTAATCTTCGCGTACCGTTCCCCACTGACGCTCTGCCAAATACGCACCCCAGCGCTTCCAGTTTTTTTCGCGGTTTACTTCTTGGGATAGACGTATTGATTCGGCGTTAAATTTATCGTTCAGGCTCATAATCGAAGCACAGTCACATCTTTTTAGGGATATCGTTGTGTCACAGTAAAATTCATCTATCTATTTGCATATTGTCAAATAGACACTCTGAGAATATGCTCGAAAATAAATTTTTCAAACAACTAACTAGAACACTCGAAAAATAGTAAGGTAAGATAGTTAAGAATTATGCAAATTTCTCAAATCCTCTGAACTAGCCTACGGCATACGCTCCGCGTTACGTATACGAATGTGTCCTCAGTGGTTACTGCATTCCGTTATTGTTGTGTAAGTCCCGATAGTCATCCATATCGACTTCCACTAATTTAAAAAATCCGGCGTTAAACCAACAGCCAAGTTATCCTAATTTAACTACTATTTGTATGACTCGACGAGCTTCAACAGCCAAGCGCACTTCTACCGCGATCGCACCCTCCGCAGTCCACATCCGTCTCGATGGACTTGAAAGCGAACACGAGCGCTTACTCAAACAAATTAAGAAAAAACGTAACGAAGTCGATAAGTTTGTCGAGCAGATGCGCTCTTATGCTACAGAAATTTATCAGCGTACTGTACCCAAATTTGAAGAAATAAAAGCCCTTAACCAAGAGATTCATACTCTTTTTCAGGAAATTATCACCAAGAAAAAGTTGAGCAAACAAAATAAAAAAAGCATTCAAAAGCTTTACTACAGTCTTCAATCGGCAGGTATTATTAGTCCAATATTCGATGACGATGAAGATGAAGATGAAGATGACGAAGAATATTTCGATTCACCCCACGAGTATCAGCAACACCGTCAGCAAACGCAACCAGAATTAGAATCTCCCTCTGCAACTAAAAGTGACGATTCCAAAAAAATCCGCTCCTACTTTTTGCGGTTAGCTGAAATCTTTCACCCCGATAAGGCAAACGACAGCGAAACGGAGATGCGTCACACAGAAATAATGAAAGAAATTAACAAAGCTTATCAAGAAGGAGATTTGGCGAGATTATTGGAAATCGAGCAATTATATCAAGTCGGAGAATCGATTGATAGCAATAGCGAAGACGATTTAACTCGCAAATGCAATCGTTTAGAACAGCAAATTGAATTTCTCAAAAATCAATTCAAAACCTTGAAAAAAGAGCTTACTAATTATAAAAAAACTCCCGAAGGTGCGATAGTTTCCGATTGTCGTAAAGCGAAAAAGCAAGGAGTTGACCCGATGAATGAAATATCCCAACAAATGGAATATCAAGTTAAAGTTATTTCGGAAATCCGCGATTATGTTAAAGATTTTGAATCTTCAAAAATGCCTGTTAAAGACTTTTTGCGCGGTCCCGAAGTCTTACGTTCGATCAAGGAAGAAATGATGGAAGATTTATTAGAACAAATGTTCCACGATATGGATGATTTTTAGCTTACAGCCGTTTTTAGGTAAATAAACCGTATGTTTTTTATCGCGCAGACTAATGACCAATAACAAAGGACAAAGGACATGTCTTGGATGGAGTTGAGTTTGAATACAACCGACGAGGCAGTTGATTGGGTCTGTACGCTACTTAGGGAAACCGATTATATTAGCGATATTTGTATCAATCGTCACAACCATCCGTCATGGACATCAACTATCTATATATATTTAGTGAATGATTTTTACGCAAATACACGCACTAACGAAATTGAGAATTTGTTATCCTCTTTGCAACGAACGGGGCTAGTTAGCGCACTTGAAATCGCAATAGTTGAGCAAAAAAGTATGCCAGTAGAAGCATCTAGCTCCCTAGTGAGGATTGGAAAGCGTTTCGTCATCCTTGCTCCCGATGTATCTTATAAAATAAAGTCCGCAGCCGCTGATGAAATCGTTGTGAGGTTAAAAACAAGCCTTGCCTTTGGTAGCGGTTTACATCCAGCCACAATACTCGCACTACAACTAATTGAACGCTATGTAATGCCATCAATGCACGTCCTCGACTTAGGGTCGGGTTCGGGAATTTTAAGCGTTGCTGCTGCTAAACTTGGGGCAACTGTTTTAGCACTCGATAACGACCTAATCGCGGTGCAGTCAACTCAAGATGCCGTATATCGTAATTGTGTCGAACCACAAGTTAAAGTTATGGCAGGAAGTCTCGGACGCGGCAGCGAATTAGGGCATTGGATGGGTGGTAACACGATAGTAGATGTGCCAGCAATTACACCCGCGAACAACTTCGATTTGATTGTTGCAAACATCTTTGCCCGCATCCATATTACCCTCATCCCTGACTATCAACAGGCACTACGCCAAAACAATATAAATCGCGGAATATTAATTACAGCAGGCTTTACCAGCGATTACGAATCCACATTGGTTGCAGCCTTAGAAGATGCTGGTTTCGAGGTGATTGATTGCGTTCGCGTAGCGTCTCCGAAGGAGAATCGCGTAGCATCTCCGAAGGAGAATTGCCTAGATGAATGGGTTGCTCTAGCGTTTAGTCCACGCACATAGTCCTGGGTATCCCACATCAGGCAAATGCGCTTGATAATGCGTACTAACAGATACACTAATATATCTACGATAACCCAATTTAATAACCTTATAATCCAACTATCACGAAGCCGTTAATTTGTATTATCATAATATTTAGAGTTATTTAAATTCGGTCGTGTTGTTTGTTTCTAACTGCGTAAAGAAAGGATTTACAGACCTCTCCGGATCTACAATCTCTACGCCATTTGATTTTGGAGACGTTTTATGTCAGTGTATGTCGGTAACTTATCGTATGATGTTGGAGAAGAAGACCTTAGACATGTGTTTGCGGAATATGGAACAGTAAAAAGCGTTCAATTACCTACAGACCGTGAAACAGGTCGCGTTAGAGGCTTTGGATTTGTGGAGATGTCCAGCGATGCTGAAGAAACCGCAGCAATCGAAGCCCTTGATGGTGCAGAATGGATGGGTCGCAGCTTAAAAGTAAATAAAGCCAAGCCCAAATCTGAAGGTGGTGGTGGCTCCTTCGGTGGTGGTGGTAATCGGCGTAGAAATGACGGTGGTGGTGGTGGATACTCGTCACGTCGTTACTAAATTCTAACATCAAAACTTAACTTTAAGTATTTTGGAGGCAGGCTATCATCAGTCTGTCTCTTTTAGTTGAGAATATTGGTAGGTTGGGTGGAGCGCAGCGTAACCCAACAAAAAAAAACTTAAAAATGTTGGGTAACACGAACGTTCCACCCAACCTACACTACTATACTCAGGTATTGTTATATTTGGTAACAATATATCTGAAAGATTGTATATGAGCATCGCTGTATCCACCCCTGAGTCGATTATTCAACAACTTCAATGGCGTTATGCAACCAAGAAATTCGACCCGACTAAAAAAATCCCAGATGACATCTGGAAAGCATTAGAGCAAAGTTTAGTACTAGCACCTTCATCTTTTGGGTTACAACCCTGGAAATTCATTGTTGTCCGTAACTCGGAGGTACGCAGCCAATTATTACCACATTCGTGGGGACAAGCTCAAGTTGTAGATGCATCGCACTTGGTCGTATTTGCGATTAAAAAAGACCTTGATGCTACCTACGTAGACCGTTATCTCGAACGTATGGCAGAAGTTCAGCAAGTACCAGTCGAGAACCTACAAAAATTTGGTGGAGTTGTCAAAGGCTTTATGGAAAAACCGCCTTATCCCCTCGATATAAACGAGTGGTCTATCCGTCAAGTTTACATTGCTTTGGGTGAATTTATGACCGCTGCTGCCATGTTAGGCATCGATACCTGTCCAATGGAAGGATTTGTACCCAGCAAATATGACGAAGTATTAGGACTCCCGAACCAAGGTTATAAAACCGCAGTTGCATGTCCCGCAGGATACCGTGCAGCTGACGACCAAAGCGCACAAAGACCTAAAATTCGGTTTAAGACTGAAGATATTGTCGAGTATGTGGATTAATTTTAATTGAAAAATGCGTTCACCTTTAGGTAGTCGCTAATTTTTGAGCCAGAATCACGCTTAATTAATAATTAAGCGGTGATATCTCTGGCTAGTGAGTAATGTATTTGTTTTGCCACTTCTGCAACTACGTCATCCAAGTCAAAAGGCTTAAAAATAAGCTCTTGAAACCCAGCCGCAAAAAGTTGAGTGTCTATTTCCGGATAAGTGTAACTCGTAATCGCAATGGCAGGAAGAAATCCTCCTTTTAAAGCTTCTTCGGTTCTGATAGTGCGAATTAGTGAAAAACCGTCCTTGTCTGGCATACAAATATCGCTAACTAGAACATCTGGCTTCCACTTTTCTAAGATTTCAAGGGCTTTATCCACTGATGTTACTGCCTTGACATTGATTTTAAATTGCTCAAAAATAGCTGTAATTAAATACAGACAATCAGTATTATCGTCTACGACAAGCACCCTCAAGCCATTGAGAAATGAAAAATCAGTTTGTGATGTTTCATCTAGAGGCGCTTCATATCTTTTGGTACGAAAATTACAAAGAATATTTGACACAACGATTATAACTCCTAGTTGATAATAGCAATTAGGAAGCCTCAATAAGCTGATAGTTCGTGCCATCCGCCTATTGACTTTTTATGAGAGTTTAGTTAAGTTATTATAACTAATCCTTATAATTACAGAAATATTATCTTATCGATTTTAATTTAATAATCATCTAATAATTGCTTCATAAAACTATATCTATCACGTAATCGAACATCGCATTTCCCGATCTACTGGCTGGAACTCAGTATTTGCGGGTGTTTTGGCAATACGATAAGTAAAGTTTAATGCCTGAAACAATATTCCTCCAGCATATCGGTTGACAGCTAGCTGCTAAGTAATGACAATGTAGTTACTTAAATTGGTCGTATATGAGCGCAGTTATTAGGACACGACTTGTTAAAGTTGAAAATTCTCAAGGAATCCGGATTCCGAAGCCATTGTTAGAGCAAAGTGGTATTGATGGGGAGGTTGAAATTGAAGTACACGGCAATCATTTAATAATCCGACCAGTAGCGCGATCGCGTTGCGGATGGGATGAAGCTTTTGCAGCGATGGCAAAACAAGATGATGTTCTCCTGGATGGAAGCGCGGCAAATTGGGATCGGATGGAATGGGAATGGTAGTGCATTGCACTTTTTATCCTCTCGCGTAGATGGAAGCTTGATGCGTCGCATTTTTATTTACCCTCGCTTTAACCAAGCAAACACATCATCAACCGTAAGAGTTAAACTTACACCATCCAACACTGGCAAAATATCCACACCACTCAACAAATCCGGCAAACTGTTAGGTTGATAAATTAAAATCGACCGCTCATTTGGGTCAAGCAACCAACCTAACTTAGTACCATGCTTAATACAATGTAAAATATTACCTGTCACCTTAGTTTGACTTTGAGCGGGAGAAAGAATTTCAATTACCCAAGGTGGTGCAAATTCAATCCCGGTACTCACAATATCGCCATTTTCGTCAAGTGGTAATTGATTTGCTTCTATAACAACCACATCCGGAACTACAGAACGATTACCAAAAGTACAGCGTAATTCTGGAAAAGCTTCGCAGTGACTAGACCCAGTATCAATTGCTGCAACTAATCGTTTCTGTAATAAGCTATGTTTTCCCCCTCCCATCGGTTTTTGTACCACCTTCGCGTTAATATATTCCCAAGCTGGTGATTCGTCGATATATGTCAGTTGTAAGAATTCTTCTAGAGATGTTCCTAGTACTGCCGTCATATTTATAACTACCTCGTAAATTCATATATTTCATCAATATCTAGCAACCAACTCTCATTTATAAATTCTAAGTGTAACGAACGCTCTTTGCGTGTCCCCTTGGGGCGAGCGTGAAACCCAACATTCATGCGTTGGGTTACGCTCCGCTGCACCCAACCTACAAACTACCCTACCCCAAAAACAACTTATAAGCAGGGTTGTGACTTTCATCCCAATACTGATAGCCAAGAGTATCTAAAAACGCTTGCCATTTCTCCATTTCCTGCGGCGGAACCTGCATTCCCACGACAATTCGACCGTAATCTGCCCCATGATTTCGGTAGTGAAACATACTAATATTCCAATTCGGACTCATCGAACCGACGAACTTCATCAACGCACCGGGACGTTCGGGAAACTCGAAACGGTATAGTAATTCATTATGAGCAAGCGGTGAATGTCCCCCTACCATGTGTCGCAGGTGTAACTTCGTTAACTCATCATCAGTTAAATCAATCGTTTCAAACCCGCATTGCTCAAACATTGTCACCATTTTCACCCGGTCGGCACGGTTTTGAATTTGTACTCCCACAAATATATGTGCAATTTTATCGTCGGCAATGCGGTAGCTGAACTCAGTTAAGTTGCGTCTGCCAATGCATTCGCAAAACTTCCGCAGACTTCCCGCTTGTTCGGGAATCGTCACGGCAAATATAGCTTCGCGTTGTTCTCCATATTCGGCACGTTCTGCCACAAACCGCAAACGGTCAAAATTCATATTCGCACCGCAGGCTACAGCAATCAAGGTTTGTCCCTCGATTCCCTCGCGTTCGACGTATGCTTTTGCGCCTGCGATCGCCAGTGCCCCAGCAGGCTCTACAATAGAACGAGTATCTTCAAACACATCTTTGATTGCCGCACAGGTAGCATCGGTATCCACCAAAATAATGTCATCCACATACTGCTGACACAACCGAAAAGTCTCTTCTCCCACTTGCCGCACTGCCACACCATCAGCAAATAAACCCACCTGGGGCAACCGTACCCGATGCCCTACTTGTAGCGATTGACGCATTGCATCTGCATCTACAGGTTCCACACCAATTATCTTGATTTCCGGACGCAACCGCTTTACATATGCTGCAATCCCCGAAATCAATCCACCTCCACCAATTGCTACAAAAATCGCATGGATGGGCTTTTGATATTGCCGCAAAATCTCCATGCCGATTGTACCTTGTCCGGCGATTACATGGGGGTCATCAAAAGGATGAACAAACGTCAAACCTTTCTCAGCTTCGAGTTGACGGGCATAACCATAGGCATCATCGTAAGTATCCCCATACAATACAACTTCACCCCCCCGCGCTTTGACTGCATCTATTTTTACCTGGGGTGTAGTTACAGGCATGACAATAATGGCACGAGTTCCCAACTTTTTAGCACCCAGCGCGACACCTTGGGCATGGTTTCCCGCAGATGCAGCAATTACACCCTGTGCCAACATATCGGGTGTTAGGCTTGCCATCTTGTTATAAGCGCCACGCAGCTTAAAGGAAAATACTGATTGCATATCTTCACGCTTCAGCAATAGCTGGTTATTGAGGCGTGTTGAGAGGTTTGGGGCGATTTCCAGCGGTGTTTCCTGGGCAACATCGTACACGCGGGCAGTGAGGATTTGTACCAGATAGTCGCAGAGCATGGGCGTTAATAGGGGAGGCAGATGGCGGATAGATATTTATTTTACGGTAGTTGGGCAACGGTTTTTTGGGAAATTAGATCGGAAATAGATAAATAAGCATGTGCTTGCTTATTTATTTATTGTGTCATAAAATGACTTTTGTAAGGTTATCTCCGTCTCAATAAAGGAGTATCAACATGCTCAAGTATTTTGAATCAACTTCCACAATGACGCTATGTGAAGCCATCCAAGAGTTTCGTGCTGCGGAAGAACGGAGCGATATATCAGCTAAAATATCAAATGAAATGATGCAGGTGTTTGAGTACCACGACGCAGTGCATGTCTTGTTTGGCTGTGGCACTACAATACAAGATGAAATTGCTGCACACGTATAAATGGTTTTTGGCACAACTGCAAAACTTAGTGAAATGCATCGTTCTGTCGCAAACCAAGAACATCGCAATGTTCTTTCAGATATTGGTCATCTGAAATTAATTGGCATCTGGGCTAGATGCCTCCCACACATTTTTAGCATTGTTATTAAATGCTCGCGCATGAAAAAGCGGTTAGCCCTGGAGGAATTTGCGAAACTGAAAGAGCGACCATTGTATGATATTCGCAGCGAGTACGGTATCGTCGTCTAAAACAGTTAAACTGATTGCAATTCTCATGCCCCGTAAAAAAACAATTAGTGATGACGAAATTCTCGCTGTGGCTCGTACAGTCTTTCTCAAGGAAGGTGTGAATGCCTCTACGCGAGATATTGCTAAACTAGCTGGGATATCTGAAGCTGTCATTTATCAACGTTTTAGCACAAAGGAAGATTTCTTTTTCGCTGCTATGAAGTTACCAGAAGCGCGACTTGATACTATATTTTGTATCCAAAGTGGGAAAGGGAACGTAGTTGAAAACCTTGACTTTGTAAGTCTGCAAATTATTGACTACTTCCGTGAGGTAATGCCAGTGTTCTTGACGCTCATCAGTCATCCATCGTTCAACATGCAAACTTTTCTCCAACGACATAGTGTACCTGCAA
The DNA here is from genome assembly GCA_964242965.1 of uncultured Calothrix sp. Classification (GTDB taxonomy): domain Bacteria; phylum Cyanobacteriota; class Cyanobacteriia; order Cyanobacteriales; family Nostocaceae; genus JANNFJ01. The sequence goes on along the minus strand of CAXTCQ010000046.1, from coordinate 13,377 downwards.
TGCAACTTAGTGAAAAGCTAACGGAGTATCTCACCGAAGAGTTAAAGTTGGGTCGAGTTCGCAAAGGCAATATTGCTACCACTATTGATATTTTGCTTTCCCACTTGCATAATATTGCATTGTACGAGGCAATTGGCGCACCCAAAACAAAGGCTGATTGCGCTATAGCTGACACGATAGCGGTGTTATGGTTTGCCTTGGCTCCGTAATAGAATTTGTGTGGGTGTTACGGGACGAGTAGTAAGCTATGATAATATGTAAAGAAATGTTGCAGTTGAATTTTAGAATAAAACGGTTGAATGACAACAATCATTGAAGAAATTCGTCATTAGCAAAATTGCTAATGACGAATTTGAATTTTCTAAACATGCAGTTGACCAATCAATCATTCGAGATATTCAGGTAGGGGAAATAAAGGAAGTTGTTGCTAATGGACAGGTTATAGAAGATTACCCAGATGACAAATATGGAGCAAGCTTTTTAATAGGTGGTTTAACAACGGTAAATCGACCTATCCATGTCCAATGTAGCTATCCCTCACGTCCATTAATTAAAATAATTACAGTTTATCAACCCGATACCAAGCGTTGGAACGATAACTTTACGCAAAGGAGAAGCAGCGATGATGAATAATGGAAATGAAAAATTGGTTGAGCAAAGAGTTACTTATAGTTTAGAGATGAATGGCAAGTTATTTTTGATTGAAAATGTACCTGCACGGGTTAGTATAGAAACTGGCGAACAGTTTTTCTCCCCAGCGACAGTGGAAAGGTTACAGCAGATTATTTTGAATGAGGAAAAACCTGTTCGTGTAATTGAAACACCAGTATATAATTTTGCAGCTTAATGTGAGAAATAGTGTCATATAGCGGTTCTCAGTTTAATGAGGTACACTCGCTTCGTCCAAGATGTAGGGGCACAGCATTGCTGTGCCCCTACGACTGTACCTCACTTGAAAGGGAAACGCTATAAACTCACACAATACTTTGCTGAGTTAGACAATCAGCGTGCTTTATGAGCAGTTAGAGAAGGATATTTTGGAAGATTTAGCACTTATATGCGATCGCTGACCATAGATATCGCTCATAATAAAATATAGTCACCAAGCATAAAGTTGATTATGACACTTGAGCAAATCGAAGCAGCTATTCTCAAGCTTCCACCTGATGAGTACCAAAAACTTATACAATGGTTTGCCCAGTTAGACAATCAGCGTGCTTTATGAGCAGTTGGAGAAAGATATCGCAGATGGGAAGTTAGAAGATTTAGCACTAGAAGCGATCGCTGAAAGTCCAAAAAAGAAACCCTACGATTTTTCGGATTTAGCGGGACGTTTAAGCTGGCAGGATGATGGTGTAGCTATGCAAAGGGTGTTACGGGATGAGTGGTAAACGCTATGTCCTCGATACGAATGCTATTATAGCTTTACTGCAAGGCTCTACAATGTTAGTTCAATTATTACAAGATGCTGACTGGGTTGGAATTTCCGTTATCAGTCAAATTGAGTTTCTAGCATTCTCTGGTTTAAGCGAAGATGACCGTCGATTATGGTTCTTGCGTACTTAGCGTGCTAAATTATTTGAATAATCAGCTTAAAACCCTTACTGCACTTTAATTACAGCCATTATTGATATCAATTCGGCATTCTGGATGAAATTTAAAGTATAAGCGACTGTAAGCCTTAATTTTAAAAGAAAGTTATCGACTTTAATTAAAAATTAGCACGCTAAGTACGAAAGAGCCATTTTTCACGAAGCTGTTTTTTGATTGATTCTAATTCTGACTTTAAATCTTTAAATCTTTTTTTTAGAATATCTAAATCACTATTTAAATACTCAATCTCATCTTTGATTTTCCCTTCATCTTGATTGACAGCACTACTTCTAAGTTGCACATCGTTGTTTAGTTCTGAAAGCCTGCAACGAGCAATTGTTAGTGCAGACATAATGCATCGCGGTGCAGCTTCTGCCATCAATGCTGAAATCGCATCATTTAAAAATGGTTCAAAGCCTGATTTTTTCCACAATCTCTCGGCTTTACGTTGCAAATCTTCTATGTAGATTTACCAGCCTTCATTGGTGCAACAATTGCCATTCTCAACTCAAGATTCTGCACTTTGTCAGCTTCGTCGCTGATTTGCTTTTGATACTGTGTATACTTGTTTTCAATGCCATCAGCACCCAAAACAGAACTAGCACGATACATCAAGTTGCTAATTTTTTTTAACAGATCGACAATATCTTTTTGCAAGTCCCGGATATTAGGTTTCAGCACCTCAGCGACCATGTATTTATACTCCGCATAACCTTCAACCACTTATGTTGATTCTGGCTCAACAGAAACATAAAAGGCTCAGTGAAAACACGGTTTAAATTGTTCTCGTGAGCGCAAAAGCGTGGAAGGCGCGACTTTCATTTTTTTACTGTAAAATAAAAAAACTACAGAAATCGGGATTATGAGAGAGGTCGAGTGGTACTATGAGTACCTACGGAACTAGCTCTTCTAATAACTGACGAGCGTTTAACACAGGTATCGTAGCGGTAGAAAACCCCTGCGTATCACGGGTAACAATTGTTTCTAACCCTTGAGTAGTTGCACAAGCAATTTGAACTGCATCTTCAAAATCTGCTAGTCCGGAGGCAAAAGCTGTCTCCAAAACTACTCTATTCACCGGGCAAATTTCCATCACGCTTAACGTTGTCGATACAGCTTGCCTTGCTAAATCGATGTTTCGGGTATGTCGATTAGCTATATAAAAAATATCAGTCAGGGTTGTAGCTGTAACATATCCAACAATTTGACCCTCAGCAATTTTATTAAATAAACCCTCTGCATCTTCTAAGAATGGCTCCCGATCGAGCAAATAATCAAGAACAATATTAGTATCGAACAAAACTCTCATCCTTGGTATTTCTCCACTCGACGTTCTTCAAGCATTTGCTTGACTTCTTTATCTGTTGGTGATAACAGTTCTGTTTTTAACAATCCCTTCATTTGCCTGATTATACTGCTTTTGTCTGTGCTATGAGTCGAGGTAGTGCGTAAAGAGTCGATAATATCGCTGATTAGTTCTAGCTTATCGCTAACTGTTAACTGACGAGCTTGTTCTTTAAGCCTAATAAGGGACATGCAATTTTTCCAATAAACGCTATAACTGTTATTTTAGAGGATTTGAAAAATTTAAAATACGACATAATAACCCTGAAACCCTTATAAATTTCGCGTCCATTAATTAAAATAATTACAGTTTATCAGCCAGATACCAATAATTTAATTCAAGATGGCATCATATTCATCATGAGTACCAATCCAAAACCAATAAAAATCATCATCCTTTTTTAAAGCTAAAGCTTCTGTATCCACCAGTAACACGGGCAGACCAGAGATTTTTACCTACCTTCTTGAAATGTAAAGAAGGATGCTGCTGATTATCTTGCCAAAGCCGATAAGCTTTTTGAGCTTGTTCTCTTACATCAAGAGGTAATTTTATATATGCCTCCCAAAAGTCAACCGTTGTCAATGACTTCATTGATATACCTTACTCGATTAGCAGCAATATCAGCTTCTGCTTTGGCAATTAAATTATCTAATTTTCCTGATGCTACATCAGCTTCAATTTGCTTATCCCACATCTGGTCTAAATATTCTTGAAGCCATATTGCCAATTGACGAATATCGCTTTCTGGTAGTTGTTTGATGGCAGTTTCAATTTCTGGCAAAGTACCCATACTAAAAGTCCATAGTGCAAAACTACTTTTATAGTATCGTGCTTCATAAATTCTAACTAATCTAACGAATTGCTCCAAGCCCATCCAAGTCATTCATTACTACATTTCAAAAGAGTCGGCAAGTATTAGTCAGTACATGCAGAACAAATTAGTCAAATCAAAAAATGGCTTATAATGGGTCGGATAACGCAGCATTAAATATAGGTTTGAAATACTTAAGCAATTGCCCTCGTTCTTGCTGCTATTTCTTTTTCTGCCTCTACTTTTAAAGGCTTAAGAAACTTAAAGTAACCTTGTTCCCACAATTGTCTAACCGCATTTTCCATTGCTTCACGGTTAACTTCGGGTAAGATAATCAATCCGGGTTCAGCCAAAAAAGCATTTCCCAATTCGCTTTCTACTTCTAAGTCTTGCTGTAAGCGAACAGGATCGATGAAGTAAACGGAATAAATTTCTCCCTCTGAACTTTGAACTATCCCATCGCTTCTATACCCTTTCATCGGTGTTTCTTCTTCATCTCTATCGTCCCATCCGTATTTAAAAGTTAACTTTGGATAATCAGTCATTGACTCTACTCCTCTTCAATTGCTTGGATTTTTCTGAGTTCCTCATTAAACTGTTCAAAGTTTAATAAATTAGCTTGACTCGGAACAATTTCATAATGTTGCGGGTCTCGTCCTCGTTGGACAATTATTAAAGTATCAGGCAAGTAAATAATTTTATAAGCTCCTCCAAACCGACGAACTTTATCCACATCTAGATGAACAGAAATTCCGTTAGTTGGTTTGACAAAACCACTATGTTGATCTATTTTCACTTCGTTGGGTTTGGCTTATACTGACTCCCTCCTCTGTAAAATGTTTGTTCTCCCTCCAACTTGCTCTCACCCTATTTATGCTATTACTTTAGAACGTAGGTTGACTTACCGAGAGTCATACCCAGCGCCAATAATACTGTAACTTAAATGTTGAAGCGCCAAGCTATACTTAGGATTGAAACCTGAGAGCCAATTTATGCAGGCATAGTACAATGGTTCAAAAAATTGCCTTGTTTAATCTTAAGGGCGGAGTTGGTAAAACAACAACCACATTTTATCTAGGATGGATGCTTGCTTCAAAAGGTAAGAGAGTAATCCTTGTGGATGCCGATCCGCAATGTAATCTCACGGAAATGGTGGGAGAAGAAATAGAGGATGATGAGGCAAGAATAGAGAATATTATATATAATACAAAGTCAAATATTAAAACTGGTTTAGCTCCTGCTTTTGAGTCTCAACCGAGGGCTATTGAGGCTGTAGACTGTATCCCAATACAAGGTCGAGATGGGTTGTTTTTATTGCCTGGTCATGTTGGATTTGCTGAATACCCTGAACCTAGTCCTCCAGCTAATACTACTCAATCAGCTTTTTCTCGTTTTCAAATTTCGTTAGGTACTGCCCGTCAAGAGCGAATTATAGCGATAGATGTTGCATCTTGGTTGGAAAATGAGATTCAACAGATTCATGGCTCTACATTTTTACAGCAGTCTCATACAATTTCGTCTTTGATTCCAGTAATATCAAATAGTATCGAAAATAAGCTTAATAGTAATATCTCTTGGCTAGAAGATGAAATCCGAGAAAATCTTAGCTTCAAAAGCTTTCAACAACCAGATAAAATAGCTGACGCAATTAGGCTTATATCCGATCATAAATTATGGGATGAGGTTGCTGCTAAAATAGGTAAGCCAACAAAAGCTATCAAACAACAACTAAGTTCAATTGTCGATCGTAGAAATAAAATTGCTCATGAAGCTGATATCGATCCAACCTTTAATATCGGAAATCGATGGAATATCGATGAATTATTGGTTAATGATGCAGTTGACTTTATTGAGCAAGTTGTTGAAAGTATTCATCAAATGTTGTAGCTAAATTATTTACGGTACGAATTTTGCTACATAACATCACACTACAAAGCGCAAAAAGCGTCCAAAGCACTTCCACTCCCTCTAACTTATACGCGAGGGGCGATCGCTGACCATAGATATCGCTCATAATAAAATATAGTCACCAAGCGTAAAGTTGATTATGACACTTGAGCAAATCGAAGCAGCTATCCTCAAGCTTCTAGCTAATGAGTACCAAAAACTCATACAATGGTTTGCCCAGTTGGACAATCACCGTGCTTTATGAGCAGTTGGAGAAAGATATTGCAGATGGTCAGTTGAAGGATTTAGCACAGGAAGCGATCGCTGATTTTGAAGCCGGTCGCTATCGAGAAATTTAATGCACAACACGACTCGTTGGTTTTGGGAACGTTACGAAACGAAAAGATACATACTTACGTGTCTCTACATCTTTATAATTAAGAATACAGCAAGATGAAAATTCATCTATTCCGGAGATGCCTGCTGAAGTAGTGGAGAAACTCGGAATTGGTCTTGTTTATGATTGTTTTTGAAGGTATTTCTATCTAAACTGGGTTCTGATAATCCCAAAATTACTAAGCCATAATCTTGATTATCTTCAATCGAATTTGATATTAATTGCGGATGTGCTGAATCAGTTAAGACGATTCCATTACGATTACCGCGAATTTGGTTATCAGAAACTATAGGTTTTGAGGTGCCACCGATTGTAATTCCAAACCCTGTATTATCAAAGATGTTGTTGCGAATTTCTCCCCCTGCTTCTTTCGCTACAGAAATCCCATTCGCATCATTGTTAGCAAAGCGGTTATTTTCAATTCGTGGTGCTGCATTACCCGTGATAAAGATTCCTTCACGCTTGCTTTTAATGAAGGTATTGTTATGAATAATTGGTTGCCCTGACTCAATCCAAATACCAGTTCCGCGAGAGTTGGGATTGGTAACTGTAACACCTAAAATCTCGGCGTTTTCTTGCGCGATAATCGTGATGTTTTGGCGTGCAAATGTACGGCTGAGATGGAAGTCCCCACCAATAATTTCAACTCCTTGTCCCTGTTGACTTTCGTTACCTTTTAGAATTACACCTGCTTTGAGAACTAACGGAAATGCTTCACTGGTGTACCCTCCTGACGCAAGCTGAATAGTTGTGCCTGCGGGTGCGCGTCCAAGTGCGTAAGAAATCGTGCGATAGGGGGTAATTTCACTTGTACCTGCCGAAGAACTATCGTTTCCTGTTTGAGGATTCACATAAAGAACTGTTTGCTGTATAGGTGCTTGTGTTGGCTTTGAAGGCGATGGTGCTATAGGAATAGTACGTGTTACCTGTGAAGTTTTAACAGGTCTTGAGGCTTTCTGAGCAAACGCTGAAGAAAAGCTTGTCAAACTTAGCACAACTAGGCTGGAAAAAGTCAAGGCTCTAAACACTAGTTTGGATGTCATAGAACTGTCTGTGAGTATTTTTAAGGCTATGATGTTACTTTACTCACATATATATTCAACTGAGTTGAGTATTTATAATGAAAAATGCCCATAAAATCAAATGCATTTTTATTTATACGAAGAAAAATATTGCTGATTAATTATTAGCTCTTTAGAAGCGGCAACAAGAAAAAAAGAGTATAAAAGTTATAGCTTCATCAAATAACAATAATCTTGAAATTACTTGAGAATAAAAATAGTGGAAGAAATCATTCTGACTAACCCAACGTATAATTAACTGTAGCTAAATACCGGACAGGCAACAAAGGTGTCTATCGCATCGATTCACGCAGAGTCTAAAGTTTTGTTGGTTTGCGATCGCGTTTAGAAAAGTAAGTTTCATTTTTTATACTTGATTGTTCTCGATTTAAAGGTTGTCATTTACTTTTTTATTGATAAGTGCGATTATCTGACTTCATCTTTTACCAGCAACTTTTACTTTGTCCAATTTAATCTCACCCTCACGACTAATCATCACCTTCCCATTCGGGAAATTATTCTGAGTTAACGAATTTACTAACTTACTTGTTTGATGATATTTATCAACTTGGGGAATACCTTGTTTATCCAAACGTATCGAAGTAATTTTACCTGATATAAAATTACCCTCTTGATTCAACTTGGCTTCTAAAATCATTGAATTACCTTTCTCACCACTTGTCGAAAACGTTTTATATCCTAAAAAATTCCCCAATGAATAAGCGATGAGTTTACCCTTGTACAGTTCCATCGCACGCGGAACGTGAGGACCGTGACCTAAAATTAAGTCTGCACCTGCATCTATCATGCTGCGTGCGAACTCAATTGAGTTACCTCGGTTTTCACCGTAGAAAAATTCAGTTTGATTGCGAACGTGAAGTGCATCGCTACCTTCTGCACCTACATGCATTGAGATAATTACTATTTTTGCGTTCTGTCTCGCTTGCTTTACCAATGCTTTGGCGTTTTCAATATCTTGAACTTTGTTACAGTAATCGTAAAAACAAAAACCTATCCAAGCAACAGGAATATTCTTGACTTTAGAATATATAATTTTATTTTTAGTGCCTACAGCTTTGATTCCAGCAGAATTGAGATTTTTGACTGTGTCTTGAAACCCGACTTTGCCAAAATCCATTGCATGGTTATTGGCTACACTCATCACGTCAAAGCCGACTTGCGAAAATAGCTTTGCATATGCTGGTGGAGAACGAAATGCAAATACCCTCCCTTTACTAACATCTTTTGAACTATAAGGATGGTTAGTTAAAGTACTTTCGTAGTTGCCAAATAAAATGTCTGAACTCTTAAGTTGATTACGTACTGACTGGGAAAATAGTTGATTGGGATTTTGGGGTAGACGATAATCAGGAAAGTTTGTTCCAGCGACAATATCTCCAACAGCTTTGATAGTAATATACTTTGGAGTTTCTTGGGTTTGAAGCTGCGGTTTCACGTTGTTTGGTGTGACAACATTCTTTGCTAAATATAATGATGTAGCAGGTAACGAAAAAGCTGCTAAACCAAGTAAGTTAACAAATAAATTACTACGTCGTGCGCTATATTTTTGCATATTTTTATTATCTAAATAATAGAAAATTTTCTGATTACATATAAATATGAATAATCATCTAAAAACTCTAGGCTTAATAATGTTGTATTTTATCTGTACTAAATAATGCTTGAGTAAACATACGTAAAGTTTTGATATTGCTTACTAAAAATGCGAAATATGAATTAAGAGGCGCGATATATCGCGTCTCTACATATGCGAATTATTACCAAAAATTCTGAACAGACAAGTATTAATATCGCTATTAAGAATATATTGTCGGCAATTTCATCGAAACATAAGGCTAGTAAGACTCTATCTGAAAAAAAATTACAAGGATTTTATCAATACCTTACTCAAATATAGGAATCCGGTTTGATTTATGTTGGCGTAGCCTGCGCTTTGCGCTTAAATATCTAAGTATGTGTAGCGTAATGCACCAAGTCCTCGAAATGGTGCGTTACCAAGAGCGCTAACGCACCCTACGTATCTACGTATCCGTTCAAAAATCAAATAGTAGTCCTATATGAATTTAAATTTAATTTTCTTAAATTTATTTTTAAAGACTCTTCATAGTAATTAACCTTTTTCTATTGCCAATTTTGCTGCGCTCAATTAATTTTTACTTATCAGATAACAACATATCTTCTATCTACATCACTGGGAAACAGTTTTCCGGAATTGAGCCGGGTTTTAAATAACTTATCAAAGATTTTGATTTACGTGGTTTTGGTGGGAAAGCAGCCTGTAAATTAGATTCTGCGATTACCCGTGCAAACAGCATAAAAATAGCAAGACAGCTAAACCTGACTAACTGCCGAGTTTTTTCATGTTGTATTTCTGACTTTCGAGGCAATTACGATGTGTTGTTTGCGATTAGTTGCTGACACTAATCATCGATGCGAATACTGCCAGCCACCAGTTACAGCAGGACAACTGTGGATTCGTTTAGGCTTGTTTCCATAGAATACTCTCTCACATGGCAATTTGAATTTACCTAGATTTTTGCTACTTCTTGATTTTGGCGAAGGTAATGTAAAAGAAACCAGGTTTCTGTTGCTCCTGCCTATCCGAGTAGTATTGGGAATAGGGGCACGGCACTGCCGTGCCCCGGAGACTGTATTTATATCACCATTAAAGCTCATTAATATTATTTCTTAAACGGCAAGCAATACTGTCATTATTTTCAAATCTTCCCGATATGCTTCTACCCCTAACGGATAATTAGATGGTAGATGCACCCTGATAATTTTCACCCCAATCCAAATACGGACTGGGGTTTTTTATTGTTTACCTAAAACGATTAGCATCACAATATCAAATCTTCCCGATATGCTTCTACCCCCAATGGATAATTAGATGGTAGATGCACCCTGATAATTTCCACCCCAATCCAAATACGGACTGGGGTTTTTTATTTTTAGAATAGCCAAAGTGCAATTTTTTAGTTTGGTAGGTTGGACGTAGCAAAACCCAAAATTATAATCTTGTTAATGTTGGGTTACACTGAGTCCCAGAGGGACACACTACGCGAACGGACGCTGTTGGCGAAACATTCCGTTACATTTAAAACGTTGGAAAATCAATGGTCTTAAAAAGAAAAAGGCAGAAGCCGAAACCTCTGCCTTTTTGCCTGCCAACAATAACTTGATTCCTAACCTACGTCGTCGTGTGCGAAACGGTTGAAGAGGAAATCTAAAGCGTAGTTGCGTAACTTATAATAGCGTGGGTCATCCATTATACGCGCTCTATCTCTAGGACGGTCAAAAGGAATTTCCATAACTTCGCCGATTTTCGCGTGAGGACCGTTGGTCATCATTACTAACTTGTCTGCTAAAAATAGCGCTTCGTCGATGTCATGGGTAATCATTAATACCGTACAGCGATTGTCACCCCAGATTTTTAATAACTCTTCTTGCAACTCTTCCTTAGTGATAGCATCCAACGCACCGAAAGGTTCATCCAAAATTAAGACTTTGGGACGAATCGACAGCGCACGGGCAATCGAAACCCGCTGACGCATACCACCCGACATTTGCGGGGGCTTTTTGTCCATTGCGTCACCTAGTCCCACCATTGCTAAATGGTCGCGGACAATGGCTCTTTTCTCAGCTTCGGGCTTGTCGGGATATACGGAATTTACAGCTATATATATGTTTTCAAACGCAGTCTTCCAAGGTAACAAAGCGTAGCTTTGGAACACAACCATGCGATCGGGACCTGGTTTTTCGATGGGTTTACCTTCGAGTAAAACCTGTCCGGTGGTGGGGTGGTTAAAACCCGACACCATATTCAGTAACGTCGATTTACCACAGCCGGAGTGGCCAATTACGCAAAGGAACTCACCTTGATATACGTCGAGATTTACGCCATCGAGAACGGTAAAGGGTCCTTTCTTAGTTGGGTAAACTTTACAAACATCTTTAATTTCTAGATATGGTTTGCGATTTTTTGCAGTAGCGTTACCACTAACAAGAGGTTTGCCTAATCTTTGTCTAGCGGTATCGTTCGTTGTAAAAGCGCGGTTTTGCATAGTAATTTGGGGGGAGTAGGGAAAAGTTAGGAGTTAGGAGTTAGGAGTTAGGAGTTAGGAGTTAGGAGTTAGGAGTTAGGAGTGAGGAGTCAGGAATAATTGAACTTTAAATCAACCAATTTTCATTTAACTCTCAACTTTATAACTCTTAACTCTCAACTCTTAACTCCTAACTCTCTTAAGCGACTCTTCTTGTTGGCGAATCTAAAACAACTTCAGCAATGGAGAAGTCGCGCTTAATCTTGAGTTTGTTGAGGTAGTCGATGGGGTTGTCTGCATCGAAGTGTGTACCGTCGAATAGATTAATTGGTTGGCGAGTATAGCTGATATCTAACCCTAATTCGCGGGCTGCGGTGCTAAAGACACGGACTCGACATACCCGTTCGACAATTTCCACCCAGTTGCGCGGGAAGGGTGTATCGCCCCAGCGTGCTAATTGGGTCATAATCCAAATTTGTTCGGTACGACTGGGACGGTTGATTGCCGACTCAGCGTAGAACTGGTGGTGAGCGTATTCGACCGGATTATTCAGGTCGCAGGTTGCTTCGTAAGGGTCGCCGAGTTGGATATATTCGATGTCGGTGCTGACATATTCCGGTCGTGCCAAAATATGACGAACTTCATCAGCATTTTCGGGTAACGAGCAGTAATAGCAAGCTTCGAGTAAGGCTTTGGTGAGGGCAATGTGAGTATTAGGATACATTTCTGCCCAATCCTCGCGCACACCCAAAACTTTACCAGGGTGTCCGTACCAAACTTCGAGGTCGGTGGCGATGGTAAAACCGACACCTTCTTCGGCAGCGCGGATGTTCCAGGGTTCGCCGACGCAGTAACCGTCGATACTACCATTTTGTAAATCGACGACCATCTGAGCAGGAGGAATCGTCTGAATGTGTACATCTTGGTCGGGGTCGATGCCGCCTGCTGCTAACCAGTACCGCAGTAATAAATTATGCATCGAGGCTGGATGTACTACGCCCATTGTGTGACGTTTGTTGCGGGTACGAAGCAAGAAATCGCGGAAGCTTGATAGTCCTTCTACACCCTGTTCTAAAAACTTTCTATTTAAGGTGATGGCATTACCGTTGCGCGTCATGGTCAGCGCGGAAACTACTGGCAAGGGTGTGTTTTTGTTACCACCTAATGTCAACCACATCGGCAGTCCCGAAGGCATTTGCGCTGCGTCGAGGTAGCCGCCAGCGATACCGTCTACTATACCGCGCCAGCTGGTTTCGCGCACGAGACTAACTTCATCTAAGCCGTGTTTGGCGAAGAAGCCTTTTTCTTTTGCGATCGCCAAAGGAGCGCAAGCTGTAAGGGGGATAAAGCCGATTTCGAGGTTGACTTTTTCTAAACCGTGACGCGAAATTGCTGCGGTTTTTCTCGCACGTAGCTTTTTGATACGTTTTTGCTGGTTGAGGAAGTAAATCATTTCACTTCGCAAGCTGTAATAGCTGGGGTGTTCGACAACTTCCATGCGTTTGCGAGGACGGGGAATATCGACTTCGAGGATGTCACCGATTTTAGATTCGGGTCCGTTGGTCAGCATGACGATGCGATCGCTCAACAAAACTGCTTCGTCTACGTCGTGCGTTACCATCACCGCAGTCACTTCATTCTCTTCACATATTTGCATCAACTGTTCTTGCAAGTTACCGCGAGTCAATGCATCCAATGCACCAAATGGCTCATCGAGCAAGAGTAATTTCGGTTTGATTGCCAAAGCGCGTGCGATCGCAACCCGTTGTTTTTGTCCACCCGACAGCATTCCCGGTTGTTTATCCGCGTGGGGACGTAACCCCACCATGTCGATATGTTGGTCAATAATTGCCCGACGTTCGGCGGTTGGCAATCCGTGCATTACTGAGTCTACCGCTAAAGCGATATTTTCGCGGACTGTGCGCCAAGGTAATAATGAATAGTTTTGAAATACAACCATCCGGTCGGGACCGGGTTTAGCGATTCTTTGTCCTTCTAAAGTTACTAATCCCTCGGTTGGTAAATCCAATCCCGCAATCATATTTAACAGTGTGGATTTACCGCAACCGGAGTGACCGATTAATGATACAAATTCGCCTTTTTTTATCTGGAGGTCAATTCCTTTAAGGGCAATGTATTTGCCACCACCAGTTAACTCGAATACCTTTTCAATTTGGTCAACACCTACAAAGTAGCTCATAGTATTTGGGGGGAAGGGG
>CAXTCQ010000045.1:0-37354 GCA_964242965.1 uncultured Calothrix sp. | reverse complement strand
AGTTAGGAGTTAGGAGTTAGGAGTTAGGAGTTAGGAGTTAGGAGTTAGGAGTTGTGTTCTTATTTTATCTTCCCCCTATTTACCTTTCTCCCCCTTGTCTCCCTTATATCTCTCTTATTTCCCTACTTCTTGCACCTCTTCCCTACTCCTAACTCCTAACTCTTAACTCCTAACTTACTACTCCCCCAATTCCTCTAACTAATTCGCAAAATCCTTCACCTTCTGCTGCTGCTGTAACGCAGGTTGGTTGATGTTGTAAGTTGTCGATGTATTCCAACACATTCGCTACACCCACCGATAGCGGAAAATAACGCGCATCAAACAAGCTTTCATCGTTAGGACTATCCCCAACCGTTACCACTTCTTGTGGTGCGTATTCGGGAAAATATTCGCGCAAAACTTTTAGTAATCCAATTGCTTTGTCTTGCCCTTGGGGTTTAATGTGACATTGTACGTTGCTATAAGTAAAACCCCAGCCCATTTCTTCACAAAGACTGAAAAGGGTTTGCAAGTCATTTGTACTCAATCGCGCAACATCAAATGTCCAATCGGTAATGCGAAAACGATTGTCTGCGGATTCTTGAATGTGAGGAAATTTAGGTTTTAATCGAGCAAAAGTCGCAGCTAACTGCTTTCTATGGGCAATTACATCATCAATCGGTGTTAAAGCGACACCAGTCTCGCTATTACTCGGAAAGAATAAACCACCATTTTCGGCGATCGCACCTACTACAGGCAAGTAATGCGCTAATCCATTCACCCATCCGGCGCTACGTCCTGTAACTATTAATACTTTTATCCCAAGTGCGGCTAAATCATCAAATGCTTGTAAAAGTTGACTTGTAAATTTTCCTGCTGTCGTTAAAGTCCCATCCATGTCAGTAGCAATGAAACTAATTTTACTAAATTTATGCGTAGACAATATCTGAGACAGAGGAGGGGATTGGTGCATAGGAAGTAGGGGAAGTAGGGGGAGTGGGGCAGGGCTGTTTACTGAATTCGGAGATAATTAGTTTAGCCTACGGTATTGTAGGGGCACAGCAAGGCTCGTTGCCCCTACGACTTTCTCAAAATAAAAACGAAAATTTAAGAGATAAAAAATTAATTAACAACTCCTAACTCCTAACTCCTAATTCCTAATTCCTAACTCCTAACTCCTAACTCCTAACTCATAACTCATAACTCCTAATTCCTGCCCCTTTTGATACTACCGAAAATTTGGGCATCCTATGTAAAGAGCCTCTACTTTTTATGTGTACCTAAATTATGCCCAATTCAATTTTTATAGCTCAATCATCGGGGTCAAATCTGAAAAAGGTGACTCAAACTTCCCAAAAAAGCGAGCAAGTTATAGCTAACACGAACGATTCACAAACATTCCCAGTTTGGACTGCAACATCGGCTGGTTTAGGGTTTTTATTCATAGCTTTGATTGTATACGGCAAAATGCAGTTCAACAAATTCGAGAAAAAACTTAAATTTGAGCATTTCCGCGTCCGCGAACTTGAGAAAAAGCTGAAGCTTGCTTTAGAAACAATTCGCAAAATGGAAACCAACCCAGATTTAATTAACTCGCGGGAATTTAATCTCGATTATTTGCGAATGCGGATGGATGAGGAAGTATTTCATTTTGCCATCGTCAACCAAGTCAAAATCAAAGTTAAAGATAAAATTACTCAGGCATTGCGTCCAAGTCAAGCCAATACCGGGGTTGTAGGCATAGCGAGCAGTGCGGGACGACAGGTTGATGAGATTTTTGATGTCGAGCATGAAACAGGTACTGCTCCGGATATTAAAAAGCGAATACTATTTCGCATTCAAATCAAGCTAATGAAACTACCGACTCAAACCACTTCTGCCACGATTGGGCAACTTATTGATTGTATCGAAACATACTTAAGTCCGGCAGGAGATAACGATACTTGGCAACCAACGATTCAGGGTCGGATAGCTCATATGCATTGGGATCAGAAAGCGAAACCGACACCGTTACTTGTGTTGGAACAATCGAACGAGGGTGTAAATGTCACCTTTCGTACTAGCAGACCCAATAATGTACCTGAAAATAAACCTGGGTCTGTTAGAAAATAATCGAAAATAAATTTATGTTTCGTGCATCTATCAATCTAATCTAGGGGACTGCGGACAGTACCACCACAGTTAAAGACATGCGTGTAAATGTAGATCGTGATGGTTGTTCAAAATGCTTCGATTTCTACACTTCCCATATATGAACATTTATAATGGGTAGTAGGTGGAGTGAGTGACCGGAATGCCTACTGCTGCTCAATTAGAGAGTTTATATTTCGTTGGCTATCAGTTGACGTACATCCTATTTCAGCCGATTCATCTAATTTGTGTCGATAATCGGACTCAAAATCTATATATCATAGCTGGATACAACGAAGGGCTTGAGTTTCAAATCTTGCCGAATGGGGAGGTATTTTGATGAGCCAAGTTAACTATGATGCAATGTCTGATGGGGAGTTAAAGCAGTACTTTCTGCAACATCGGCAGGATCGGGACGCTCTTGAAGCGTATTTAGATCGATTGAATCAACGACCAAGGACAATCATTGCCAGCCCAGGCGATCCCGACTTTAATGAAAAAATTCAAGCTGCGATTCGCCAAAAATTGAAAGCGTCAGAAAATAGTCAGCAAGCATGAACCCCTTAAGGGAGATTATGCAGGGTACTATCGCTACCGAATAGGGGACTACAGGGTCTATCCTCCGAACTAAAAAATATCTACGGGGTCGGCAGTATCGACAACTTATTTACCTTTTCACCTTTTCGCCAGAAGCACGAATCAACTCGGCAATCAGAGCGATAATTGCAGATACAGCAATCAAAATCACGCTTAAAGCATTAATATCCGGTTTAACTCCGGTGCGAATGCGGCTAAAAATTTCCATAGGTAAGGTGTTTGCACCGCTACCAGCAGTAAAACTGGCAATCAAAAAATCATCTAAACTAAGTACAAAAGCCAATAAGCACCCAGCAATAATTGCAGGCATTAATTGCGGTAGCATAACTTGAATAAATGCTTGTACGGGTGTAGCACCTAAATCGAGTGCTGCTTCTTCTAAATGAGGATCGATATTAGTCAATCGAGAAGAAACTACTAAACTAACATAAGCAAGGCAAAACACCACATGCGCTGACACGATTGTCCAGATACTCAAAGGAATAGCAAACGCTGCCAAAAAAACTAATGTTGCCACGGCGATCGCAATATCTGGAATAATCAATGGTAGATATGCTACTCCTCGATATAAACCTTTACCAAAAAACTGATAGCGTGCCAAACCCACTGCCATTAAAGTTCCTAGCAGGCAGGACACACCTACCGCACTCACAGCAACTATCAGACTATTTTTCAATGCTGCGAAAATGCGCTCATCACTAAATAATTTTTGATACCAATCAAGGGTAAAGCCTTGCCAGCTTGCACTATAAGGTGATTGATTAAAACTATAAAAAGCAAGTACCAAGATTGGTAAATACATAAAAATAAACATCAGCAATGATAAAATCGCCTGCCATGATGCGACACGCGGCTTGTTTGAAGATGAAGATATATTCACGTTTTTATTTTAGAGCTACACTTCTCCTAACCAACTTCGGTCATATCACATATGTATGAAATAGTCAATATTTATGAAGTGACTTTTCACTTTTTCGTATCAATTAAATTGCTGCCCGCACCTCGATGGGATTGACAGCGCGACAAACAACCTTCCAAATACTCGCAGCTTTCACATTCAATTTCTTTACCAGGATTAGCACACCCGCAAGGAGGATTTAAATAGCAATCCGAAGCTTTTTTGGGAGTATTTTTATTCGCAGTGATTTGTAAAGACATTACTAAATCTTGAATAAACATAAAACAATACTCAAAGTAGGATAATTAACTGTAATTGAGCAATCGATTCAGTCCCGATGACGTACTGCATAGATTACATAATTAAATTATCTACCTTTTGTATAGTTTACGCCTCATCCTTAAAGCTCATTTTGACTTAAGTCGGTCGGCAGGAAAATCTATTTTATGTAACGAAAACTTAATCACTTTGATTGGAGAAAATGTAACACGTTAGTGTCAGCAGGCAAGTGGAAATAAACATAACTTTATTACAGAATGTAAATTTACCTGAAATTACTAGTGAACGCCAGTTACGACAATGGAGGAAACCTCCTTTTAGCGTACTAGTTCCGATTGACCAATGACCAATGACAGATGGTGACCGAATTAAGCTCATTAATCTATCTCTAAAGTCATAGTTTTAAATACTTATAAACTTCGTACTATAGTTAGTGATAGAAGTCTTTCTAATGAAAGAGCCATTAAATATTTAATTTTTATAGAATAATAGAAGTTGTGTCTTAATTTCTTAAATAAACTTATGAGTAATAACCAGCAGAATGATATCAAACAACCAGTAAGTAAAGATTGGGATGTAAACGACGAACCAACACCCAAAGAGAAAAACTTAACTGCGAATCCAGGAGATAGAATTAGCGACAAACCCGAATCAGTCGAAGAAAAAGCGAAACAGATAGCAGTTGATTCACCCGACATTACAGGTGACCATGTAACAGTTCCCACTTATTTTGTTGTCGATGAACCCGACGGTGAAAAGAAAGCACTCCACCACGTTAAAGATGCGGAAGAAATTTCGGACGTAATTCGACAAGCGCGTGTCGATGAAAATGGCGATCGTATTTGGTAGATAAGTATAGTATCGGCTTATTGATAGAGGAATAACATTATTGTGTCGATAAACAAGATTCCCGACTTCTTATAGAAGTCGGGAATTTTAGTCTTTGCAGCGAATGTGATTTAGGAAAGTTATGATTTTATAAATTATAATAAGTTGACTTTATTTTTTTTCTCTTTTTCCCTTTCCCCAACGATATCAGATTTATCTACTTTATCTACTTCGATCGCTTTTTTGCGATACTAATAATCGGGGGTTTGCAAATATTGCTTTGAAAGCAGTGGAAAACATGTACTAACCAATAAAAACTTAAAATAACTCTTAACTCTTAACTCCTAACTCCTAACTCCTAACTCCTAACTCTTAACTCCCTATCTTTTCTTCTTAAACCATAATTAAAATACACAATTCGTAATAAATGTTATTTTGATAACGTAAGAGAATTAAAAAAGATGTAAAAAATTAGCTCGTGAAACTTACCGACAGGTTTAGGGTTCAACTGCTAGATTTTTGCATTTTCAAACAAAAACTTCGCAAATATTGCTTGCAATTAGTGTTGGTACGTCATAATCGAATGGAACAAAAATGTTACCGCCACCGGCTGAGAAAAAAATGCGTTGCTGGATTCGCAGCCGCCATTTAATTTGTTCGGGTCACTTTTTCATCTTTGAAACAGTTGAATATACAACAATCGATCGATTTTCAGAATGCGTTACTGCACTAGGAGGAACTTTAATTTCGGTTGAATCTATCAACAAAATTTGGATGGGGGCAAACCGACAGGTTATTCTTTACCAAGCAAAAGCTAGTTTGCACACACCCCATCATACATTGAAACAGTACTGGATTAAATACGGTAGTTTATACACGCGATTTGATCCTGGATGTTGATTAGTTAATTTTCTACGAATGGAGTTCAAATTTACTGCTAATAGCTGATGGCTGGTTGTCAGCTTCTAGTTAACAATTAGTCTTTGGTTATTAGCAAACTTAAATAAAATTACATTAGTGGTATATCGAATAGCAGTAAAGAAAGAACAAAATCAATTATAAAAATTGCGACCCAAGAGGTAACAACTGCGGCGGTTGCAGCTTCGCCAACTTGTTTGGCTCCTCCCCTTGTATTTATTCCCCAACTACAACTATTTACGGCAATCATAATGCCAAAAATAAATCCCTTCAAAACAATAATTATTAAATCGGACGGTTCTAAAAAAGCTTTGACTGACTCTAAAAATGTCTCTGGAGTAATTTCATAAAACACCAGTCCGGCAAAAATTCCACCCGCAACTCCAATTACTAAAGCAAAAATAGTTGCAATTGGAACCATCACGCAACATGCGATCGCTCTCGGAACAATTAAATAATCGATTGGATCGGTTTTGAGCATGTACAGTGCATCGATTTGTTCTGTAACTTGCATTGCACCGATTTCAGCAGCAAAAGCCGAACCAACTTGTCCGGCGATAATGCTAGCAGTTAAAATCGGAGCCAATTCGCGGCAAAAAGCTAGAGCAAAAGCACCTCCAACACTATTCACGGCACCAAATCGTACTAGTTCTCGTGCTGTTTGAATTGTAAAAATCATTCCTGCAAAACCATTAACAAGCAGAACCGGAGGAAGCGAAACTGGTCCTGCTGTCACCATGTGTTCGATTATCTTGCGATAACGAGTTTTACCTTGAATGAAGTGCAGCCATACTTGACCGAAAAGCAACAAGACGAGAAAAAAACGTATAATGCCCAGTGGTTTGAGTTTTTCTTTTGGTTGCAATTTTAACGTCATTATTATTCAGTATTTTGCAACTATCGTAGCGCAGATTTGAAAAAGAAAAAGCGATCGCCTAAAGTCAGTAAGTATTATCTGGAATAGGTATATTACCGCACAACAAAAGCAATTGGATGCGAAGCAACGAAGGCTAGTAATAATCGATAGGCTTCAAGCGGTAATATAGTAGCAGGGTCAATATCTTGATGGTTCGGTTTTGAAGATTGATGATTATCCGTAGCTGTTGGATGCTCGTACCCTGAAATTAATCAATTATCAAACAAGTTACACCACACCGTTCTAACTTCTGCTTTAAAAAAATTTCAACCAGCGCTGCAATCTACGATAATTCAATATATTGTCGGTAATCAAATAGAAACCAATCAGTTTTTTACTGTATTCTGACTTAGCTAACTAAGATCGGATAAATTTACGAAATCCTCAGCATGTAGTTGTAGTAAATACTTGCCAATCGCTGTTGTAAATTATTACAATTTATGCTTATTTTGACATAAATGTGGCGGTACGCGGCAATGTCATTAAAATAGTTAGTTGATATTTAAGCATAACCTTGAATTTATTAACAATTATGTATCATAAGAATAATACTTTGGGCTTAAGACTTATTCAATCTCTCGAACATCAACCACAATTAATCAAAATAGCATTGAGTGTTATTCTGGTTTTAGTAATTGGTATTATTGATTGCTTAGTTAAAATCGCTCTTTCACTTTCAATTTTTTATCTTGTTCCAATTACTTTAGCAACATGGTTTGTGGGAAGAGGATGGGGACAGGCAATTTCAGTACTTAGTACAATTGTTTGGTTTATAAGTGATTTTGTCATAATTAGATATTCGCATCTAAATCTAATGATTTTTTTCTGGGATGCAGCAGTAAAGTTAGGTTTTTTCCTATTCATAAATCACCTGCTCTCCGCTTTAAAAAGTTCATATGAAAGAGAAAAGCAATTAGCACGTACTGATAGTCTTACAGGAATTATAAATCGACGGTTTTTTTTAGAGTTGTTACAAGCAGAAATGAGGCGTTCTGTGCGTTATAGCTATCCGCTTACCTTAGCTTATATAGACCTTGATAATTTCAAAACTATTAATGATGAATTTGGACATAGTACAGGTGACGAACTTTTGTGTTTAATTACTAAAATTATCAATAAAAATATTCGAGCCAGTGATATTATAGCTCGTTTAGGTGGAGATGAATTTGCCCTGCTGTTGCCGCAAACTAGTTTTGAACAAGCTCAAAATGCTTTACCAAGAGTTTGGCAAGAGCTTGCGGAGATAATTAAAAATCATGGATGGAAAATCGGGTTTAGTATTGGTGCAGTTACATTTGTAGTTATACCAGATAGAGTTGACACCCTCATCGATTATGCCGACAAGTTAATGTATACGATTAAAAAGAATGGCAAAAATCGTTTGGAATATGCTGTATTTGATAATTCTCAGCAGAAAGTAGGAAGTTGGAATTAGGGAGTAGGGAGTAGGGAGTAGGGAGTAGGGAGTAGGGAGTAGGGAATGGATAATAAAGAAAAATCGACTATTTGAGCTTGAAGTTATTGAGGTTGTCTATGGCGGCAACTCGAATACTTTTTCGGCGATCGCCTACCATTTGTTTTAAAATTTTTACAGGTATATTCCGGTTTCTGGCGATTCCTCTTAAAACCGACCAATGCTCGTCTAAAGATTGCGACATCTGTTCTAAAATTTCTGCTGGAGTTTTTGTATTTTCAGCTACACAACTACGCACTCTTCGTATGTTAGAAATAGCTAACTTTTCTAACACATAAGTTGATTCACAAGTTTTTGCAATTTCGGCAAGTGTATATTCACCGTATTCCTGTTGTTCTAATTTTATCAGAGTAATATCAATTAAATACGTAGGAGATTGAGGATTATAAACGATTCCTTCATTAACATTAGAGCTATTTTCATTTGCGAAACGCTCTAAAATATGTAAAGGTGTATTAGGATTTTTAGCAACATAGTAACGAACACGAGTAACAGTATCGGACGCTAATTTTTCTAAAAGGTAAACGGGAGTATTCGTATTAATTGCAACATCATAGCGGACAGAATCGGAATTATCTGAAGCTAATTGCTCCAACAGAGACACGGGGGTGTGCGGGTGTTTGGCTAAACTGCAACGAATCGAAGTATCTTCATGTTTTACAAGCTGTTGCAAGACAAAATTATATGTCAAACCTTGATTATCTTGAACATCACTATTAGAAAGCTGATTTAAGACATATTCTTGGAAACTCTCCAAAGCTTGTAAAGGCATTTCATTAAAAAAATTAGGATTTTCTAGCAACAATAATGAAAATATTGGGTTTTTGAGAAAATACTTTGGAAATCTTTTTCCTAAATTGAATAATACCTCCGTTGGAGTATTGGGATTTGCTGTGAGATTCGCAAGAATTATTTTATCCTTACGTCTTGCCATATTTTTGAGCAATTCTTTTGGAGTTAGAGGATTATCAGCGACCAATCGTGCTAATTCCATGCTTTTTTGTGCTAACTCCTGTAACCGTTCCCCTGTAGTATTTTCACTTAACACCTCTTTCACGAGATTATCAAATTTCTGCTGCGTTTTCGAGTTTTGCTTTCCCATATTTGCTAGCGTTAGACAGATACAACTACATTTTAGTTCAACGTTTTAGTTCAATAGTACTACTAGATTAACGAATAACATTCCGGTTGTTATCACTATTGACATTTTCCTCTCTTTCTGAGAGCATAAAATTATTAATTTTATTGATGCATATGAAACGAGAGTATAAACATAAATGCATCTAATTTCAATTCGTAACCTCCGCATCGATACTTCTGAGTATTCTGATATTAAAAAGCAAATCGATGAGTGGTATGCAACCGTTAAGAAGGCAGAATGGAATAATTTGGAGGATGTGCGTAAAGTTTATCGAGATGCTGAAGCTGTTGGAAATTTCACAGTCTTCAATATTAAAGGTAATACTTATCGCTTAATTGTTGGTATTAACTACGAAGAGCAAACGATTTACTATAAGTATTTTCACACACATGCCGAATATGACAAAGGGAAATGGAAAAATGACCAATACTTTTAATCAAGCTGTATATAGTAACTTGTTAGCAGAAATTGCTCCTAAAGTAATTGAGACAGAATCAGAATACGAACGAGCTTTGGAATTAGCAGAACAGTTAACTTTTGCCAAAACTAAAACACCAGAAGAACAAGCATTATATAAGTTACTAGTAACGCTAATTGAAACCTACGAAACACAAAATTATCCAATGGATGTATCTACACCACATGATATTTTGCAACATGTTATGGAAGCAAGCGGTACTCGTCAAGCTGATTTAGTAGGTATAATTGGTTCGAGTGGTGTAGTATCCGAAGTTGTGAACGGTAAGCGTTCGATTAGTAAAGCGCAAGCTAAGGCACTTGGCGATTATTTTAAAGTTTCACCAAGCTTATTTATTTAAGTTTATTTGTTTTGTACTCCGTCACATTGCATCGAGTTTAAACATTTATAACGATGCATTTAAAAAGCTTTCATATCCCTCCTTAAGCTTTTGATTTCCGTTATCTTCAATAATACTTCCATGAGCCATAATGACTCGATTGAAGTTCCAACGTAATACCTTTTGAATCGAGTTTTTAACTTTCTCTTTTTCGTTTAACGCTAATTTTTCTAAAGGTGATGGACTGAGTTTCTCGAAAATTCCCAAAAATTTTGCTGCTAGTCGCGTTCGTAAAGAAGAGCTTTTATCAAAGTGAAATGCTATATCTGTTAATATCAACGTTTGACTCTGACGATGAAAAAACACAAATTCGTTATATATCATTCTCCCGCTTAGATCGAGAAGTTTCAATCCATCAAATAATAAATAGTCAATTTGCTCGAATATATTACCCTCCGGAACGTTGATAACTCTATCGATCGAGATATTAGGAATTTTTGACTCTAATCCAGGTGAAATCCAAAGCTTTGCTTCTGGGTAAATGGCTTTAAATTCGGATATAAAAAGATAGTGGAAAAGATTCGGAGCAATGATATACGCGACTTTACCAATCGCGTTAAGTTGAGTAATACTTTGGTCGTCTGTTTGGATTGGAGAAATAATTATTAATTCATCATTTATCAAGCGAATAACTGTCATCCGCGTACCAACTTCAAGTCCCAAGTATTTGAAAGGTTGTTCTGCGACCCAAATATTTTTATCAATTTTTCTAAGCATGATTCACCCCAAATATTAATATTTTTAGAATAAGTATCTTGCCAGTATAGTCAAACTCAATCGATAATTTAATGTTGGGTTTCGCTATCGCTACACCCAACCTACTTACGCAATAGCTACAGAAAAACTGACCACGGAGACACAGAGACCACAGAGTTAAGAGGGTATGTTTCGGTTTTTGCGTAAGTCCTAAAGTAACTACTCTTGAACCCAAACAGAAACAGAACCACCGCGACAGCGAAACTCACCCCAACCGAATTCATTGGTATAAACTGGCTCCTCGATATGTTCAGTAATATCAACAAATTTTGTTTTCGCTTTACCTACTTCCATCCATTTTGAACCTTCTACACTATCGCTCATAATTACAGCCATTGCTTTCGGGTGCTTTTCATCACCTAGTCGCGTCCAACCAATAGTGCTAAAGTGGTCAAAATAATCGTACTGCGAACCGTAAGCGTAGTGTTTGCGAGCTTCAAGAAACTTGTCTATCAGCCAACTATGAGCGGGCATCGAAATATGATAACCTCTATCGTCATACTCCGCACCGTAATAGTCGGCATAAAAAACACAAGGGTATCCTTCTCTACGCAAGAGAATAATCGCATATGCCAAAGGTTTAAACCAAGCTTCGACAACCGACTCTAACGCTTGTAATGGTTGAGAATCGTGATTTTCAACAAATGTAACTGCATGGTTTGGTTGTTGCTGCATTAAAGTACCATCTAAAATGCGCCGCATATCGTAATTACCACCAGCCTTACTCGCAAAATGGAAATTGTAATGTAAAGGTACGTCAAAAACCGACATTCTGCCACCAACTGAATCGATGTACCAGTGCAGCGAATTGATATCGGGAACCCAATATTCACCGACAACAAACAAATCTTTGCCAGCGTATTTTTCCAACTCATCCAACCACAGCGGGAAAAACCAAGCTGAAATATGCTTAATCGCATCTAAGCGGAATCCATCGACACCTGTAGTATCGAGATACCATTTACCCCAATTGGTAATTTCTTGTCGTACCGATTCATCTTGGAAATCTAAATCGCATCCCATCAAGTAAGCAAAATTGCCTTTTTCTAAGGCAACATAGTCATCAAATCTTTTTCCTTCGAGCAAATAAATCGTACTGCGATCGCTTGCGTTAAACTCGTCATAATCTACCGCGTCAAAGTGCCACCAATGCCACTCGAACTGCGAATATTTATTCTGCCGTCCGGGAAAATGAAAATGCGTATAACTTTTTATATCTCGTAAATCACCTTTGGGATTGAGTCGATTATCGTGAGAAAAGGGTGTTCCCTTCATTATTTCAACCGTATCCCCACCCATTTTATGGTTGATTACTGTATCTCCATATACTTGTATTCCTGCTTGATGGAGTGCGCTGATTGCATCTAAATACTGCTGCTTACTTCCGTACTTAGTCCTGATTGAACCTTTTTGGTCAAATTCTCCTAAATCAAATAAGTCATAAACCCCATATCCGACATCGCTTTTCCCTGATAGTCCTTTATACGCAGGAGGTAGCCACATTGCCGTAAAACCTTTATTTGCAAGTTCTTGAGCGTTTTGCTTCACGTTCTCCCAAAGCGTCCCGTTATCGGGACTATACCAATGAAAATACTGCATCATTGTGCCGTTCAAGTCAGCCATGATTCATCCTATGCCTTAGTAGAGGTAACAAAGAAGCGATTAGTTTGCCTGTTTAAATATCACATGTCTATTAAAGCGCTCTTTGTCCACTTAAAGCAGTAATTATTTTGAATCAAAAAGAACCATTAGAACAATGACACGAATCAAGCGTTTTATATTAGCACTCCTGAAGAGACCGTACTGCAAAAATTAGTGCGGTTTAAAATGACTCAAAATCAATCTCAAAAGCAATGGCAGGATATTTTGGGAGTACTAAAACTTCAAGAGAAAAAGTTAGATTTTGATTAGGTGCAGTGGGCAAATCAATTAGGGTTGGCTGAGGAATTGAGGATGGCGTTGACAGAAGCCGGATTATCTTTGTAGTTGGGATGAAATCATTGAAACTAGCTATTTTTTTGACAAAAAATCTTTCAAACTATAATTTTATACTTTATACTGTGACAAAACGCTGAAAGTGCTTTAACTTCGTTCTCTGAGAACAGAAAATATTTAAAGCTAGATAAAATCGCTTTAATAGACAAATAAATATATTTTTTGCATAAAACCTCCAAAGGCTGATGATATGTATATAGCAGCATTTACCACTCAGGAGTAAATCATGACACCTGCCGCTGATGAGCAAGAAAATTGGGCTTTACCATTGCCAATAAATCAAGCTGCTCGTCTTACCGCTCAAAAGTTTGCCCGACACCAACCAACCTTGCAGAAAGCCGAGCAAGTGATGTTAAATACACTTGCGGTTTTTACTGTTAACTATTATTTAGATTTAATGAGCATTGCGACCGATTGGAAAAAGAGCGACAGTTCTAATCCAGTTATTCGCTTGTGTGCGGATGTGGCAGACTTGGAATTGCCTGGAATTGGACGGTTAGAATGTCGTCCAGTAAGGGAATCCCAGGATTTTTGTTACATTCCTAATGAAACTTGGGACGAGCGAGTCGCTTATGTAGTAGTACAAATTGATGAATTCTTTGAGTCAGCAAAAATATTGGGGTTTGTTCAAAATGTGAAAACCGAGCAATTGCCTTTAAGTCAACTGCAATCTCCAGAAGCACTAGTTGAATATCTCGAACAACAAAAGCAACTAGCAATCCCGACATTGACAAATTTAAGTCAATGGTTTAACTCTGTTGTCGAAGCAAGTTGGCAAACTGTGGAATCGTTATTGGGTCAGACAGAAGTTCGACCGATGTACGCATTTCGTGGTGGTGAAACGATAATTGGAACGCGACGGGGAAAATTATTTGACTTGGGAATTCAAATTGCCAATCAACCCGTGATGTTAATCGTTGAAATTAATCCGCAAATTAACCAACAAACTAATATTCGTCTCCAGCTTCATCCAACAGGTAATCAAATTTACCTTCAGCCAGGAGTGGAGTTGAAAGTTTTGGATGAGTTTGATGGACTATTTCTGGAAGCACAAGCTCGAAGCGCTGATAATTACATTCAGTTACAGTTTAGCGGCAAAGCTGGGGAGCGTTTTAGTGTAAAAGTGGGATTGGATGATGCTAGTATCACCGAGCATTTTCTAATTTAGTTAATGGGGATTAGGAGAAATATAGGCTTAAATGAATCAAATCAGGTACAAAAATTCAATGCATGTAGGTGTCGTCTTACGCGATCGCTAGCGCACCTGAGAAAAGTAACGATTAACAATATATGGGTAAGTTAGTTGTCTTAAAATTTGGCGACGGTAGTTTTGAAACTGGTTTTGCCGTAACTTTACAGATTGGCATTGACGGTGAGTTACCCGATCTCGAAATTACAGGTAGATTGCCAACAGCGGCGCAATTGCTAGTTTACTACGACCATTGGCAGTCAAGTTATCGACGTTTGGGGAATGAATTTCGCTTGTCTGCCGATAAAGTGCAGGTGACAAATGTCTCCATGACTAACGATTGTCAGGCAACTGCCCAAATATTGCTCAAGCAATTCAATTCCTGGTTACAATCGGAGTCTTTTCGTCCGATTGGGGAAAAATTACTCGAACGTCTCTCGCTTACGGATGAAATTCGAGTCATATTACAAACTCAAAGCTGTCAGTTACTGCGAATGCCTTGGCAAGCTTGGGATTTGCTACAACGCTACCCCAATTCCGAAATCGCTATTACATCTCCAAGCTACCAACGCTACGAAAAATTACGCAAACTAAATTTACGAGTCAAAATTTTAGCTATAGTTGGCAACAGTCAAGGGATTGATACCGAAGCCGACAAAACGCTACTTCAAAATTTACCCGATGCCGATATTACGTTTCTAGTGGAACCGCAGCGTCAGCAGTTAAACGACCAACTTTGGGAAAACAACTGGGATATTTTATTTTTTGCCGGACATAGTTTGAGTCATAACGACGAATCGGGGCGAATTTACCTCAATCAAACCGATTCCCTGGATATACGGGAATTGCAGTATGCGCTGCAAAAAGCTGTTGATTGCGGGTTGCATTTAGCGATATTTAACTCCTGCGATGGGTTGGGACTGGCACGCGAACTTGCGTCATTGCAAATACCTCAAATTATTTTCATGCGCGAACCCGTTCCCGACCGGGTTGCTAGTGAATTTTTAAAGTATTTTTTGGGCGAATTTGCCAACGGTGCTTCATTTTATCAAGCGGTGCGACAAGCTAGACAGCGATTGCAAGGACTCGAAGATAAATTTCCTTGTGCGACTTGGCTGCCAATGATTTGCCAAAACAACCCCGCACAAATACCTCTAGCTTGGAAAGAACTTAAGCAAAATACTCCTTATCGGAGAATCGCGCAACCTGTAGCGCCGTTACAGCCGTCGTCACGACAAAAACAATTCCCAGTTATACTGCTGTCCGCTATTGTTATAACTTTACTAACCTGCACTTTGCGCTTCGCTTCTGTTTTGCAAAGTGCCGAACTGAAAACTTTTGACCAAATGCTGTGGTTACGTTCGCTACTTGCCCCCGAACAACCCGATAATCGATTGGTAGTGGTGACGATTGATGATGCCGATTTAGCACAACAGCGCCGTCAAGACAAATCGTTAAAGGGTACTTCTATCTCCGATAAATCGCTGAATTTACTGCTTGAAAAATTACAGCAATATCAACCCCGTGCGATTGGCTTGGATATTTACCGCGATTTCCCGGCACAAGACAAAGATTTAATTGCACGACTCGAACGAACGTCAAATTTGATTGCGATTTGTAAAGGTGGCGACTCCACCGCCAACGGTATCGAACCGCCTCCCGAAATCCCCAAACTGCAAGACCAAGAACGTTTGGGATTCAGCGATTTTATTCGCGATCGCGATGGTGTTGTTCGTCGGCATTTACTATTTATGAACCCAGGTGCAACTTCGCTTTGTACTACAAAGTTTTCTTTTAATTTGCAATTAGCATTCCATTACTTGCAGTCGCAAGGAATTACAAGTCCGACCGTTGCCGACAATCAATTAAAAATTGGCAAAGCTGTCTTTAAACTTCTCAAATCGCGTACAGGCGGCTACCAAGCCATCGATGCGAATGGCGGTCAAATTTTACTCAACTGGCGTGCCTCCGAAAAAATTGCTCAAGAAGTCCCGTTGCGAGAAGTTTTAGCGGGTCAAATCAATGCCAACGCTTTCAAAGATAAAATCATCCTAATTGGTGTCACAGCCAAAGGCGACTTACAAGATTACTTTCCGACACCTTACGGCAGTGAAGCCGACACGCAAATGCCAGGAGTAATAATCCATGCTCACATGCTCAGTGGAATTATGAGTACAATTCTCGATAATCGTCCTTTATTACTAACATGGACACCTGGAATTGAAATTGTCTGGATATTTTGTTGGTCGCTGACAGGAGGAATTTTAGCTTGGTGGTTGCAACCCAGACGAATGCCTATGTTAATAGCAATTATTAGCTCTAGTGGAATATTGTACGCGATTAGCCTCTTAATGCTGATATCTGGGTATTGGATACCATTTGTGCCGAGTGCTTTAGCGCTGATTAGCACCGCAGCAGTTGTGGGGAGTAGGGAGTTAGGAGTTAGGAGTTAGGAGTTAGGAGTTAGGAGTTAGAAGCCAATAATTATTTTTTCTCCTCTTCTTCTGTTCTTCTATTCTCCTCTTCTTGTATTCTTCTGTTCTACCCTACTCCCTATTTTCAAGTCAGGAGGATTTATGAAAACTTTTTTACAAAAACGACGGATTTTATTAACAATTACTCTCGCATGTACTAGCTGCATCACTTTTGGCAGTTTTTTTCCACAGGTTATAGCGTTTGGAAAACCAATATCCCAACTTCTCCAACCCAAATTGCCCCCTCGCAGTACAACAATCGAAAACAAAAAAGTCGCAGTATTTACTCGACCAACGATACCACCGGGAACTGCACCGGGGGGTCGTCGCACAGGTGGTGGTAGACGCGATAGTTGTTCAGCAGTTAATCCCAAACTTACTGCTTTAGTACCTGTCACACAAGAAGCACCTACCGTTCAACATGTCTGGGGTTTAACTACAGTTGAACGTCCAAGATTATGGTTTTACCTTCCCTACACTAAAAGTTCTGCTTTCCCATCTCAATTTGTTCTCCAAGACCAAGACAGACAACGGATATATATAGAGGATGTTAGCTTGCCAGAACAACCGGGAATTATTAGTATTGCAATTCCTAGTACCGTAAAGGGTTTAGCAGTTGACCAACAATATCGGTGGTTTCTAAAAGTTTACTGCGATCGCACAAAACAATCTCCTCCTATCTATGTTGAAGGTGTAGTGCGTCGAGTTAACCTCAGTCCAACTGCTACCCAACAACTAACTACCGCAAAACCCCAGCAACAAGTTACCATCTATGCCGAAAATGGCATTTGGTTCCAAGCTTTAGCGACATTAGCTGAACTTCAAAAAAAGAATCCCCAAGATACAGCAGCACAAACTGCCTGGAAAAATTTACTTACAGAAATTGGTTTAAGTGATATTGCGGATAAACCAATTAGGGAGTAGGGAATAGGGATGAGGCATTTAGTGGTTCGTTTCATAAGTTCTGAGGGGTTGTTAGGGGTTGTAGTTCTAGGTTGGGTGTAGCGTAAGCGTAACCCAACATTTAATAGTTGGGTTCCACTTCGTTCCACCCAACCTACGCCTACGCCTAATTAACCCGTCAAAATGAATGACACGAAACACTAGCTTGTTACAAATTGGGTCATATTTCAACAGAAAAAGTAATTAAAATTGCTGTTCTGACGATTTTTACTTCATCATAGTGCAAGTTGGTTATAAAAATATGCACTCGGTTTATGCGCCTAACTTGGCACAATACCAATCATTTATTAGCGTTTTCTTTAGATGCTGTTTCTTCCGGGTTTTTCTTCTTTTTAGTAGAAGAACGTTTTACTGTCGTTCCAGATAAATTTGAATTGTTTAACTTTTCTTGTGATTTTTTTAAGTCTTCTTCAAACCTATTAGCCATCATTTTAAAATATATTGGAGCTAATCTATTAACAACTTCGGACATGACTTTCTCAAAAACTGCTATTTCTTCCGTAATTAAGTGTTTAAGTTCCTTACCATATGCAAATTCTACAGCTTTAGGAACATAGTCTCGATCGGCGAAAGTATATGTAGGACTTATCAAACTAATAAAAAATTCAGAACCACTGGACGACGAATTTTCGTAAAGCTTATTTACTATATTCACTACTACATGGGAAGTAACTTCTTGACGAAACTTCTCTAAGCCATACTGAAAACCTAGCGATTGCACCCGATGTTTTTCCATACTTTTTTAGTAAGTTAACGCATTTACATAATGAAACTTAACATTAATTTTTAGGGTTAAAGCCCTACGTACCAATCGATGTTGCACTACTAGTCAATTTAGTATCACATCTTTAATTTTCAACTTCTAATCCTTAACCCTTAATCCTTGGATACTTAGCACGACAAGGATTACCAACACAAACTTGTCCTGCTGGCATGTTAGCAAATACACTACTTCTCGCGCCAATTACCGCATTTACACCAATATTGACTCCCGGCGCAATAAAGCAATCGGCTGCAACCCAAGCTCCATCACCAACGGTGAGGCTAGCAGTTTTTAGCCCAAAAGCGCGATCGCGCATGTCGTGGCTACCAGTACATAGATAACTTTTTTGCGAGATGACGCAGTGATTACCGATGTTAATTTTGTCGAGGCTGTAAAAAACCACGTCATCACCAATCCAACTATAGTCACCGATAGTTACTTTCCAGGGATATGTAAATCGGGCAGTTGGACGAATTAGGACATTTTTACCAATTTTCGCGCCAAAAAGTCGCAATATCGCGCAACGCATCCCATTAGAAAAATGGGGAGTTAGGGGAAAGGTAACAGCTTGGACAAACCACCATAATAAAATGTACCAAGTGGGACGACCTCGGTCGAACCAAGATTGGTCATATTTGCTTAAATCTACAAAGGGTTTTGCGTCGTCCTGTAAGCTTTCGTCGGAATTAAGATTCTTTATTGATTCGCTAATCATCAAACATTTCGTAATAAATTTTATGTCAGGAACAATATCCTGCCTGACTTTACATCAAAATATATAGGCAGGATAGCCCGGTTTCGGAAAAAAGCGGGTCGAGGAAAATTGGTTTTTTCCTCAAAATTTAGATTGCAGTTTGTTCTGCTTGCTGGTTAAATTTTTGCGCTGCTTTTTCAGACTTTTTTGCTGTATTTAATTGCCCGTTACAACTACTTAATTCGTAAAGTTTTACGCCAATTTGATATTCGTATTGACTCAGCAAGCGACCGTAAATGTATCCAGCTTTACCATCCAGAAAACCGCGCTGAACAATGTAGAATAACACAAATCGCAAAAATGGTTTAAAAGGCAATCTTACCCAAATTTTCTTCAAAAAGCGCTTGCGTTGAACTGCATCACCAAATAGACTTGCACCAATAGTACCGTTATCGTCTTTGCCTGTAAGAATATTGTAGTAAACGCGAGCTTCCCAGTTGGAATAACGATTGTGACGTTCGAGCCAGTGGAAAAGGTCGCGGAAATCTTCGTGGAGCATGTCGTTTTTGAGATAGCCAATTTTACCAGGCAAAATAACATGTTCGTGAACTTCGTTATCGCCAGTGTTACGAATATCTTCGGTTCCTAAGTTTTCGTAACGACCATTTTTATGCTTGAACAAACGCAAGTTCCAATCGGGATATTTGCCACCGTGACGAATCCATTTACCTAAGAAGAAAACGCGACGGTTAAGGTAATAGCCTTCATTTTCCGAATTTTGGATTGCTTGAGCGATTTCATCCCAAAGTTCGGGTGTAATGCGCTCATCGCAGTCAACAATTAATATCCATTCGTTGCGGAGTGGAAGATTATCTAATGACCAATTTTTCTTTTTGGGCCAGCGTCCGTTGAAGTTAAATTGAACAACATTTGCACCGTGGCTCTTGGCAATTTCAATACTTTTATCAGTGCTTTGAGAATCGACGACAAAAACCTCATCAGCGCGTTGAACGCTAGCAAGGCAAGCTGGTAAATTTACTTCTTCGTTTTTGGCGGGAATAATGACAGAAACAGGTATTTTGTAAGACATAGAATTTGTGATGAATTAGTTGTTAGTTGTTTGTTGTTAATAGGTATTAGCTTTAACATGCATGAATATTCTATTACCAACTAAGTAATAGCTATGGTTTTTTTGAAAATAGAAGACCCTGAATAGCAGCATTTAAATAACCAATCTGACCGTAAGCATATACAAGTTTGTCAAAGCGTTCGGCTGGATCAGAAATGTATTGAATTGTCTTATATAAACCGCGTAAAAACCGTTCGCTGCCGCGTTGTAGTTGTCCGATACCTGCTTTGCCTGCGAGTTGTTCGCGGTAGCATTCGCTGATACCTTGCCACCAACCACGACTAAAGAACCAAGAACGATTGAGACGTTCTTTAGAGACGTTGTGTGCTGCTAAAGCATCGGGAAGATAAGCAACTTGCCAACCTCGTAAGAGCGCGAGTTCGGTCATTTGCAGTTCTTCGTTGGATAGTAAATTTTTGCCGACTCGACCGAGATTCGTGTCAAATCCGCCAACTTCTGCCAAGAAACTGTTGCGAATCGAGTAATTTAAACCCCTTGGGGTTAGTCCGGGATTTTCGATATAGACAACACTTGTACCTAAATCGTATGCACCCAAATTTGCCGCTAATCCGGGGGATAACCAACGAGGGGGTTGGGTTCCTTCCGGCCACAATAAGGTGACTTTGCCACCTGCGATCGCAAGTTTGGAATTAGCCTGATAAGCAGAGTATAAAACTTGCAACCAAGAAACGCTAGCAACGGCATCATCATCGAGATATGCGAGGATTTCACCGCTTGCATTATTAGCACCAGTATTGCGGGCAACCGATAGACCCAAAACTGGTTCAAATACGTACTTGAGACGGGGATCGGATCGCTGTTTGACAACGGAGGCTGTGCGATCGCTCGACCCATTATCTACTACTATGACTTCAAACCCGACGGCAATATTTTGTGCCAAAAGGCTATCGATAGCAGCACCTAAGTAGGTGTCTCGGTTGTGAGTACAGATAATGGCAGAGATAAGCGTATCTGGCATAGGGAATTTGGGGTTTAGTTAGTTGGAGCGTTGTTGGTTGTCAGTTGTCAGTTGTCAGGTGTCAGGTGTCAGTTATCAGTCGGTAATGAAGAATGGCAGTGTTGTAATTAAATCAACGAACCATTAACCAATGACCAATGACCAATGACCAATAACCAATAACTAATAACTACTAACCAATAACTACCTTCATATCAACTATTTTGCCGACTCTGAAGCTAATCTATACTAAAAATTCCTGACTTACCAACCGAGTATTTTCGGAAAAAATCTTTAAATCTTCATGTTCAAGTCAAATTTTACTGAGATTTGAGATGACCGTGCAGCATCACTAGGGTTTCTGCCAATTGACCGAGACGGGTTTCTAAAGATTGCTTGCGTGTAAGAAGTTGGCGCAACTTCTGATAGCGTGCTATGGCCATACTCACGCTTGCAACCTGTTCTGGAGGACATGGACGAGTCCAAACTTTACCCGCAGCATCCAACCCGCATAACCGATAACCCGTGCGCTGTCCGTCTTTTGACAGGGGAGTTTTAGTTTGGGTGTTGCAAATTTCTTCGACATAATTCATCAACTGGTCAACTTCGGCATGACGTAGCGTCGCTGCGCCGGTTAGGGGTTCGCTTGTTTGCGACTCTAACCAGCCGTTGACAATCGGTCCTTCGAGGTAAATATCCTGAATTTGCCGGACAATGGTTTGCAATTCAACTTGCCAACCGACAACAATTTGCTGAATCTCTTCCAAAAGATTCATTGATAGTGCCGGATTTGCCCCGTTTCGGTGACTGGTAAAGTTAGGAGTTTTAAATTTCGGTAGATTTGGAGTTTTGCAATCAAAGTCAGACGAAGCAGAAAAAGTTTCTACCGAATCACGCTCAACAAATATATCTTCAACCTCAGTATTCGGTACTTCTTCCCGTTGAGTAGGTGTTGCAACTTCATCTGGGGGAGTCACACCGATGCGAAAAGATAACGAAGGTTTGAGAGGGACGTTCGATTCGGTAGGGGTTGTGCCGCTACGATCTAAATCGTGTAAAGTTGCCTCAATGCGTTTTATGCCTGGTTTCATAATTATATCCACGGTATCGATGTGTCCTGTGCTGAATTGTTTTTAATGATGCAAAATCAACTACCATTTTCAAGGGACTCGATTGGACGGTAAAGAAAACTATTCATTGCTAAAGTAATTAGCTTTCTTGACGAAAAACGAATGCAGGATGCACCGTTATGTGTCCTTTAAAATATATTTTGCGGTAATTTTATCTATTTAAAGTTATTTAGGGGTAAAAATCCTATCCGTATACTAAAAAAAGGCTGGTTAAAAATTTCAGACCTCTCTAATTAAACATACTAAGGAAATCGCTTTGGGTAAAGTCATATTGATTACGGGTCCATCCCGTTCTGGAAAAAGTGAATGGGCAGAAACTTTAGCTATGATGTCAAAAAAAACTGTCTTATACATAGCTACGGCAAATCAAGACCCAGCCGACCAAGAGTGGCAAAAACGCATTCAAAAACACCAAAACCGTCGTCCTCAAAATTGGATGACTTTGGAAGTTCCTCTCAAACTATCGGCAGCACTAGCAGATGTTAAACCTGATACTTGTATTTTGATTGATTCTTTGGGGACTTGGGTGGCAAATTTCCTCGAAAGTGAAGATGGGGATTGGGAAAATCAAGTGCAAGATTTGTTCGATACGGTGCAATTAGTCGCAGCCGACATGATTTTTGTGGCTGAGGAAACTGGCTGGGGTGTGATACCAGCATATCCGATTGGTAGAAAATTCCGCGATCGCTTGGGTGCATTAGTGCGTCATTTAGGCGTTATTGCCCAAACTGTTTATTTAGTCACTGGCGGTCATGTTTTGAATCTTAGCCTTCTTGGTACTCCTTTGGGGGGAGTAAAGGCAGGGGGGGAGGTTGACTAAAATAAATATTGCGTGAATATTCTTAATTGTTTATTTAATATTCGCGATCGCTATAACTTGATTCCAAATATAGAATTAAGGTATGGCATCAAAACAAGAAGTAAAAAAATACCTAGCTTATTGGTTTCAACTAGGTAAAAGCGTTGTAAAAGGTAACGGAACGGCAACCCTGCTGCCCCGGCAAATTCTCGCGGGTGATGATTACAGCCAGGAATTTGAGGAATGCTGGCAAAAAATCATTGCTTCTCCATCAAGTGACTATCACCTCGAAGGGACACATGAAACGATTAGCGAACTTCTCAAACCGGAATGGGAACTAAACTCATGTGCTAGGTGCGAGATGCCAGTTCCGATGCGGAATGTCGGAATGCCACCCACAGTATGTCCATGTCACGATTTGTTAAATTGGCCCAATACTGAATTACCACCACCGCGTCAGCCTATTAACAGCGAAGCGCAACTTATAGAAATTCGCAATCGACTCTCAGCAATTTCACCCCGAACTAATAATAAATAGTCCTGGAATTATTTTTGATAATACAGTATCTAAAAGGATGGTTTGACAGCCATCCTTTTGTTTCGTTAGTTTTTAGTAATTTTTCTCCTTACTCTTTACTGCCTACTGTCTACTACGCCACATCGCTCAACGGGGGGAACCCCCGCACTTTCGTGTGGCTCCCCTACTCCCTCAATTTAAGTAATTTTGCATTTTTCCATGTCACTATAGAATAGAGAAAACGTAAAATAGAGACATTATAAAAGGCAAAAGAACGTGCAGATAACATTCTTAGGGACAAGTTCCGGAGTACCCACGCGATCGCGTAATGTTTCCAGTGTTGCCCTGAGATTGCCTCAACGGGCAGAGTTATGGTTGTTTGACTGCGGTGAAGGTACTCAGCATCAACTCCTGCGTAGTGACCTCAAAAGCAGCCAACTGTCCCGGATTTTTATCACTCACATGCATGGCGACCACATTTTTGGTTTAATGGGGCTTCTCGCTAGTTGCGGCTTGGCTGGTAATATCGATCGCGTCGATATTTACGGTCCTGCGGGTTTAAACGAATACCTCCAAGCTTGTTCGCGGTATTCACATACGCATTTTTCCTACCCGATCAAAGTTCATACCGTCCGTCCTGGTATTGTTTACGAGGACGACGAATTTACCGTTTCCTGCGGTCAGTTGCACCATCGCATCCCGGCATTCGGCTATCGTATCGCCGAAAAAGACCGAGTTGGACGTTTTGATATCGAAAAAGCTAAAGAATTACAAATACCCCCCGGTCGTATTTACGGTCAACTCAAACGCGGTGAAACCGTTACTCTCAACGACGGAAGAGTTATAAATGGCACAGACCTATGCGGTGAAACCGAAATCGGACGTAAAATAGCTTACTGTACCGACACAGTTTACTGCGATGGTGCCGTCGAACTCGCGCAAGATGCAGATATTCTCATTCACGAAGCAACTTTTGCCCATCAAGATGCAGAGATGGCGTTTCAGCGGTTGCACTCTACAACCACAATGGCAGCACAAACCGCACTTACTGCTGGCGCACACCGCTTAATCATGACCCATTTTAGCCCTCGCTACGCCCCTGGTAATGTGGTAGAACTCAAAGACCTACTCCAAGAAGCCCGTGCTATTTTCCCAAAAACCGATATGGCATATGATTTCATGAGCTACGAAGTACCTAGAAGACGCGAAAAAGAACGTGTGGGTGCAGGGGTGTAGGGGAGAGGGGAAGGAAGAAAGTTTTTAGTCCCAAGCTAGCTTTAACTTCTAACAGTTGCCTTTGCCACACCACCACTTAAATCAAATATACTTAATAGTAAGAGGATGTATTGTCATTCTAATAATTCTATTTTGGAATTTTATGCCCCTGTGCTACAAGATATCTTTACGTATTGCTAGGAAGTTGGTGATTTTAAAGATTTCTAAGCCGTAGTTGTAGTCTTTGATGTGAAAAACTCCGTTTCTTAGTACTCGGTAAAAATTATACTTGTCACTCAATAATTCAAAGAAATCATACATGAAAATTCTTGTAGACAGACAGGTTTGACCAAATTCAAATTGTATGCATTTGATTCCACCTGATGAGAGCATTTGCTGACTACCAAGAAGCACATCTATTTCATGTCCTTCAACGTCTATTTTTAAGAAATCTATTATCGAGATACCTTTTTGGGCGCAAAATAAATCAAGTGTTTTAATAGAAATTTCTGACTGAAGTACTGCACTACCTGCATTTTGAATCAAAATATTTGGTGTAAGAGATGCAATCGCTTCACCTTCGTTAGAAAAATAAATGTTCCCA
Organism: uncultured Calothrix sp.; assembly: GCA_964242965.1. Taxonomy (GTDB): domain Bacteria; phylum Cyanobacteriota; class Cyanobacteriia; order Cyanobacteriales; family Nostocaceae; genus JANNFJ01. The sequence goes on along the minus strand of CAXTCQ010000045.1, from coordinate 12,151 downwards.
CTTTTATTTTCATTACTCAAAGCAAGTTTTAAAATCGAAACATTATCTCGATCCGAGAATTTGCTAGTCAGACTATCGTAGCAGGTATTTTGAGGTTCAAAACAAAATATCTTTGCCTTCTGACCAAGTAATGCGATGACATTGCTTGTAAACTTTCCATAATTGGCGCCGACATCAAACACACAATAACTATCTTTAATATTTATGTTGTTAAAATACCACTCAAGCGCTTGTTGCTCACCACTATCTTTGATATCAGACCCACCCCCTGCATTCATTCCCGCATGACAAAGCTTTAAGCCTTTTTCCCAAAGAGGTTGCAGTAAAGGTCTTGATATAATCCATCTGATAGTTTGTTCATTCATGCTTTATTACCCAAACATGGACGCATATTTTTTACAAGATTCCTATATCTTAGGAATACAGATTAATTATACATCTCGCTTAGGTAGTAACATTCTCGCAACATACGTTCTAGTGACTCATGCGATCGCTTGGGGACAAACACAAGTTTCACATTCAGTAGTCAAGTTGGGATTATGTTGTATTTGCGACAATAGATATTATAAACAGTATATTTAATAAAATTAAAATTAAAAGACAATGTATATAAATATAATTTATTTTCTACCTTTATACGGATGACAAACATCCCACAGATAATTTATTCATATGGTTTACTAACTACTATTTGAAAAAATTTTCTTAGAGTAAAGGAGTTTTGATTAGTTGCGATGCTAATTTTAGTTCAAGTAAATTCTCCAGAATTAGAGGTTAAGTACTTAGTGTCTAAGTGCATTTAAGATAATTCAGTAAATAAATTATCTCTTCTTGCTCGTTGCATTCTACCTGACCTGGGAAAGCTAGGACAGGTAAGGATACGAATAGCAGGACGAGTATTTAATTCAATTGTAAGTTTATTAAAAAGCAATCAATTAGGGTGCAGTGCGTTCGAGTCAAATATATCAAAATTCGTATCGGTAAATTCTAATACTTCCGAACGATATTCTTTCGATAATAAAGGGCTTTGATAGTGGCTAAAACTAGTATAGAGCCAGCGCAACTGGTAACAACATCACCTAATGCAATTGATATAAGACAATTACCAAAAATATTATTTCGTCGTCGCTTTTTAATTTTTGGCGTTTCGTGTTTAGTCGTGTCGGTAGCGGGTACTTTGGCTTTGATAGTAAAACCAAATTACCAAAGTTCGATGCAAATACTTGTCAGTTCTAATTTATATGCATCGAGAACGAGTAATAATCGAGCAGTCTCAGAGAGCAAATTTACCGATACCAACCTAGAAGCGGATTATAAAGCTCAGTCAAAATTGATGCTAAGTAATCAATTGATTGATAAAGCAGTAGTATTACTGCGTCCGAATTATCCCGACATGAAAGTTGAGGATATTAAGGGTAAGCGAGGAAAAAAAGCACCCTTGGGATTAGCCCGTATTGATTTGGAAAATGGATTAAATCAGACTTATCAGGTATTTGAAATTACCTACAAAAACGATAATCCAACCAAGACGAAACAAGTTTTAGAAGCACTACGAACAGTTTATCAAACCTACAATATCGAGCAGCAAAAACAACGCTTGGCGAAAGGATTGGCATTTGTAAACGAACGCTTGCCCAAAGTTAGAAACGATTTAGCTCAAGCCGAACGTAATTTAAAATTATTCCGTCAAAAGAATAATTTACTCGACCCCGAAGCACAAGTAAAAATCTTACTTGAAGCCCAAGCCCAGACGCAGAAACAGTTACAAACGACACGAGCGCAACTCCAAGACGTACAAGCTCGGTATAGTAGCCTTCAGCAAAAAATCGCTACTTCGGTACGCAATGCCTTGGTGACATCGCGGTTGAGTCAGTCAACCCGCTATCAATCGTTACTGAAGGAAATCCAAAAAACAGAGTTAGCTTTAGCACAGGAACGCATACGATATACAGATATTTCACCCGCAGTCCAAAAACTACTCAAACAGCGACAAAGCCAGTTGTCATTATTGCAGCAAGAAGTCGGGCTCAAGCTTGGCAATCAAAATCCAATCCAACCAAGCGTCTGGGAATCGCTATCCCCTCAGTCGCAAGCGTCAGTTGACCGGACGTTTGTAGAAGAGATGATTGAGTTACAAACAACCATATTGGGACTTAGGGCAAACGAGCAAAGATTAGCTGAATCGTCAGCGCTAGAGCGTGCCGAATTGAGCCGTTACCCTAACCTAATTGCCGAATCCAACCGCTTGCTTCGTGAAGTGCAAACCAATCGCAAAACCCTCGAACAACTCATGCAAACGCAGCAATCGTTAGGGTTAAAAATCGCACAAAGTGGTTTCGATTGGCAAATACTCGAAGCGCCACAAAAAGGAGTTTACATCGGTAGCGGTCGGATATTACTGTTAACTACTGGTATCATACTGGGACCATTTTTAGGTATTGTTGTCGCATTGATTTTAGAGATGCTCAACGACTCAATTTATTTACCTTACGAATTGCAGCGACTTACCAATTTACGCTTGCTTGGCACTCTCCCCAAACTTTCTCCCACTGAAGCTAAACGTAAACGACTACCATTACCAGCATTTCGCGGCACTAAGACTTTAATGGTATCGCACAGTGCTATAGCCAATGCGCCATCGCACGAATCCCTCGATATGGCGTATCAAAATATCCAAATTAAGTCACCCATACACTATAAATCATTGATGGTGACTTCAGCACTCAATGGTGAAGGTAAATCAACCTTAACGTTAGGATTAGCAGTAAGTGCAGCGCGAATGCACCAGCGCATTCTCATTATTGATGCCAACTTGCGCGAACCCAGTTTGCATAAATATCTCGACCTTCCTAACGACTGGGGATTATCGCTATTAATGCTTGATGAAATCACTACCTCATTCAAAGATTATATTCAGCCGATTCATCCTGCCATCGATGTTTTAACTGCGGGGCCTTTACCCGAAGATTCTGTACAATTACTGAGTATGCATCGCATAAAAGAACTTTTAGAGGTATTTGAGTCAAGTTACGACCTGATTTTAATTGATGCTCCAGCGCTTCTAAATAGCGTCGATGCACGCATTTTGGCAAAATTATGTAATGCTATTGTCTTAGTAGCGCGCATGGGTAAAGTTACTCATGCTGAGGTAATACAAGCTACAGAAATTTTGGAGAAGTTGAATTTAGTCGGAATTATCGCAAATCAGCCAAAAAACTGAGTAGGGAGGTGGGGAGATAGGGAGATAAAGAGATAGGAAAAACATTCTTTTTTTCCTTCCCGCTTCTCCCCTTCCCCGCTTCTCCCCTTCCACTGGGTAATCCCACCCAGATTGCTAAGGATAAAAATGTTAGAACCAATTCAATTTGTGTCATAATCTTCTTGCCAATTATCGCCATAACGTAGGAAAATACGATTTCTCATAAGTAAAAGACAACACTTTTATTCCCCGTTCCCGCATTAAAACTATTTTTGAGGCTGAAGTAGTATTTCATGCAAACTCAAGACAGGGTTTCCGCGTCAAAAATTCTAACTGCGATACCATCGGAGATGGTTGCCAAGGGCATCGCAGCGAGCCAAAACTATCTTTTCTCAATTCAACATCCTGATGGTTACTGGTGGGCAGAGTTAGAATCCAATGTGTCTATAACTGCCGAAGCTGTTCTGCTTCACAAAATTTGGGGCAGTGACGATTGCCGACCCCTTCAAAAAGCCGAAATATATCTGCGAACTCAACAGCGCGAACACGGTGGTTGGGATCTTTTTTATGATGACGGCGGCGATTTGAGTACTTCTGTTGAAGCCTATATGGCACTGAAGTTGCTCGGTGTTCCTGAATCCGACCCAGCAATGCTGCGGGCAAGGGCTTTCATTATACAGCGTGGCGGCATTAGCAAAACGCGGATTTTTACTAAGCTGCACTTAGCGCTAATCGGCTGCTATAGCTGGCGCGGTATCCCTTCGCTACCCCCTTGGGTGATGCTGTTGCCAGATAATTTTCTGTTTAATATCTACGAAATGTCAAGTTGGGCACGTTCTAGTACTGTGCCTTTACTGATAGTTATCGACCGCAAACCTGTCTATGTAACCAATCCCGGTATTAGTTTAAACGAGCTTTATGCAGAAGGTGTCGAAAATGCTCGGTATGAATTGCCGCGCAATCACGATTGGACGGATGTATTTTTGGCATTGGATGAAGCCTTCAAGTTTGCTGAAACCTTTAATTTAGTGCCATTGCGCGACGAAGGAATCAAAGCTGCCGAAAAATGGATTTTAGATAGGCAAGAAGCTACCGGGGATTGGGGTGGAATTATTCCGGCGATGCTCAATTCGATGCTGGCTTTGCGGGCTTTAAATTATGATGTCAACGACCCGGTAGTTGTGCGCGGACTCCAAGCAATTGATAATTTTAGCATTGAAACCGCCGATAGTTATTGCGTTCAGCCTTGCGTTTCGCCTGTTTGGGACACCGCTTGGGTAATGCGAAGTCTAATTGAATCTGGCATCGCACCCGACCATCCAGCGATAGTTAGTGCCGGTGAATGGCTGTTGCAAAAACAGATTCTCAATTCCGGTGACTGGGCAGTAAAAAATCGCCAAGGCAAACCGGGTGCCTGGGCATTCGAGTTTGAGAATCGCTTTTATCCCGATGTCGATGATACTGCTGTTGTAGTTATGGCACTTGAAAAAGCTAAACTCCCGAATGAATTGCTTAAAAATGCCGCAATAACGCGGGCAGTCGATTGGGTTGCCACAATGCAATGTAAACCCGGTGGTTGGGCAGCTTTCGACATCGACAACGACCAAGAATGGTTGAATCTGATTCCTTACGGCGACCTCAAAGCCATGATTGACCCCAATTCGGCGGATGTAACAGCCCGCGTTTTGGAAATGCTGGGTTGCTGCAATCTCTCAATCAATCAGCATGATTTAGACCGTGCCTTAAATTATCTCCTGCGCGAACAAGAATCCGAAGGTTGTTGGTTTGGTCGTTGGGGAGTCAATTACATTTACGGTACTAGTGGGGCACTTTCTGCCTTAGCATTGATGGCACCTCACCAACGTTACAGCATCCAACGCGGTGCTACTTGGTTAATTGGCTGTCAAAATGCCGATGGTGGTTGGGGTGAAACATGCCATAGTTACAACGACCCCAGTTTGAAGGGGTTTGGACCCAGTACTGCATCGCAAACAGCTTGGGGATTGCTAGGTTTATTTGCAGCAGGTGAAGCAACGGGCAATTTTGCCATGCAAACAATTGTACGCGGTGTTGATTATTTGGTTTCCACTCAGCAATCTGACGGGACTTGGAACGAAGATAATTTTACAGGTACTGGCTTTCCCGGTCATTTTTACCTGAAATATCACCTCTATCAACAATACTTTCCTTTGTTAGCACTTGGGCGGTATCAAGCATTACTGAGTTAATTTACTACTAGTAGTTCGATTGTTCTGACTATTAATTCCGTAATTTTGCTATGCCATTCAATTTCTATAGCGGAACCAAATGACTTACTAACGCTATAAACCTGGTTTCTGAAAAAAACCAGGTTTATATAAACTTAAATTTTCTACAACTATTTAAAATTGCTATAAAGCAATTATTTATACAGAGTATTTTTTAGATAATTTACTACTTACTTGAGGAAACTTTCATTGAATTGCTGGTGTCGATGTTCTTGGAAGTCACAAACATAATTTTAATCAGTGTGAAATTATGCAACATTCAGCAACTCCGAATCTCATCTACTAAAATTAGTCGGAAATATGGTATGCTCGGAAAAACTTTTGTAAAAAAAATACTAGTCAGTACAGGAGTTCATTTGATTATTTAGATACTTTCTTGAAGTGCAACAGCTTGTTTTTATGACAACAGTTTGATATTTTATCACATTATTGACAGTTTGAGGCGGGAGATTATTGCAGAAAATTAATTGGCTCGCGCTACATCGAGTAGCGTTATGTTTGTACATAAAAGTTGTATTTTTGAGCTAGTTACAAAGTTTTAAACTGCTCGATTGCAAATTGAGAAGTATTTTGCAGCTTCTAAATTTCTCTGACTATAATTTATTATCTTAATGTTCGACTTTTAGAAGTAAATTAATGATAATAAGCATTGCTCTTAAATTAGTGAAAATGCAATTTATCTTACAAATAAACGATTTATGAACCCATTTCTTAATGTCTCACTTGTGCTAATCTCACTCGCTTTGAATCGATTGCGTTCGGTTTTTGATGTAGTAATTATGGGTAAAAATTTTGTATTTGTAGGTTGGAATACCAAAATAGTAAAGTTTTAAAATGTAATTTTAGGTTGCTTATATTTTAGTGAAATATAAGTACAGTATATTCAGAAAGCCAGAAACTGCAAGTGTGGGAAATAATCAGAGGAGTGTCAAGGATGGATTTACGCAGAGATGCTTTAGAACTATTAAAAGAAACTAGCCGAACATTTTATATTCCAATCGTGCGTTTGCCGCGAGGTTTACAAGAAGCAGTAGCGTCAGCATATTTGTGTATGCGTGCTATCGACCAAATCGAAGACGACCCCGAACTTGATAACGCGATTAAAGCCAAGTTATTGCGTTCGATTAGTCTAACATTACAAGCTGGTGTAGACGGGTTTGCAGTCGATGCCTTTAGTGATGGATTTAGTGGATACGAAAATATCTTACCCGAAGTCACGCTACGGATTCGTGAATGGTTGATACTCGCACCCGAAACCATTGCACCCCGAATTTGGGATGCGACAGCAGCAATGTCCGACCGGATGGCATATTGGGCAGATAAAAATTGGAGAATCGAAGATGAGTCTGATTTAGACCGTTACACCTTTGGGGTTGCGGGTGCAGTTGGGTTGTTACTGTCGGATTTGTGGGGTTGGTACGATGGGACGCAGACTAATCGCACGCAGGCAATTGGATTTGGTCGGGGGTTGCAAGCGGTGAATATCATTCGCAACCACAGTGAAGATTTGACTCGTGGAGTTAGCTTTTTTCCTAAAGGTTGGAATGCGGATCAAATGCTAGCTTACGCACGTCGAAATTTAATATTAGCAGATGCATATAATGCCTCTCTAGGCGACAGTCCAGCGTTAGATTTTTGTCAAATTCCCCTGACCTTAGCCTATGGTACCCTTGATGCGATCGCGCACGGCAAAGAAAAACTCAGTCGTAGCGATGTAGTTGCACTCCTCGAACAAGTCATGGGGTCTAATCCGAGTTAGGAGTTCTTGTGTTAGGAGTTAGGAGTTATGAGTAATTAATTTTCTTTATTCACACTCTTGACTCCCGACTCCCGACTTCCGACTCCCTATTCCCTATTCCCTATTCCCTACCTTCTCTAACAAATTACGGGGAGGAATCAATCTACCTTGATAAAATTCTTGTTCGAGTTTACCGAGTCGGAACCAGGTGAAACTAAAAACAAGGAAAAAGAGCGATGAAATGGCTGTAGTTGTCGTAGTGGACGCGGTAAACTGCAAAAGTAATGGTATCGAAGCAAACGTAAATGCACTCCCAAATAAGATTGCTGTGCGAATCTTTTGAATTCTCGAAAGTGCTTTGCGACAGCTACCACATTTTTCAGTGTGCGAATGATACCTTTCCATCAACTGTTCTTTTGTTTTAGATGACGGTGTTAAAGCTTTTCCTGGGAATGGTTCTGCATCGTACTGGTTTACCCATTGACGCAATTGAGTCACAAAAGTATCAGCCGCAGTTGGTAAATAAAATGCCTTGGTATAAGCCGTACTTCCACCCGCTTCTGCTAAATATCTTTCTTGAAAATGCAAGAAAATTTGGTCATCTTCTAAAATGGCATTTTGACTGATATGCGAGAACCAACGCGGTGTCAGCTTAAAAATTAAACGCGGTATTGGATTTGTAAACTTAAACGGGAACCGTGCAAATAACCGACATTCACCTTTGCGAATAGGTGTAGCATAAACTACCGTCATTGTCCGTCCAAATTGCTTAGAAGTAATATCGTGCCACATTAATCCAGGTGCAACAAAAGTTGTATCCTGTCGTCCCAAAGTTCCGCGTCTGGGTCCTTCTTCCCATTTGCCGATAAAACCGTTTTTTCCAGCTTCGACTACTTCTAAATCAACAGGTGCAGCATTTGCCCGGTTTCCAACCGAACGGTGGTGCGTGTAAGGTACGTGACTCGCATCGAGAACATTTTCTAACAGCGTCAGCGCATCATAAGGTAAATCACGGAATGTATCTACGCAAATCCAACCATCGGGCAATTCCTCCAACGGTTCGACAATGGGAACCTTAGTATTTTGTGCATTTTCCGGTTTTCCCGGATAAGCAAACAATAATCCCTGACAAACCGTTGTCGGTAAAGACTTGACACAAGCGCGTTTTGATGTGTGTGCTTGTCCAGATTCAGATTGTTGGGGAATGTTCAAGCATCCCCCATTCGCTGCAAATGTCCACCCGTGATACGGACATTCTAAAACTCCATCTTCATTAATTCGACCTTCTGAAAGCGGTGCAAGACGGTGCGGGCATTTGTCTTCAAGTACACTCCACGATTCAGTATTTGCATCCCACCAAATTACCAAGTCTTGCCCCAACAGCGTGAATTTTGTCGGTACAGATTTATCCAAGTCTTGGACGTAATGCACCGGATACCAAGCTTCTAGCACATCAAAGCGATTCGGGTCATTACCACCAGATGCATGATTCGTAATTTCTGTTGCGGATGAGGGATTTGATACAACATTATCAATTTTTGTCGAAGTTGTACTCATATTTATCTTCGTGTCAGCAAAAAATAATTCTCTTTACATTTTGCAACAAATAATTGCGAGTGAGGGGTTAGGAGCGAGGAGTTTGGAGTGAGGAGTTTGGAGTGAGGAGTTAGGAGTGAGGAGTGTTAAATTTTCAACTCTCTACTTTTTCTAAGATACTAGGTTGGGTGGAGCGATAGCGCAACCCAACCTACGAACTACTACGAACTACGAACTACGAACTCTCTTAACTCCTAACTCCTAACTCTTAACTCCTAACTCTTAACTCCTAACTCTTAACTCCCTACTCCCTACTCCCCTTTTGACTACCTATCATATTCATACTTACGATATAACCTCTTTCCATTCTGATGGCAGAGTACAAAAGTAATCTAAACCTTTATGGTGTTAGATAGAAACCTGATTGTATAAGAAAGGTAACTACCTCATCGATTTGTGAAAGTAAAAAAGATAAAACTCTGTTCTGCTTTACAGAAAATATATTGTGCGGTGCGAGAAGTCACAAACATTAATTAAAATCACAAATAGTAACCCGACAGTAACCTAACGTTAAAAATGCGGACTAAAAACGAATTTTTATTTTTCATTGAACTCAAAATTTGAGTAAGCTGAGAATTTTTAAATTCTTAAACAAGCGTCCCCGTTAAACGGTCGTTATAGGCACTAATCGCAGCAATAATTTTTTAGCTTGCGGTCGTCACTTGTATACAAACACTATATAGGAAATTTAATTATGATTAACAAAGTTGACAACAACGGCAATTCTAGAAGCATATGGGACATAGGGGTAATAGCGTCTCTAGTTATTTTAGCCTTTTCGATTCAAAGTGGTAACTTTAGTCGTTCAGTTTCAAGTTCACCGCGATCGCCTGTTAATACATCGGAAATCATCGAAAACCCCAGAGATTTTGTCGGGAAAACTATTACGATTAGAAGCAAACCGATTAAACAAATAGGTTTAAATTCTTTTACAGTTAGAGAAGGACTATTTTCCAAAAGAGACCCGATGTTAGTTATAAATGCTTCGGGAGTTCCATTCAGCTTACCGTCCGATCGAAATGTCGAAGTTCAAGTAATTGGACAGGTGCGCGACTTTTCGATTACGGATATCGAACGTGAATATAAATTGAGATTAAATCCACAACAATATAGTGGTTACGTTAGCAAACCTGTAATTGTAGCTCAATCTATTACACTTGCACCGATACCCGCTCAAGTTACGCAAAATTCAATACAGTACTATGGTAAGAAAATAACTGTTACTGGTGTTGTCAAAAACATCGACAGTCCAGTTTTAATGACACTTGATAAAGGACAGTTGGTTGGTGGTAAAGATTTACCAGTTTTATTAACACCTTCTGCCAAAGTCGCAATTAATAAAGGACAGACAATTGCGGCAGTTGGTGAAGTTCGTCCGTTTGTAGCTAACGAAATTGAACGTCGCTATAACATGACAATGAATGCGAGAGTTAAGCAACAACTCGAAACGCAGTATAGGAATCAACCAATATTAGTTGCGGATGCAGTATATCCTTGAAGAAGGAAGAACGAAGAAGGAATTCGTGTGTTTATATATGTGGATTCCGATCCCAACTCGCTCACAAGCGCTGCCTTTGGGGTCGGGATTTTAACCTGCCAAAATTTGATAAAGACTTTTAAGTTAATTGTAGGATGCGTTAGCACTTGCGCTAACGCACCTTTTATATTATACCCAACTTAAAAATTGTCAAAAAACAAACTGAAAAGAGGTTTTTATTTGTAATCGTATATACAATCATTTTGAGTAGCATTTTACGTAATTTCTACGACATGAAGTCATAGTATCTTAAGTTCTTATAAAGATAAATGACCGAGTAGCGAAAACAGTTACACAATTGCACTGAGTAGCTGACTTCAAAGTGGGCAAGTGCAATCATGGATTTTCTCTCGAACACAGTCGTCCTATCGCGGATGCAATTTGCGCTGACAGCATTATTCCACATGCTTTGGCCCGTACTGACAACTGGTATGGGTATTTACTTAGTGATTGTGGAAGGATTGTGGCTGAAAACGCGCAATACTGATTACTACTACCATGCTCGATTTTGGTCAAAATTATACATCCTCAATTTTGGGATTGGGGTAGCAACTGGAATCCCGATGGAGTTTCAGTTTGGCACTAACTGGGCACCATTTTCAGAAGCTGTTGGTAACTTTTTTGGCAGCATTATGGGATTTGAAGCGACTTGGGCATTTATGCTAGAAGCAGCTTCGTTAGGAATTATGATGTTTGGTTGGGACCGAGTTAACCCAGCAATTCACTACATTGCCACGATTTTAGTTGCCGTCGGTGCCAACATGTCCACCTTTTGGATTTTGGTAGCAAACTCGTGGATGCAAACCCCTGCGGGTGGGAAATTAGTTGATGGTAAGTTCATTATTAGCGACTACTTTGAGGCAATATTGAACCCATTTATGAAAAACAGTATTCTCCATATGTTTTTTGCAACATTGGAGACATCGCTATTTGTAATTGGGGGAATTAGTGCTTGGTATATACTTAACCGCAGGAATACAGCCTTTTTTTCACGGTCATTGAAGATAGCTTTAGCGAGTGCGATCGCAGTGGCTCCTTTACAAATCTACATCGGTCACTTGAGTGCGGAACAAGTATACCACTATCAGCCGGCAAAGTTAGCAGCAATGGAAGCTAGATGGGAAACTGCACCCGCAGGCAAACCCGCTGATTACAGCTTGGTGGCTTTACCCAACGACAAAGCCGAAAAAAATGATTGGGAAATCAAAATTCCGAACGGATTGGGATACGTTCTCGAATTTAAACCTAACCTTTCCGAACCTGTATTAGGACTCAAAGAATTTGAACCGCGAAATCGACCGCACTTGGTTGGTTTAATTTATTATTCATTCCGCACAATGGTCGGGATCGGATTTGCCCTAGCAGCACTGATGCTATTTAGCACATTGCAATGGCTGCGCGGCAAACTTTCACCCGAAAATATTGGCGAACAGAAATGGTTATTACGTAGCTGGATATTTGCTGCACCGCTTGGTTATATTGCCATCGATACAGGTTGGATGGTGCGGTGCGTTGGTAGACAACCTTGGACGCTTTACAACCAACTTCGCACGGTGGATTCGGTTTCTCATTTGCCACCTAGCAATGTTTTGACAACGATTATTTGCTATGCAACTGTTTACTCGATGCTGTTTGTTACAGCAATGTACTTTGGCAGTCGCATTATCCGCAAAGGACCAAATTTAAACTTGCCTATTCCCGGAGTCGAAACCCAACCCGCAGTCGATACAGCACCTGGGGAATTCGTACCCGATGAACGTCCAGTTGAAGCACAGAATTAGGGAGGTAGGGAGTGGGTTTGGATGGGGCGTGTC
>CAXTCQ010000044.1:0-37804 GCA_964242965.1 uncultured Calothrix sp. | reverse complement strand
GGGGAGAAGCGGAGAAGGGGAGAAGGGGAGAAGCGGAGAAGGGGAGAAGGGGGGGAATTAATAACTTTTAACTCCGTACCTCAATTAAAGACGCGAAGTTTCGCGTCTCTACATCGACTAACTCCTAACTCCCTATTCCCTACTCCCTAGTTTCTTACCAAAGCGCTGATATTGGATCTATATGCATTACGGTCTAATCCGGCGCTACCTTTGGTTGGTTGGGCGCTGATAGCGCGTTTGAGAACGTTAATGCGATCGCCTGTTGCGGGGTGAGTACTCAAAAAGCTTGGGGCTGAACTTTTAGCTTGAAGGAGTTTTTGCATGAATGATACCATTCCTGACTGAGCATAACCCGCACCACCTAAAGTTCTTAAACCGCGTTTATCGGCATCAAATTCATCTTGACGGCTGCGGGGAAGGTTCAACGCTAAATTGACACCTAATGCAACAGCTTGATTGCGGTCTACACCGAGTGCGGTTGCTGCACCGCTAGCGAGTGTTTGTTGGCGCATTTGCTTGACAAGGTGTTTCCCACCAATATGTCCCATTTCGTGTGCGATGACGCTGGCGAGTTCGGCTTCATTGTCTGCGGCTTTGAGCAATCCGGTATGGACGTAAACAAAACCCCCCGTAGTCGCAAAAGCATTGATATTATCGTCATCAACGACTTGAAAAGTATATTTTAAATTCGGGCGATCGCTATAGGAAACCAAGCGCTGACCAATATCTTGGACGTAACGATTAATCTGTGAATTGCGGTACAGTCGCACTTGGCTACCCAGAATTTGATCGTTCATCTGCCGACCGAGATCAATTTCTTGGCGCTCTGATATATTAGATAGCTGGAATACCTGTACCCCTCGAATCAGTAATGGAAACCAATCAACTGCGCGAGATGGAAGCGGTGTACTCAAACAAAGCGATAAGGCGACGAAAGCAGAAATCAATGGATATAGCCAGCGTCGCCGGGAAAAAAAGTATTTCACAAAGTACTTCCCATTCATAAATCGTCCGGTCTTGCCTGGTTTTTGCTAGAACCTAAAAATATCTGACGGATAATCAAGTTTATTAGTTGCATCTCTTACATAACCGCGACAATGCAATGCTTGGTAAGCAATTACAACTTCCTCAAACAAACCTAGTACTCCACCACATTAATTTTGAGGGCTAGAGCAACAACTACGAACCCCCCAAAATTAATGACACAGACCACGATGAAAGTTCGTGTCATTAATTTTGAGGAGTTAATTAGGCGTAGGTTGGGTGGAACGTAAGCGCAAAGCGCAGGCTACGCCAACGCGCTTCGCGTTCCCGAAGGGTAGTGGAACCCAACTATTAAATGTTGGGTAACGCTAACGCGCTACACCCAACCTACAACTGACTCCGTGTACTCCGTGTCTAATAAGGTTTCTTTTGAACCCCCCAAAATTAATGACACGAACCACTAGTGCTTTGTGTCATTAATTTTGCTGGATGTAGAGACGCGTTCACGAAGTGTTCCCGTTGGCGCAGCCTGCCCGAAGGGCTTAGGGTAATTTCGCGTCTCTCCAAGGGTTTCAACACCCAAGCAACCCCCCAAAATTAATGACATGAACCACTAGTGGTCTGTTTCATTAATTCTGATGGGTTGAAAAATACCCTCATCTCTCTTAATTCTTCCTCCGTGTACTCTGTAACTCTGTGGTTCGTTTTGAACCCCCCAAAACTAATGACACAGACCACTAGTAACCCCTCAGAACATACCAAAATTATGCTTTTTTTTAACCGCCATATTACGACTGGGGACAGTTCGTGAAAAATGAAGTCACGCTAGTACCCAAAAGTACAAGTCAATGATACACTGTCGCTGGACTCAACCCTTACTCCTGGAAACTCCTACAAAGTAGGTATAAATCTTGGTTCCTTTAGATGTTGCTACAATTACTCTGCTTTACTAAATAGGAAAAATTTTATGGCTATTTTAGATTCCAAAGGTCGCTTGTTCGGTAAATTTAACCTCCTCGATGCTGGTGCCATCTTCGTGATTTTACTGGTGTTAATTGGTATTTTTTTATTCCCAGGTAGCACTGGTTCGGTTGCTCAAGTAAATAAAACATCCGTACCCATCGAAGTTGACTTAGTGGTACGAGGTTTGAACGTGCGCGATGTCAATCAGCTATACATTAATGACTTTAGAAAAGGTGGCAAAACAAAAGTTATTATCCGCAACCAACCTTACGGCGAAATTAACATTAAATCAGTTGAAGAATTACCGCGAACCTTAAGTGTCCCTCAACCAGACGGTACGGTTAAAGAATTACCCGACCCTAGAAAAAAGAACTTTAGTACCGATATGCTTTTGACTTTAGAAGGCAAAGCACAACTTACTGACACTGGTGCGGTTCTTGGTAATAGTAAGGTCAAAATTGGGATGCCTTTTGAGTTAGAAGGCTACAATTACAATTTTAATGGCACAGTCATTGATGTTCGATTCAATAAACCACAGTCTTAAACTTACTTCTTAAAGGTAGATATTTTTAGCCTCCAAGTATTGGGGGCTATTTTTATTTTAAATCGCTATTAGGTGGTATTACTTATTAAAGCTCGTGTTAATGTTTAGTTAAATCGATTTTATTAAATAATTAATTTTTGAATTTAATTGTATTTTCTGAAAATTATAATTTTTTATAACCTTTACGGTAGTTGTTAGTCACAATCTAGATATGTTAGTCTTTATGTATGAACAATCGTCCGCATGTTATTTTTATTACATTTTTCTTATGCCAGCAGGGATGCAAGCCAATAACGTGGTTGAAATGAACTATAGAAGTACTACGAATCAGGTAGCTTAACTTTGCATTCTCCTTGTTAGCATCTATAAATTACTAGTAATTACTGTAATCCCCAATTATCCGTGCAAAATAGAAGCTCGATCGGAATAAATTCCTTTCTTTCAGATGGCTGTTCAATCTGACTTAAATATTAATTCGAGGCTAGCGTTCAAGTCAATCGTGCCGAAAATTCGCTCTTTTAAACCATCTCAAATTTCTACATTCCTCGAATAAATACCCAATGCTACCATTTGAATTTGTCGTCATTGGTAAACCGATATCGTATCAAACAAAAGAGCGCAAACGCCTGCAAGCTTGGAGAGATGAAGTTCGTCAAGCTGCGGAAGCTTGTTGGGAAAATAAAGCGCCACTTGGAGATTCGATTAAAGTCGTTATTACTCATTACTATGATACGCCATATGGCGAAGAATCCGCTGTTCCAGATAGTGATAATATTGTCAAGCCGATTCGAGATGCATTGAATGGCGCTATTTACGTTGATGATTATCAAATAACAGATTTCATCAGCCGCAGACGCAATCTCAATGGTTCTTTTCGGATTCGCGGAATTTCGCCTGCGCTTGCCGAAGGTTTTTCCAGCGGTCAAGAGTTTTTACATATAAGAATTGAGGCTGCACCAGACCCTAAAGACTTAGATTAATGATTTTATTGGTTGTATATGTGTGTTTGACCATACGAGGTAATTCTTAGAGTTTGGAGTACAATAAAATGATGAATCGGAACGCCTTGTGCGACTATTAATACTGTCACATATTTCACGTTCGATAAATTGTTTCTACCAATCAAATCCGCCAGCTTTTGAACTCTCGCCGGATGGAAACGATATAATACTAGTGTCGCCACTGTATCAACAAGTGTTATTAAATAGTCCATAAGGCGTACCCATAAAAATCTTTAGTGACTTAGATGTTGTAACTCGTATGCACTATCAAGAAAATCAAAATCGGATTGAACATCAACGACTCCTAAAACTAGCAAGGGAGTACCGTCAACAAGGTTATTCGGTCAGTATTTATCCATCACCTGATAAATTACCTGACACTCTCGCTAATTGTTCGCTTGATTTGATAGCTGTAAACGCAAATAAAGTTGTTGCCGCAAACGTGCGATCGCGCGATACTTTAGATTTGAATGGTTCGCAAAATTTACGGAGAATAAGCGAATCGATCGAGAAATTACCAGGGTGGGAATTTGAATTAGTTGTCACAAATTCACGCAAAAAAGATTAACCCTTTATTTCACCAATTAATTGTTTTCAAAAAGTTATATTAACTAAATCTAAATCCCCGACGTGCGTAAAAGTTGTCGGGGATTTTTTCAGTAAGGAGCAATATATTTAATCATCTACAACTGTCGTCAAACCCGTCTCTACCGAACGTCTAGCTGCATCGGCAACTTTTAAAGTATACAAACTTGCTTCGGGAGTAACGTATAAAGGAATACCATCTATCAAATGGTCTAAAACCATACTAGTATCTTTGGCAAACCCACCGCGACGGTTGCCAGTTTCTATCGGTATAGTTTCTCCCCTACGTACTAAAACACCTGTCTCCTCATTAAAAATTAAACCGCCATTTTCGCCGTGAACTTCAAATTTACGTTCTGCTTGCCATAAAGTTTCACCTTTAGCATAAATCACTTGCCCTAACAATCCGCTCTCAAACGATAATTGGGCAATGCAAAAACAACTTTGGTAATATTCAGGTTCCACTTGCCAAAAGCGGTTGTGACAGTTAAGAGTTAAAACTTCACCGAATAAATCGGTTAGACGATGCAACCGCGATATCGCACCTGTGAGGGGAAACCCAAACATCTCGTGGTTGTAAGTCCACTTGCGGGGTGCGGGATGCTGAGGTTTAATGGTGTTGTAGCGCACATAAAACACATGCCCGATTTCTGGTAAGTATTGCTTAATAGCTTGATGCATACCACCAAGAAGTTCGATATGTTCGACGTGGAGGAGTTTGTTTTGAGTTTTTGCTTCATCAATGAGTGCTTCACCCGCAGCAACATCCAAAGCTAAAGGATACTCAACTACAACATGCTTACCAGCGCGGAGTGCATTTGAAGCGATCGCGCTATGGTCGCGGTTAATGGTACATATAATAATTAAGTCCACATCGTCGCGTTCAATTACTTGCTGCCAACTACTCATCGATAAAGCTTGATACGATGCAGCAAATGCTTCGGTTTGTTCTAATGTGTGTCCGGCAACAGCAATCAATTTAGCGCGTGACTCATGACGCAACGCTTCACATCGTAACTTGGCTGCATACCCAGTACCAATTAAACCTATACCGATGCTTGCCGTTTGTTCGTAAGCTGAGGAATGGGACATTATTACTACCAGTTCAATGACTCGATTTTTGTTTAAGGCGGAATATTTAGACCTACACTTAAGTTAAGTAAGTGGAAATAAAAATAAGTATGTTGTTAAGACATAATTTATATACTTTTAACCCTTACCAACGACCCATGACAATGACCACTGACAACTGACAACTGACGACCATAACCAGTTTGCTTTATTCTTACGACCTACTTACTATCGCCACTTAGATAATATGCATATTTATAGCAATTTATTGCATAAAGCAAAAATTTTTTAAATAACTATAAAATTATCTAATAATTTAACCAATTACTTCCCAAATACATAACTAAAACTTATCTAGATTAACCAACTAAATCTCATTACTAATCGCGGTCGATTTCAGGTTATATAATTGACTTTTTCTCGTAGTATCAGAATTGAAGCAAAATTGCATCGACGGCTGCCGATGTCGGATTAGCCGTTACAGTTGCTTTAAAAGAACTTATACTGTCGGTTTGCAAAGAGAGGATTAGAAAAATGGCAAGTTTCAAAGTAACACTCGTCAACGAATCTGAAGGTTTAAATACCACTATCGATTGCCCTGATGATACTTATATTCTAGACGCTGCGGAAGAAGCTGGCATCGATCTGCCCTACTCCTGCCGCGCTGGCGCTTGCTCAACCTGTGCTGGTAAAATCACTGCTGGTTCTGTTGACCAATCCGACCAATCGTTTTTAGATGATGACCAAATGGAAGGTGGATATGTATTGACTTGCGTTGCTTATCCAACTTCTGACTGCACCATCCAAACCCACAAAGAAGAAGAACTCTACTAAGAGACGACACCTCACACATGGCTTTGTTCGCATTCATTCCTTAATTCTGTAGAGAAATATATAAAAGTAAGCAGCACAAATCGGGAAAATTTTTCTCGCTTATGTGGCTGCTTCTTTTCGTTTTTAAATAAAAATAAGAGAGCGACTTAAATTAAAATTTGCTAAAAATTAACTATAAAATCGGTAATTTGTCAACACTTTCTCGAATATTTTTATTGCTTGATTTTGTTGCTAAGAACTTGAATTTGGGTGTCGGGATAATAGAACTGGAGAATGTTAGTACTCGACCAACCCAGTTTAGCGAGATTTTGCGCTCCAACTTGGCTTAAGCCGACTCCATGTCCCATTCCTCCACCGACAAAGGCATATCCAGATAGCTGCAATCCATCTTTGCTCAATGGTTCGAGGTAAAATAGAGTACTAATCGGTGCTGCAAAAGCACTGCGAACTTCATCTTTCTTTAAATTAAACGAGCCGATTTCGGTTTCAATGTCAAGCTTGAGAATGCGTCCGCTAGAACTGCGTTCTGCAACTTTCATTTCCCGAAGTTCTTTAAACTTAGCAAAGGGGCTTTTTTTGACTTTGAGGAATTTCTGCAAACTTTTAGAAATATCTTCTAAACTGCTTTCGCGTCTCCAGCGGAACAGTTGCCAATCCGATTCATTAAATCCTTTTTTTTGATTAATAAACGCTTGGAAATTTCTTTCATCTGTAAGTTTTTGCCCTGACAAGTTCCAAATATTACTTGCTGAATCAAGCACAGGTCGTAAATACGCACGGTTGTCGCCATTCCACACGTCCGAAAATGAAGCTGTAACCCCACCCGTACTAGCCGAATACAGCGCGTCAACTAGTTGGTTTTTATACGTTAAAACCATACCTCGCGTGGCTGCGATCGCCTTATCGGTGTTTGCCGAAACTCCTTTCAGTCCTGAATATACTTGGCAGTGCGTATCGGCACATAATTCATAGTTATCTGCCGCAAATCTACGGACATTACGGAGCGCGTATGTACGGGCAATAATTGCCTGTGCTTCCATAGCAGCCATTGGCGCAGTCGTACCAATTTCGTAGGGAACAACCCCACGTAAATATGTCTCAACTGGCACTGTATTAACCAGCGTATAACTCCCGTAAGCATTGGGCTGGAGTTGCAAATCTCCAGGAAACAAACGAGCGTTGGCTGGTTTGAGCGTATCCTTTTTATCTTCTTTGTCGGAACTATCTAACTTGGAATCTAATTTTTTGCCTTCATTCACCTGAATTAACTTTTTACCGCTGCTAATTCGCAAGGAATTCAAATCATAACGCTTGTTGTCAGCCACCCAACTCACAAGCGGCACTTGCTTAACTATTTTAGTCTCAAGGAAAGGGTTAGTTTTACCCCCTGCTTTCAAACTCTGTAATAGCAAACGTCGCAACAACGGAGTACTGTATACACTTCGCTTTGCCCAAACTTGCCAGCGTTCGGGTTGGGCGATTTCGACTTCAATTCCCATGGAGCGCCACTTATTGGCGTTGTCTTCAGCAGTTTCAAAAGTGCGGAAAATCCCTAAAACTAACCGTTCCTCAACGGCTGGTTTCGCTCGTTGTTGCATTACCACTTCCAACTTCACGGGTTTTTCTGTTGCTACCGTTTGTTCCCCACTACTATTTTTAAAGCTCAACCACAAGCGATCGCCTTTTGTCGGTGCGAGTTGCAGCAGTTCTTTGGTGTCATCGCCAAACCTCTGCACAATGCCAATTTTCAAATCGATGTCGCCTTTAGTCGCTGATGCTCCCGTCAGACCCAACACGCAAAATGCCGTCAGTGTTGTGTAGTATAAACGCCCAAGAATTGTTTTCATCGAAAAAACGCTTTGCTTGCCTAGCCCCAATCTTAATACAGCGAATATGCCTAATTCTGATTGTAGGATTTTTGTAACTTAAAATGTCTCAATCATAACATCACAATTGAGAAGGGCAGAAGGGCAGAAGGGCAGAAGCATAGAAAGAAGGATGCAAGGGGAGGATGTGAAAATAGTTTTCTTTTGCTCCTTTCCTTCCAAGCACACCCTCTCAAAAATTTATTCGCAAATTACTTGCAAAACGAAGTCATAATGACTATGATTTATTGATAAGCACTGAAAGGGAAAAAATTAATTAGTAGCAGAAAGCATGATTATGAATAAAGTCCGAGAAATACCACTGAATCAGATTCGGCGGCCCTTGCCTCGTGTGAACGACCAAGAAAAAGTTAAAGCATTGATGGAATCGATTGCAGAAATTGGACAGCAAGAGCCAATAGACGTATTGGAAGTAGATGGGCAATATTACGGCTTTTCAGGTTGTCATCGTTACGAAGCTTGCCAACGTTTGGGCAAAGAAACAATTCTTGCAAGAGTTCGCAAAGCACCCCGCAGCGTTTTAAAGATGCATCTTGCTTAGAATTTTGTTAGTTGTATGTCAGTTAACACAAATACGACCGCTGACCACTAACTACCGACCACCGACCACTAATTAAAAAGTAATCAGGAGAAAAATTTTATGGCAACTCAAGCAACTTCTATAAACATTAGTATTGACGACGCGAATCGAGCTAAAATCGCTGAAGGTTTGTCGCGTATGCTGGCAGATACTTACACGCTGTATCTCAAAACCCATAATTTCCATTGGAATGTAACGGGACCCATGTTTCAAACCTTACATTTGATGTTTGAAACGCAGTATACCGAGTTAGCGCTGGCAGTAGATTTGATAGCTGAACGAATTCGCTCGCTTGGTTATCCTGCACCAGGTACTTATAGCGAGTATGTCAAACTTAGTTCAATTCCCGAAACACCCGGAGTTCCCAAAGCTAAAGAAATGATTCGCTTGCTTGTAGAAGGACAAGAAGCTGTTGTGCGGACTGCACGCTCAATTTTCCCCATTTTAGAAGAAGTCAACGACGAACCGACAGCTGATTTGTTGACACAACGGATGCAAGTCCATGAAAAAACCGCTTGGATGTTGCGGAGTTTGCTAGAAGAATAATTAGGGAGTTAGGAGTTAAGAGTTAGGAGTTGAGAGTTAGGAGTTGAGAGTTAGGAGTTGAGAGTTAAGAGTTGAGAGTTAGAAGTTAGGAGTTAAGAGTTGAGAGTTAGAAGTTAGGAGTTAAGAGTTGAGAGTTAGGAGTTGAGAGTTAAGAGTTCTTGTATTAAGAGTTAAAAATATTTTTTCTTTACTCTTTAACGCTTTCCCTTCCCCCTTCCCCCTTCCCCAAGTTTAAATATCATGACTAATTGTGACTTTACCCCGCAACTGCAAGAATTGATTCAAAAAGTCGGTATTTCGAGCTTGAAAGCGCTGATTCGCGCTGCGGGTGTTTCGGAACGGCAACTTTTGCGGTTGCGTCGGGGTGAAGTTCAACAAATGCGGGTGGATGTGTTGCTCAAATTGTCGTCCGTGTTAAAACTAAGTTTGAGCGAATTAATAATAAAGTTTTCCGATCAGACAATTAACGTCGAAACGAATACAGTCAAAACTAACGAAGCCGAATTATTAAAAAAGATTGCGGATTTAGAACGCGAGTATTCGATCAAGGATAAACAACTTTCCGAACAACGTGAAATACTAAAGCAAGAATTCCAGCAGGGGAGTTTACAACTGCTGGAATCGTTGTTATTGCAGTTTCCGACAGCAGCACATAAAGCACGAGAAAATCCGCAGTTACCCGCAGTGAATATATTACCTCTGGTACAAAAACCCCTCGAACGCTTGCTGCAAGATTGGGGGATTGATGCGATCGCATCGGTGGGAGATGAAATACCCTATAACCCGCAGTTTCACCAATTAATGGAAGGAGCAGCACAATTAGGCGAAATCGTCAAGGTTAGATATCTCGGTTATCGGCAGGGCGAAAAGTTGCTGTATCGAGCTAAAGTTAGTAAGGGTGTAGGGGTGTAGGGTCTACAAAAGAGAGTTAATTAGTTAAATTTTGCCAAAAATGTTTGTCGCCTACCAAAACAGGGAATACTAATAAATAGAAGCGTTAGCCTTATGCATTGGCTGTGCGGCACAAATAATCTGCTGATAGCTATCAGGATGCAATATGCTTGAAACTAGTTTATAAAACAAAAGTAAAAATGCAATTAACCGCCTTATAGTTCGTTTAGATATTGATAATCGTGGCTCTCAACGCGATGAGTTAATAACACCCAATCTCCAGTTCCTAATTACTAAATATCGCTGTTCCATTCTTGTTTACAACAATATTTATGACTTATTCAACAGTCGATTCTGGTACTCCCCCACGTTATTTTTAATGGGTTGATTGGCTTGTAGTTGGGCTTCAGCCCTAAAATTCATAATTTGAGATTTTTTGTGTGCTGAAGACGCTTTACAGTTTCCCGTATAGTGTAACAACCTAGCATCGCTAATATTATTAATATTAGGTTGGCAACAATTTTTCAAATGAATTACTATGAGCGTATAATAGTCTAAACCTCATTTTTTCAATCCATTTCACTCTTATATGTTGACACAAGTAAAAATATTTCAACCAAGTGGAAGTTTAGATGCCACTAAATCGCAAGCATTCCGACAAGAAATTACCGAAATAGTAGAAGATGGTACACAACTTGTTTTAATCGATTTAAAGAATGTGACATTTATGGACAGTTCCGGACTTGGGGCTTTGGTATTAGCCTTCAAAACATTGAGAGCAGCAAATAGTAAATTAGTACTATGTTCGATTAACGAGCAAATTCGCATACTATTTGAACTAACTGGTATGGATAAGGTGTTTGAAATTTTTGCCAATCAGGACGAGTTTAAAAAATCATTGATGTCAATGACTTAAATTAATCAAATCTAACTTGAAGTATTGATAAATCATCATCAAAAATATCTTTGCCGTTCAAGGTTGTTAGGTGATTTAAAACCTCGTTAAGCCGAGAATGTAAGGGATGAGGAGAATGAATTAGCATCTTAATAAAAGCGTCTAAACCCCAAAGCGTTCCATCAGCTTTAGTGATTTCATAAGCACCATCGCTAAAAAGATAAAGAGCGCTGTTGTCTTCTATCTTGCAATGCCCATCAATATATTTTGCATCCGGAAACATACCAACTGGCATTCCAGAAGTTCTTAATAATTGGACTTCGGTGCTAGTGGTATTGCCGGATATTAATACTGCTGGTGGATGACCTGCGCTAGAGTAAATTAATTGACGATTAGTGCGGTTGTATACACCGTACCAAATCGTAAAATATTTATCATTTTGATAGCTCATTTGAAAGGTTTCGTTTAGCGCTTTGAGTACCTCGCTTGGTTGGTAATAATTAAGGTTTTGTAACGCACGCGATCGCAATAAATTTAGCACCGAAATCGATGGGAGTGTGGCTTTAAGTCCGTGACCGGCAGCATCAAGCAAGTAAACTGCTAGAGAATCATTATCAAGCCAATAATAATCGAAACAATCACCACCGAGTTGCAGCGAAGGAATAAATCGAAAGTTGATTGTTAGGGGTTCGGACATGGGAGGAGGGAGAAGCGATCGCACGTATTCGGAAGCTTCGGTAAGTTCGTCTTCGAGCATTTGCTTTTGCGTTTTCAAATCCCGACTCAATTGATGCAACCGCAACCCCGCTCTCACCCTGGCTTGGAGTTCGTTTTGTTCGATCGGTTTTGAGATAAAATCATCAGCACCAGCATCCAATCCTTTAACCCTGTCGGCAACTGAATCTAGCGAAGTTAATAGTATAAAAAATGTCGTTGCTAATTTTGAATCTGCCTTGATATGCCGACAAACCTCAATTCCACTTAATCCCGGCATCATCCAATCGCAGATAATTAATGCTGGATGAGAAGTCAATGCTTGAGCGATTCCTTCTTCGCCATTACTAGCAGCGACTACCTCATAACCTTGCCTTACCAACATTCGTTTTAATAATATCAGTACTGCGGGGTCATCATCAATTACCAAGATTTGAAACATAAAGGATATGATAGCCGCCAAATAATTTAACACTTGTAATCCAGTATTTGCCCCATCAAAGCCATTATATACAGCGGATTGCAACTAGATGAAGTACAGTGCTAAAGTCTAAAAACCGTATATAAAGCCTTTTCTCTCCTGTCTCCCGTCTCCTGTCTTCTAAATTCTGCTGTCAAAACGCCAATCACGGTGGTGACAAAGGATTCAACCAAAACAGAATAGTACGTTTAAGTTGATTGAGGTCGCGGAATACTTCTTGCTTAAACCATTGTCCGAAAGCGTCGAATGGGTTGAAGTCGCGTCCTGCCTGCCATTTCATATCTTGACCTAAAGGTGTAGTATGACTTCCTGCGAGTATTTGTATTGTTACCATCTCAGAAAAGCGTTCTTGTAAAATCTCGCTCAAAATCACAGATTGGTCAATAGTATCGTTCGTGAACTTGATTAGCAGATTGCGACGTACCCGATAATGTTCGCGGATTATATCATTCGTTTGTGCGGGTGAAGGGGTAAATTCAACCGAAAATGAAGTATTTGCAAACGCGGTATTGAATTGTTCCATTAAGGGAACTGCATCCCGTGCGGCAAAATTATTGAAGGAAATCAATACATTCCCAGCACGTTCAACAGGGTAACGACTCCCAATCAATAAGTGGAGCTTGCAACCCATACTGTGTCCTATCCCATAAATCGGAAAATATCCATTACCTAAGATACCGCGTTCTTCCAACCGAATCAAAGCGCGTTCAAAATTGCGAAGCACTTGCTCTGCGATCGCGCTATGGTCGAATGTATTGACAAATTGTGTAGCGATGACTATGTAACCTTTTTCGGCGATCGCTTCCAATAATAAACGATACGTGACGTGCGGTGCAGTTGCAACGAACGCACCACCAAGAAAATGTACGATTCCGACAGGTTTGGGAGGAATTAACACCCAATTCCCAGATATCTCTTTCCAGTCCATGCTGAGTAACGCGAACCTTTTTTAAAGGAGTTTGTAAAGATTAATATTAATTCAGACTACTTTATATTAGACCTTTACCAAGTCAGCGTGTCATCCCATTGAGGTATTAAGCGAAATCGAGACGCTTTATGCGTGCGTTACATGGACTAACCCTGGCTTTGTAAACGCTTCATTTCTAACTGCACATCTAAAGCAATCTGTAAAGCTTCATTCAACAACCTTCCGTGTTCGCTTGCTTGTTCGCTGACTTGCATTGCACTTAGTGTTGGCAAATTATTTGCAAATAATTCATTATTGCTAATAATAAAGTTTTTATTCTCGCGTAAAATCCTTTCTGTTTTTAAAGCACGGATCAAATCGGTTCGCGTCAGTTTCAAAGCATCAAGAACTCGGTTTCGCTCTTTGATACCGACATCTTGATTACCTACGGCTTCAATTTGGTCGTTGATATATATGGCTTTAATGACATTATTATATCTTTCAACATCGCTTAACAAAATTCTTAACGAATGAGTGATATTTGCTCTAACGATTTTGTTACGCTGCTTCCAAATTAAATAAAAACCTAATTGGGCTAAAGAGCCACCACCAATTATTAAAGTCAAAAATAATATCCACGAAGGAATCGTTAAACCTGGTGCAAATAAGCCAACAAAAACAGTAAATAGAAAGTAACTAAAAACAACCGTTGATATACCAATGAAATAGGCAGTTGCAGCTTCTGGTCCCTGAATTTTTTCTAAGAATTTATCTTTGATTTTTCGGAGATGTCTAATAACACGTATGAGTTCATCATTTACTGGCAAAGCCGTCAATTGTTGCAGTTCTTTCAAACTAATCTCCAACCCTTGCAAATCATTCCGCACAGCCGTTGATTCCCCGTTTAAATAAATAGTCGTATATTACTATATATCAATCAAGTTATTCAACTCTAAATCAGGCAAATTTGCTTTGAATATTTTTAATAAAATTTAATTTATTTAATTGAGTATTTAAACTGGTATCAAATGTAATATACAAATTATTGTAGCCAAAATTATTGGTCGCAACCAGATGTAACTATTAGATTTAAAAGAGACTCAGATCCCCGACGCACGTAAAGGTTGCTGGGGATCTTGTTTGCCAAAATTTATGATGTCGTGCGGGAAGTTTGTTTTTTCGGATTGCGACGCATCTTTAAAAATGGGGGAATAGGGCAATCGAGAGTAATTGCGATCGTGCGCAGTAAATTCCCTTCATCGTCGCTGACTTTATTATCTAACAGTACCGTGTGGGCGCAAGCATCGACAATCGCTTGTTTAAGTTTGGGACTAGCAAGCCGCAAGCGTTCGATACTTTTTTTGACATCGGCAAAGCTACAATTGATTGGGGCTTCGGGTTGTTGCCCTGAAGCATTCGGAAGCCGAAAAACTCCGGAACGAAATGCGTATGCGATCGAATCGGGACGAGTTTCGCCAATTCGTGCCAAAACCGATAGTACTACCAAGCAATCTGACCAAATTTCATCGATAGAATTAAATTGTGTTGTTATATTTGCAACCGGATTGAGATGAGACTCCAGGCGATGCCACAGTATTAATTGCAACACAAAATCCGACAAGGATAACTTGCCCTTAGCTATCCCCAAACCTTGAATGCATTTACAAACGCGCTGGCATTCCTTTGCAGGTAATTGACGCAGTGCGGGTATTGTTAGATCGACTAGCGGTAAGCGAATACTCGGATTCAACTCGGCAATATTAATACTCAGCGATACAGCTTGTTCGACTAACTCGCTCGGTTGAACTTCGCGCAACCAAGCAAGTTGACGCTCGTGAATTTGAGGATTTTGAGCATCGAAAGCGAGGGCAAACAAAATTGCGATCGCACCCTGTTGTTCTCTCACACCCAAACGTATCGATTCGGGTAACTCATCTAACAAAGCTTGAGCGTGGGCAAAGTGTTCGGGTGTAACGCTGCCAACTTGGTTAACTACTGATTCGGGAGTCACGGATGCAGTTGTATTTGGACTACTACCACCAGCAAAACCCATTGCCATTGAATCTTGAGAATGCGAACCTCTAGAAGACAACTTCGGAGCCTGATTGTGTATTTTTACACCTTTAATTCTGCTAATCCGCTCGTTGAGAGGTGGGTGAGTCGCAAACATTTCTTCCAAAAAGTTGAAATTGAGCGCTTTGGCAAAAAACATGTGACTCGCAGCAGCAGCATGAGGTGAAACCATACGCGAATCGATTGCTTCAAGCTTTTCAAATGCTCCAGCCAAACCGTCGGGGTTGCGGGTAAATTGAACTGCGGAAGCATCAGCAAGAAATTCGCGCTGCCGCGAAATAGCAGCTTTAATTAAGCTACCAAGGAAAAAACCTATACTACCAATTGCCATCAGTGCCAAGCCGAAAACCCATATCGACGCTCTTTGGCTGCGGTCATCATCATTCGACGACCCAAAGAACCACCAAGTACGCGATCGCAATATCAATTCGCCAGTTAAGTAAATGAATAAAATTCCATGCAGTAATCCCATCAAGCGCAAATTTAAAGCCATATCTCCATTGAGAATATGACTAAATTCGTGCCCAATTACACCTTGCAATTCATCGCGGTTGAGTTGTAACAGCGAACCGCTAGTAACGCCGATTACTGCGTCATTCGGTGTAAACCCGGCTGCAAAAGCATTAACACTCGGTTCGCGGTCGAGAATATAGATTTCCGGAACCGAAATACCCGATGCGATCGCCATTTCCTCAACAATATTTAATAGTTGCCGTTCTTGTTCGCTTGCCATATCGGGTATTAGCTGCCGTCCCCCCAGCTGTTCGGCAATCACCCATCCTCCATCGCGCAAATAAAGCATTTTATATGTGCTAGCAAGTGCGATCGCAGTTGTCGTCACCGCAGCGACAGCCAAGAATAGTTGCGGATGCCACCAAATTCGCGGTGCCAGACGGAAGAAGAACAACGAAGCAATGTAAATTGCTACAATCATTACTGCAATCGACAGCGCGAATAAACCAATTAGCTTTTGCGTGTTTTGGCGTGCCCGATCCTGATTTTCAAAAAAATTCATAGCTGTTTAAAATGACACGCGGGGGGCTGTTTTGACTTCGGGTGCAGATTCTGGCAGCAAATCAGCAGTAGCAAAATTGAATGTATCGGCAATCAAGTTACTAGGAAACACTTCGCGCTTAGTATTATACAAGGTGACTCCATCGTTAAATGCCTGACGGGCAAACGCAATCCGGTTTTCTGTCGAGGATAATTCCTCCATCACTCGGCTCATCGTTTGGTCGGCTTTCAATTCGGGGTATGATTCTGAAATCACCATCAATCGACTTAATGCACCCGACAGTACAGCTTCCGCATTACCCAACTGCTGCATCGAAAGTGGGTCTCCGGGATTTTGTGCTGCCCTACCGCTGGCTGAAATCGCCGAATTGCGTGCATTAATTACCGCTTCGAGGGTTTCGCGTTCGTGTTTCATATACCCCTTTGCAGTTTCCACCAAATTTGGAATCAGGTCATAACGTCGCTGTAGCTGCACATCAATTTGGGAATAGGCGTTTTTATAACGGTTGCGAAGCTTAACTAAATCGTTGTAGCCACTAATTGCGATCGCAACAACAACTCCGACTAAAGCAACCAAAAAAATTACAATCCCCATATATTTAAATTCCTATTTGCTGTCATAAACTTGAATCTGAATAATTCAGTCTACTTTCAGCAATCTTGGTTCGTCGTCTGTAAAATTAATTACGAAGTTTTACCTAAACGGAAGCGATAAAATTTTGGTTAGTGCGGCTAATTAAATAAAACGGTGCGTTACGCTTTCAGCTAACGCACCCTACGGTCTACGGTCTACGATTAGGGAAATGAAAA
Organism: uncultured Calothrix sp.; assembly: GCA_964242965.1. Classification (GTDB taxonomy): domain Bacteria; phylum Cyanobacteriota; class Cyanobacteriia; order Cyanobacteriales; family Nostocaceae; genus JANNFJ01. The sequence continues at coordinate 21,025 of CAXTCQ010000044.1, read as the reverse complement.
ACTTAGCTGACCCGTCTGCGAACGTGCAAACCATCGATTCCTTGCTTTATCCAGCTGATGCAGTCATATTCAGATTTGAATATTTTTGGTGCGGCAATATTATTCAAGGTATCCGGTGGGTAATGGTCGTAAAAATATTTTCCTGCTTCTTGGCAGACAACGATGAGGTTGTTACGGAAGGTGTAACGACATTTAAAGGTATCTTCAGTACTTATAAATTCGATATTTTGGTCGAGATGCTCTTTTGCGATATCGATGATATTGTCAATGCTACCTCCGTAAATTCCGGCTGGATTCTCAGATTTGTGAAATTGGCTTTGATGTCCTATTTGCGATAAAAGCTTGTAGGAGTAGATTTCGTGACCATCGACTTGATTAAATACAAATGGAATAATCAGATATCCTCGATACGATACCGAACTTTCATAAAATAGACGACTCATCTAACCCTCCTTTTATGCACCGTTTAATATCACAATCAGCTTGTGTCTAATTAGGTTCGCTCTTTTCAAATTGTGAAAATAGACTATTTTGCCGTTTTAATCGAATTCATTCGAGATAAAGATTCAAGTTGATGGTAAATCTATTTAGCATCAATAATTTGTAATGATTACAAACTGCCTAAAACTTGAATTGTTAACTTCACTAATTTAAAAGCAAGGTAAGGATAAAGCTCGCTTAGGAGGAATTATCTTGTATGTAATGCCTGCTTCTTGATTTTTACCTTATTCAATTTAACCTACCATACCGAAGTGGCTATATGGATCGGGGGTGAAAGGGGTCACAAGTAGAAGAATGAACGCTTACGCTTTTCTACTTTTAAGAACTTTAGTTTAATATATATTTATTTTGGTAGATGCAATATTCTATTTTTGATGAAAATTAATTTTTGCTAAGATTCCCGACTTTGTAAAATTTGTCGGGAATCTATAATTATCTCTTAAAGCTACTTGTATAAATCTACCGTAGGGTCATTTTTAATTATACCTAATAGCAATTAGAGTGATGATGCCAATATTAGTATTTCAAAGCTAAATATCAAGAGATATACACACTAGCAAAAATGAATCCGTAATCTTTATTACTTTTATCCCGAATTTTTCACTTATTTGAATTTATATGGTTGATATTTACATCATTTATTTATTAGTAATCGGTCTACTCTTACTGACGGTAACGCTCGGTTCGGGATGGATTTCGCGTTTACCATTATCGTTTGCGCTTATTTACCTTGTAGTTGGTATTATTTTAGGCCCCTATGGCTTTGGTTTGATTGAATTACGCCGGAATGAGGTATTTAATGCCGAAATTTTAGAGCGAGTTTCCGAAATGGTCGTGATTATTTCGGTTTTTGGCTGCGGTTTAAAAATTATTCGTCCGCTAAAATTGCGGTCGTGGGATATTACTATCCGTTTGATTGCGCTGTTAATGCCGATTTCAATTTTTGCATTAGCAGCGGTTGGCAAATTTATATTAGGTATGGATTGGGGTGCGGCAGTTTTATTTGGGGCAATTCTTGCACCAACCGACCCAGTGCTTGCTTCGGAAGTACAATTAACAGATATCAAAGATAAAGATGAATTGCGGTTTGGCTTAACTTCCGAAGGTGGATTAAATGATGCGCTGGCATTTCCTTTCGTTTATTTTGGTATCCACTCGCTTGAAGATAATAATTGGAATAATTGGTTAAAAGAGTGGATTGCTGTTGATTTAATCTGGGCGATCGCAACAGGGTTAGTAATGGGAATCGTTGTTGCCAAAGCAATAGTTTGGCTCGACCGTCGCGTGCAGCGCATCCGTCCGACAGACGAATCAATGGAAGTTTTTGTCGCGGTAAGTGCGATTTTATTAACTTATTCGTTAACGGAAGTTATAAATGGGTATGGTTTTCTAGCTGTATTTGTTGCCGGATTGGTAATGCAGAGTAGTTACCGCAATCCCGAAAAGCCATTAGCACAATTAGAATTTATTGAACGCATCGAGAAGCTTTTGGAAATAGCGACGATTTTATTATTGGGGTCAATTTTATTATTCAAACCAATGATGAATTATGCGTTTCAATCGCTTGTAGTGATTGTATTATTGTTTGTAGTTATCAGACCTGTAGGAGCTTGGATAAGCACGATTGGTAAACGTCCATCAAACAGTCGTCGTCGGAATATGGACTCTCGAACTCGTTTATTATTAGGTTGGTTTGGAATTCGCGGGGTTGGTTCGTTGTATTATCTTGGTTATGCTTTTGGTCATGGTTTAAAGGGGGAACTTGGCGACCAAATTGCTTGGATTACTTATACAGTTATTGTTGTTTCGGTGCTTGTTCATGGCATTAGTTCTACTCCTTTGATGAAGTGGTACGAACGCGATGTTGCTGCTAATAATAGTGGTAGTGGAGAGCCTGCTACGGTTGATGAATTTGAATAATAAAGTTAAGTCAACTGATAATTAATTGATTATGAATGTATCTAATTTAACACGGGGACAAGTCGAACGCAATTTAACACAACGACTCCAAGCTTTTTATTTAGAAGAATTGGGTCGTCGTCCAGAAAAGATTATTTGCCAGTTTTTTGACGAAAAGTTGGCAATTGTAATCGAAAAAATTCTGACTCCATCAGAAAAATTACTACTCGAAAACGAACGTTATGACTTTGCTGAGGAATTGCGTAGGCAACTCGATATCTACATCAAACCACGACTACAAACTTTGCTTGAAGAAATAATTGGCACAGGTGTAATTTTACTGTTGATAGATACAAATTTAGATGCTCAAATTACTGGAATTATTGCTATTTTAAAAAGTAGTCCTTCAGTCCGCGACCCCGATTCGATTCCAAAAGTCAAAAAGGAGAAGGTGGCAGATTCAAATAACGAGTAAGCACGCTTTCTAAGGCTTCAAATTGAAACGGTTTTTCGATATACTCATTAAAACCAGCAAGCATTGCGTCATCACCAAACAAATCGCTTGGTAAGCTGGTTAATGCAACAATTGGAACGAAGTTTCCACTCTGTCGCAAAAGCCAACTCAAACTAATACCATCAATTTTCGGTAGCATTAATTCTGCTACTATCAAAGCTGGTTTGAGTTCTTCGATCAGAGTCAAAGCAGCTTTACCATCAATTGCTGTAATTACCGAACAACCATACGAATCAAGTAGTTTTGCTGTTAAATCCAAGTTGTCAATGTTGCTATCGACTACTAAAACTACTGGTTTGGCTGAATGCGAACAAGCTTGATAAAAAGCTCGATTCAAAGACGCAACAAAAGAGCTAAGACGAGATTTATTCTGCATATCTAAAAAAATATCCAAAGAAACTTAGGGTTAATAGCAAAATATTTAACTAATGACTCGCTATGCTCGCAGGTATATAATGTGTTATCAAGCGCATTATATACTATTACTTGAGATTCGCTCGCTTCTCTTGACTCGGTTAACGCCTTTACTTCCAATTATTAACTTAGAACTTCTTTATAAACCGAATCAAAAAGATGTATAAAGTTAACTATCTAATTTCCAGATATAAACAGATTTACGGATTAAACTCGATACATCTTTCAGGTTCCACAACAGCTTACAAATACAGGCTCATAACATGCAACGAGCGAATAAAGATTTGATTTACAAAATTAATCTTACCGAAATTCCGTTTTAAATACAACAGTTTCACATTCTTTTTATATTTTCATTTCTTATTGGCACTCACGTTTGCGTAGCGTGTCCCCTTGGGACTTACTGTGCCCGTAAGGGCATGGTGCAAGGTGGGAGATTCCTCTCAAAGCATAGCATCTCAAACTTGCATTATGAATATGTAAATGAAACGAGATTTTTATACGAATTTAGATTATAATTATCGGCGCATCCATGTTTAACAAATCACAGCAAGCACCCTAGTAATAATAAGTTTTTAAATAAAAGCAAATTTAGACCAATTCTAGACAATGCTTAAAATTAGCAGACTTATCGGAAACCAAGTATTAATTATAACCAATTACCATTAATTACTATGCCTCGACTCTGCATTGCATTTATGAATAAATCAGTTGGCAATGCTTCTTCAACTGGATAAACACCGGGCTTACTAAATTTCCCTTCAAGTAATAATTGAGCGATAGTACCCGTACCAATGCCCGATGCCGTCGCCGTATTATTATGCACTAAGCTGGAACAATAGGTAGCAATTTTACCATCTTTCTCTCCGCATACTTCCGAACGAACCGCAACACCGATACCGCTAAAATTATCGGTGACATCGGTCATTGTATGGCTAACATTCGATAAAAACTCGACCCCAAACTTGCTTTGTATCCATGACTTCGGGAATATATTAGCAGCAATCCAAGTCAAGCGGTTGTAAAAATCGGGAACCGAACCAAACTTAGTAATTACATTCTTGATTGTCGGGAAAGCTTTCGGTAAAGTAAAAGTTTCGGGCATATCGAACCAGTAAACCCCGCAGCGTCCGAAAGGTTGGGGAAAGTTAACAATTTCGCGTTTAGTATAAGGTTTGACTTGCTGCCATTGACCATCTATCCAGGTATCGAAGGGATTTTGTAATCCTAGAAACGTCGTTCGCATCACCGTTACACCGGCACCACCCGAACCCGCAACCAAATAGCTTAAATGAATTGTTTCTGGAATATCAAACTGTTCAACATCATGGCGTACCATGCTATTAGAAATACCAGGGAAAATACCTGTATTAACAATTGCCGTAACACCCGCAGCTACAGCTTCATCGTGATATTTTAGAGCTTTGATAGTAAACGACCGATGGTCGCTGACATCGAGATAGTTAACACCGTGTTCGATACAGAGTTTGATAACTTTGGCATCGCGGTAATGAAATGGTCCAGCACAGTGGATGACGAGAGTCGAGGATGCGATCGCCGTTTCCAATTTTTCTGCTTCTGCCAAGTCTAACTCTAAATACTTGACATTATCAACGGTTTTAGTTGCTGGAGTACGTCCGGTAATAGTAACTTCAGCCGCTGTATGGGCGACAATATCCTGTGCCACACTACTGCCTATTCGTCCTCGTCCGCCGAGAATCAAAACGCGATCGCTCATCTGTTCCAGCTTTAGCTACACCATGTCCATTACATCAGGTTTCGCCACCCTTTTTATCGGTAGTGGGGAAGACATCATATATCTATAAAGGAATAGATTCCGGCTAGCGCAAAAAAAGTTCAGCTATACAGGCACAGTATCGCGCGAGCAAAAAATCATAGAAGCTATGTACTTTGTGCATCGCATTTAATCTAATTGTGGATGCCAACCACTTATTACCCAACGCCTACGTGCAACAATAATAACTGGATTGTTCATTCGCAAGCGTATAATTGTAACCCGACCAATAACTGTTAAGCCTTCAATTTTTATAGCGTCTGCACTCCATGCGAAATGTTCAGACCAAATCTGAGTGCGCGGATTAAAAAGTGTTGTAGTTTCCCCAGTTAATGGATCTATTGCTTCAACTGAATCACTCTTAAATTCATTACACGAACGACAAGCTAAACAAACATTATTAAAAGATGTATCCCCACCTTTGGATATAGGCAGAATATGGTCATGTGTCATCGCAATTCCGCTATTTGCTTCGGTGGTTAAACAGTAGCAACAACGGCTTTGGTCGTGTACTGCAATTTGATTTCGTAGGTTTTCAGGAATATAAGTAGACACAATAAACTAAGGATTTGGCAAGCGATGTCCTCGCCAACGAAGTAGAACAGCAGCTTGGGCTTTGCGTAGCATAAACAAGTCAGCATCATGGCGCAACGCCGTTAACTCTAAACGTTCCGTTTGTGTAAGCGTACCACTTGAATTGCCATCGAGTAGCTGGTTGTAACGTTCCATATCGGTTACAGTTTTACGACTCCGAGCAATTTGCCAAAGAGTATTATCATCTAACTTGTCCAATGCTGCAAGTTCAGCTTGAAATTCTTCGGGTACATCATCCCATTCTGGGGGACTACCCATTTGCAATGCGCGAATTATTATCTCTTCTAATGGACGTTGGGTTGCACGGGAAGTATTGACTAAGCGCAGGTAAAGTAGTTCGGGAATTTTGAGTGTTATGGTTTCTGCTGGCATATGTGATGTGACTAACTTTAATTAAGTATACTTAAGGACTTCCAAGAAATAAATTATATACATTCTAGGAGATTGTAGGATAAACATCTCGCCCGCCCATCATCAATTAAGTCTTTTAATTTACCAAAACTTGATATTTTATACCGTATTTTTACAATTATTAGCATCAAACACTTTAGATTATAACGGTTTTAATCGGGTGTTTAAGATGGATTAAAATATGAAAGTAGGCGACCATATTTATATTTACATATGGCACAAGGGAGTTAAGTTCACTCATCATGGAATTTATATTGGCGATAATCGAGTTATTCATTATTGGGGAGATAAAATTAGACGCAGCAAGCTATACAAAAAAACTGAATGGTATGGTAAAAAAATCCATGTAAAAGAGCATAAATTTAGTTACTCATCACAACGTGTAATTAAAAGAGCTAAAAAGAGATTAGATGAAAAAAAGTATCATTTATTATTTAATAACTGCGAACACTTTGCATATTGGTGTAAAACAGGCAAGCATAGAAGTAAACAAGTCGAGCAAGTTCCTTTAAAAGGTTTTAAGGCAGCAGAAAAAAGTTTTAAAAATAAAATTGAAGAAGCTAAAAAGCTGCTAAAAAAGAAATTAAAGCTAAAAAAAGTTAAAATACCAAAATTGAAACGCTTTAAAATCAAGTTTTAATATGATAAAATCAGTTTATTTTAATGAACTTGGACTATGAAACTTGGGTTTATAACCTAAGGCGGAATCAAGTTTTTGGCGTTGCTGAATTAAAGTATGAAATTAAAAATAGAGCATATTAAAACTCTTACTCTCCGCGCCTCTGCGCCACGCCAGATGCTACAACGCTCTTGACCCGCGCAACGCACTGGCTCCTCTGCGTGAGATAAATTCATACCCGGATTCAGCAACGCCAGGTTTTTACTATGAATTTAAAAAAATTCTGAAAAATTGGTAAAAACAAGCCCTTTCAGGGTAAGGGCATTATTTTACCTACGTATTAATCTTAAACACCGATTCCACCGTAGACTTAATTGAACTCCCCGCATCCTTCAACGTCTGAATTACAGGTTGCTGCGTCTGCAAAAACATGCGTGCACAATTGCGTCCCGGTAAACCTGAAATCGAACCACCTGGATGCGTCCCCGCACCTGTCAAATACAAGTTATGAATCGGGGTTTTATAATTAGCCAATTCGGGTAACGGACGGAAGCATAACATCTGGTCTAAAGTCATATCAATGTGATAGTAATTTCCCCCGTAACTCCCCAACCTTTGTGCTAATTCTGCGGGACTTTCGACGTGACGGGCAATAATCGAATGTTTGAGATTCGGCGAATATTCCGCCAATTTTGCCAACACTCTATCGGCAACTTTATTCTTCAATTCATCCGTCCAACCCGTACCCTTTAACCCCGTACCTTCTGCACCCGCAATTTGATACGGTGCAAAAAACTCAATCCATAGCGTATGCTTGCCTTCGGGAGCCATCGATGGGTCGAGTCCGGTAGGCATGACTACATACATCGACGGATTTTCATCGGGAATTTTACCTAAAGTAATTTCGCTGTGCGCTTGTTCGACATGATTAACCGAATCGGCAATCAAAATCGAACCAATTAAATACTCATCTCTGTGCTGGTGATGTTCAAACCGCAATGGTTCCGACAACGCGCAATCGATTTTGAGAATCGTCTCGTTATTATTAACTATGCGACGTTCCAAGCGATCGCGCAAATTTGCATCTGCACTATCGACATCGCTTGTATCCATCAACTGCAAAAACAACCGCTTGGCATCCAAACTCGAAATTACACCTTTACTAGCGCGGTATTCTTTACCATTACTTACCCGTACTCCAACCGCTTTTCCGTCATCTACCAATACCTTCTCAACCCTTTGGTCGGTGAGAATCGTACCGCCTAAACTAGTAACGCAATTTACCAAAGCCTTAGTAATTCCACCAGTACCGCCAAGGGGACGTGCCATACCGGGGTTGTGTCGCAATGCCATCATCATCGCCCCAAATGACATTGCTTTTTGCGAAGGTGGCGAACTTAATTCAGCGGAAAGTCGTGCTAGCGGTGCTTTAACAAACTCTTCGTCAAAGTACTCATTGATATTATCGACGGGACTGCTTAACAAGGTGCGAACTAAATCGAGGGTAGTATCTGCACCACCCAGGATGGAAAAGAAATCTTGGAGATGTTTGAATCCATAGCTACCGACAATATCGACAACGGATTTTGGTGCAGCGCTGAAAAATGGTTGAACTGCTTTGATAAACCGCTGCCAAAACTCGGCATACTCGGCGTATTTTTCGGCATCATGCTGGCTAAAACGAGCAATTTCGGCACATGTCTTTTCCACCGATTTATGTGCTAAAAAATACTTACCATCTGGATGCGGGCAAAATACCACTGGGTCGCAAAATAGGTATTCTAATCCGTATTTGTGTAATTCTAATTCTTCGATTACCGAGCCTAAAAAAATAAATAAGTGATTAATAGCACAAGGATTAAACATGAATCCGGGTGCTTCATCCGGCATAAGTTCTTCAGTTGTCGCACCTCCTCCAGGAATCGAACGTCCTTCTAATAATAAGACGCTGTAACCAGCTTTAAGGAGATAAGCAGCGCAAGTTAGAGCATTATGTCCAGCGCCGATAATTACGACATCGTAGGGTTCCATTGTTGCATAAATAAAGTATATTAACTTATGTTAAGAAGCTGGTAGGAATTTTTACTCTTTCCGGAGTTATAAACGATGCAGTGGTAATAGCGAAAATTAGTTTTTTGAAGTGAATAGAGAAAAAATATGCAAGTATAATCGAAAAAAAAATCAAACGCCAGTAGTAGTCAAATTCCATTTATCTGTGAAAGCATGTTTTACAAGTGATGCTCTGGTCATCCCATTGAGAAGTGCGAGGATTAAAAAGCTTAATAGTATCTGCTGTTACGGGGTCTTTCGCTTCGGTTGCTTCACCTTTAAATTCATTACAGGAACGACAAGCTAAACACACATTTTCAAATGACGTATAGCGGTTCTCAGTTTAATGAGGTACACTCGCTTCGTCCAAGATGTAGGGGCACAGCATTGCTGTGCCCCTACGACTGTAACTCACTCGAGAGGGAAACGCTATATCACCACCTTTGGAAACTGCCAATATATGGTCATGCGTCATCGGTATTCCGCTATTTGCTTCTGTGGTTAAACAGTAGCAACAACGTTTTTTATCATGTTCTGCTATTTGAGTTCGTAAATTTTCAGGTATATACGTAGACACGATAATTAAGGATTCGACACTTGATGTCCTCGCCAACGAAGTAACACAGCAGCTTGGGCTTTGCGTAGCATAAATAAGTCAGCGTCATGACGTAAAGTCATTAACTCTAAACGTTCAGCCGAGGTCAGCGTACCATTTGAATTGCCTTCGAGTAAAAGGTTATAACGCTCCATATCGGTTACGGTTTTGCAACTCCGGGCAATTTGCCAGAGAGGTGACAGCACTACCATTTTTACAATAGGTTCAAGCAAGGGATATTTAGACAAGTGTAGATACTCGTTTTTTACCTCATTTAAAGCTTGCTTCTCTTGGGAATTGAGTTCAGTTAAATTATCTTGCCATTCACGAAAGAAATTCTCATCATCCGTGCGTTCTAAACCAAAACTTTGACTAAGTTGAGCAAGCGTTACATCTTTTGCTTGGATGACTTGTACCATGATTATATGAATTATTAGTTAACGTAGGTTGGGTGGAACGAAGTGTAACCCAACTGCCATTGTTGGGTTTCGCTTCGCTACACCCAACCTACTACCTCATGTTTCCTTCAGAACCTTTTGTAAAGTGTGCAATAACTCTTTGACAGTGTAAGGCTTCGACAAAAATTTTACACCTATGCTAGTCAATTCTGCTAGCTTACTGCTGGATATTAACCCGCTGTTGGCAATAATTTTTACCTGTGGATTAATTTTTTGCATAGTCCGAATGGCAGTTAAACCATCCATTTCAGGTAGCATTATATCAATTAACGCGGCACTGATTTCTTTTTGGTGTTGGGCATACAAAGCGATCGCCTCAATCCCATCACTAGCAGTCATGGTTTTGTAGTTGTGAAATGTTAGCGAGGTTTTAATCGTATCTTGAATAAACTGTTCATCATCTACAACTAAAATCAATTCTCCACTTCCGTCAAGCGATACCAAATCTTCTTCGGTTGGTGCTTCTGCATCTTGCACTGCTTTTAAATACACTTGAAAGCGCGTACCATTGTGCAAGCTATCTACAGTCACAAAACCACCGTGCTTTTTAATAATCCCAATTACAGTCGAAAGACCTAATCCCGTACCTTTGCCTACTTCTTTTGTAGTGAAAAAAGGCTCGAAAATGCGATCGATAATTTCTCTAGGAATGCCAATTCCAGTATCCATAACTGTAATTACAGTGTATAGTCCCTCTTCGGCTTCCAGGTTCATGCGGCTATAGTTTTTATCAATAAATAAGTTTTCCCCTAAGATAGTCAAAGTCCCGCCATCGGGCATAGCATCGCGGGCGTTGACGCAAAGATTCATTAGTACTTGATGGAGTTGCGTACTATCTCCAAAAACCGTCCACAGATTTTGCGGTACATCAATGCATACTTCGATTGATTTGGGAAATGTCTCTTTGATAATTTTGGCAACTTCCAGAATTATATGTCTAAGTTGCAAAGTCATATGCTTGCCTTCAACACCGCGTGCAAACGACAAAATTTGTTTGACCAAATTGGCTCCGCGTTTGGCACTATCTTCTAAAATTGCCAGCAAGCGATCGTTTTCTTCGTAAATATTGGAGTATTTGAGGGGCAGCAGTTGAGCTACCGCTAATATTGGTGTCAAAATATTGTTTAAATCGTGGGCAATACCGCTGGCTAATGTGCCGATACTTTCTAGACGTTGGGCGCGAAATAGTTGCGCTTCGAGATGTTTTTTATCGGTAATATCTGTGTCAACGGTGAGAATTGATTTGGGCTGACCGCTTTCATCGCACACCAAAGTCCACCGACTTTCAACTAAAATTTCCTTGCCAGCTTTGGTAATCTTCGATAATTCACCCTGCCACTTGCCTTTGGCGATAACCGTTAAAATCGCTGTTTCGATTTCAATGGGATTTTGATTGTGCAAAAGTTCGCTGGCAATTTTTTGAAGAACTTCTTCTTTGCGCCACCCATAAATATGCTCCGCGCCTTTGTTCCAAAAAAGAATGCGATTCTCTAAATCTCGAACCAAAATTGCATCTGTTGTAATGTTAAGCAATGCTGCCTGTTCGCGGATTTTTTCTTCAGCAAGCTGACGCTCAATTGCATAGCGCATCGAACGCACTAGCAAGTCACCACTGACTTGTCCCTTGAGTAAATAATCCTGCGCTCCCTGCTGCACTGCTTTAGTTGCAATAGTTTCATCGTCTAAACCTGTCAGCACAATGATGGGAATAGTGGCAAACCGAGCATGAATTTTTTCAAAAGTTTCTAGCCCTTGGCTATCGGGGAGCGACAAATCGAGCAAAATCGCATCAAAGCTTTCTTTTTCTAAACAATTTAACGCCGCTTCAACCCGCTCAACTGGTAGTAAGTTTACCTTTGTACCAGGGACATCTAATAAAAATTCCTGTAACAAAAGCACATCACCAGGGTTGTCTTCAACCAATAGGACTTTGAGCGGTTGGTCTGCCATATTTATTACTCCGGTGGCAGTTTTACCACAGTAAACCAAAAGTTCTCTATCGATTGTACTATCTTGACGAATTGATCGAAATCGACTGGTTTACTAATGTAACAATTGGCGGCGAGGTTATAAGCTTTGAGGATATCTTCTTCAGCTTGAGAAGTAGTCAAAACGACTACAGGGATGCGCTTGAGATTTTTGTCAGCTTTAACTTCTGCAAGTACCTCGCGCCCGTCTTTTTTCGGCAAGTTAAAATCCAGTAAAATTATGTCTGGATGCGGCATATTCAGATATTTTCCTTGTTTTCGCAAGAATGCCATTGCCTCAACACCATCTTCGACCACGTTCAAGTTAACGGAGATTTTGCTGTCTTCAAGCGCTATCTTGGTGAGCAGTACATCGCCAGGATTGTCTTCCACTAGCAAAACCTCTATCGGCATAATTGTTAAATTAATCACGAGCGCCTACATTAGCAGCAGTATCAGCAATAGTAAAGCAGAAAATTGAGCCTTTTCCTGGTTCCGACTCAACCCAGATATTGCCGCCGTGGCGTTCTACAATTTTCTTACAAACTGCTAGCCCAATACCTGTACCTGGGTATATACCTCTACCGTGCAAGCGTTGAAATATTATAAAAATGCGCGAGCAATACTGCGGCTCAATGCCGATTCCATTATCGCTGACTGAGAATTGCCATCCATTTTCTGTCTTCGCTACGCCAATATGAATTTTTAAAGGAGATTCGCTGCGGAATTTTATTGCGTTACCGATCAGGTTTTGAAATACTTGTGTCAGTTGGCTGGCATCAGCCATCAGTTCGGGTAAAAAATCGTGCGTTATTGTCGCACCGCTCTCCTCAATCGCAATTTTGAGATTAGCGATCGCTTGCTTGAAAATAACATTACAATCGACTGGCACTAAAGCTTGACCGCGAGTGTTGACACGCGAAAAACTCAGTAAATCGTTGATTAACGCTTGCATCCGTACTGCCCCATCTACAGCGTAATCGATAAACTCGTCTGCTTTGGCATCAAGCGAGCCTTTATATCGTCGCTGTAATAATTGTAAATAACTCGTTACCATCCGCAGGGGTTCTTGCAAATCGTGAGAAGCTACATAAGCAAACTGTTCCAATTCGCCATTAGAACGAACCAATTCCTCGCGTTGGCGGGTTTCTTGGGACAACAATTGCGCTTGAGCCAAAGCAATACCAATTTGGTTTGCTAACTGTTGTAATAATTCAACTTCTGTGGTGGCCCAATTACGCGGGCTAGAGCATTGATGGGCGATTAGCAAGCCCCAAAGGTCATCTCTAAGTAAAATCGGTACTGTAATGTTCGCCCTTACACCATACTGTCGAAGAAATTCGTGATGACAATTTTGAATATTTGCCGTTGTAATATCAGCGATCGCACCCACTCTTCCCTGACGATACGCCTCTTGATACTCTTGTGGAAAGCAGGAGTCGAGAATTTTTTGTCCCAAAATGGCTGAATAACCAGGCTTTACTGCCTCTTGGACGACGGTTGCCGAACCATCAGTCCACAAGCGGAAAATGAGAACGCGGTCGGCGTGCAGCAATTTGATGACTTCAGTAACAGTAGTTTGAAGAATTTCCTCAAGTTTTAAAGATTGACGAATTTTTAAGGTAATTTCGGCAAACAATTGCGATCGCTCGTTTTGAAGCTTGAGTTTCTCTTCGGCTAGCTTGCGTTCGGTAATATCGAGAGTGACACCAATCATTTTTGTCGGATTAGCATCAGCCTCGTAAGTGCCACGTCCCCGCGCTAATACCCAGTGAACGCTGCCATCGAGCCAGATATTTCGATACTCGGCTTCATAATCTTTTCGCTGTTCGAGAGATTGGCTTAGACGCTCTTGGACGTAAGCGCGATCGCCCGGATGGATACGTTCGAGTAAAGTATTATAACAAAGCTGAGTTTCAGGAGGCAAACCAAAGTTTGCCTTACATTGGTTAGATGCAGATAACTCTCCAGTGTTCAAATCTAACTCCCAAGAGCCAAGTTTAGCCGCTTTTAACGCCAACTTCAGCTGTTGTTCGCTCTCGCGCAAGCTGATTTCCGCTTGCTTGCGTTCGGTAATGTCCCGCGTAATCGATAGCAGCGCAATGATTTCGTCCGACGCATCGCGGAGGGGGACTGCGTGGGTTTCTAGCCAGCGACGGTTGCCCTTAAGTCCAGTAATTTCAAACTCCAAAATTCCTGATTCGCCTTCAAAAATCCTCTGCGTCAGCGCGATAAAAGCTTGACGATGTTCGGGAACGATTATCGGATAAATGCATTGTTCCTGTACTTGGTCGAGGAAATCAGCTTCAATCATCCTCAGTCCTGCCGGGTTCATCTTCAGCAATGTGCCGTCTTTGGCAAGCAATTTTACGCACTCCGGTTCGGACTCAATAATTGTACGGAGTAGATTCTCGCTCTGCGCGAGTTTTTCTTGAGTAAGTTTAAGTTCCTTGGCAACACGCGACACCTCGGCGAAATTACGCCTTAACTCCAGTTGGTCAATAATTTGACGACTTAAAGCTAAGAGCGCTTCTATTTGTTTTTGGCTCAATTCGCGTGGTTCGCTATCAATTACACAAAGGGTTCCCACCACATCTCCCTGTGGGGTAATTAGGGGAACACCTGCATAAAACCGAACAAAAGGATAATCTATTACTACTGGATTATTGGCAAACTCTTGATCAGCCAAAGTATCGGGAATTACTATAGTCTTGCATTGCTCTTGGCAAAGATAACATAACCCAACATAACGAGGCATTTCTCGACAATCAAGACCGAGTTTTGCCTTGAACCACTGACGGTTTTCATCAATAAAATTAACTAAGACTATAGGAGCGTCACAAATAAAGCTAGCTAGCTGGGCAATATTATCGTAGGCTTCTTCTGGTTCGGTGTCCAAAATTTGATATTGACGCAGAGCTTCTAGTCTCGCGGCTTCGTTGCTATTTTGTAAAGCTTTCATTATTAATTTATATTATTAGGTGTAGGGTGCGTTAGCGCAGCGTAACGCACCACCGACAGCCCAAAATGCGTTATGACAATTTAATTTTCTTAATTATACACAATCCGAGGTGCGTTACGCTTACAGAAGACACGCACCCTACCGCACTACCGCACCCGACAATTTAATTTGCTCCCTTATCTATCCGTCAAACTAATTACCCTTAAACACCGATGATACTGTAGACGCGATCGCATCCCTTGCATCTTTCAATGTTTGGGAAATTGGACGCTGTGTCTGTAAGAAAACTCGCGCACAATTTCGACCTGGCATTCCCGAAATTGAACCACCTGGATGCGTTCCCGCACCCGTTAAAAAGAGATTATCAAAGGGTGTTTTGTAGTTAGCAATTTCTGGTAACGGACGGAAGAAAATCATCTGGTCTAAAGTCATATCAATGTGGTAGTAATTACCTTTATATGCACCCAATCTTTCACCTAATTCGGCTGGACTTTCGACACGACGCGCAATAGTTGCATTTTTCACATTTGGTGCATATTGTGCTAGTTTATCAACCACCCGGTCGGCAACTTTATTTTTCAATTCATCCGTCCACCCCGTACCTTTCAAACCAGTTCCTTCAGCACCTGCAATTTGATACGGTGCGAAAAATTCAATCCACACAGTATGTTTCCCAGGTGGTGCTAAACTTGGGTCGCGGAAACTTGGCATCACCACATACATCGACGGGTCGCTATCAGGAATTTGCCCTAACGTACACAAACTATGTGCTTGTTCGACATGCCTTACGGAGTCAGCAATTAAAATCGAACCGATTAAATATTCATCTTTGTGGGCATGAAATGGGAAGCGCAAAGGTTCATTCAATGCCAAATCTATCTTCAAGATAGTTTCATTATTATTAACAATCCGTCGTTCCAACCGTTCCCACAATTCCGAATCAACCGCATCAACATCACTTTTATCTATCATTTGCATAAACAAACGTTGCGCGTCAATATTAGAAATCACCCCATTTTTTGCGCGATATTCTGTACCCCCATTCACCCTGACACCAACAGCTTTTCCATTATCAATTAGTATCTTTTCAACATGTTGGTCTGTAAGAATTTTACCACCTTTACTTGTTACCAAATTTACCAAAGCTTGCACCAACGCACCTGTACCCCCACGCGGTCGAGCCATACCTGGGTCGTGACGCATTGCCATCATAATTGCACCAATTGCAATTGTTTTTTGTGAAGGTGGGGCACCTAGTTCCGCAGAAAGTCGGGCTAAAGGTGCTTTTAAAAACTCTTCGTCAAACCATTCATTCAGCAAATCTTCGGCACTGGTTAACATATTCCGAATAAAATCAAGCGTTTTATTTGGAGAACCAATCACCGAAAATAAATCTTTTATCTTCGTAATGTCATAATTACCAGCAATATCTATAATTGATTTTGGCGGTGCATTAAACATCGGAATCATCGCACCCAATGCACGCTGCCAATAATCGGTAAACTCAGCATACTTCTTAGCATCGCGTTCGTTATAACGAGCGATTTCTGCACAGGTTTTCTCTACCGATTTATGCCCTAAAAAATACTTACCATCGGGATGCGGGCAAAATACAACAGGGTCGCATTCGAGATATTCTAAACCGTATTTTGTTAGTTCTAATTCTTCAACAACTGGTCCCAGATGAATAAATTCGTGGTCAATCGCACACAAATTAAACTTAAATCCAGGTGCTTCTTCGGGTAAGCATTCTTCTGTCGTTGCTGCACCACCGGGAACCGAACGTTTTTCTAATAGCAGTACGCTATAACCAGCCTTCAGCAAATAAGCAGCACATACCAACCCGTTATGTCCTGCACCAATAATTACGACATCGTACTCTTGCATAGTTAATACTTTTGGATTAGATAATCCGATCGTAGGAGAATATCTTGTATTTTGACACCTTGCAAGGGGTATAATTATTCATCTATCAGCAGGATGATAGATTAAAATGGAAATAATAATACAGAGAAACCCGGTATCTTTAAGATACCGGGTTTCTAGTCCAATCGAGATTTTGATTAAGTTTTACATCATTTCCGAAGGTATTTGTCGGATGTAGGCTTGCGTTATTAACATCATGCTACCTTTATGCACTGCCATTTCTTGAATGCGTAAAGCGATATCATCTAATTCCAAATATGCTAAGTTGACTAGTTCTTCAACTTTATTGATTAAGGCAACAACAATATCAAAACTGACTGCTTGTCCTTCGCTACAAACAAAACTTTCTAACATAATTGGCTGTATTTGCGTCCGGGGACGTATTACTGCAATAAATTCTAAATTACTTGTATTATTACTTCTTTCTAAAATAACTTTGCCAACACATTCTATTTTTCCCTCATCAGGAAAACGAATTTGTATTGATTGTGGCTTTAAGCCTACTATTTCTCCATCTACATTCAAATCAAAATTTTGCCACTTGCTGCGAATGTATTTTGATGTCAAAGCACGGTTGATATCAGCTTCAGTCAATACCACTCGCACCTTAGCATTGATAGGTTTATTCAGTTCAACTTGACCGAAAACAGCACTTAATGGCTTAATTTCAACTTTATCTGTTTCTACTTTTATATCTTCAACACGGATATCTTTAATTACCAAGCCTTGACCTTCAAAAGATATTGCATCTGCTTGTCCTTGGAGTATTTTCAATAAATCGGTTTGGATATCGACATCGACATTTTTAGCTGCATCTAATTGCTGAGATATTGTAGTTTCGGCAACTTTTGCTACAAACTGTTCTTCTAATTTTTTCTCAGACACGAGATTATTCCCTTTTGATTAATCAATACTCCCCAATCTAAATGCTGAAAGACAAAAATTAATCTACATGAGGGTATAATCTTGAATCTACCTAATTGTTTATTATTCTTTTTTATAGTCACGATAGTAAATATTAAGTAAAGCCAGTGATACTTTCTGGAATCGGGATAGGTAAAGTACCTATCCGACGGTGAGAAATTTTTTAAAATTGTCGCGATTATGAATGAACTAAATTTTCTGCTTTTTTAATTTTACTTTTTACTCTCATTTGTACGCTACCAGAAGGAACAATTGTAATACCTCGACGCACGGGTTTTAGAGAATGAGTATCTACTAATTCGAGTTGAAACTGCGATAAAATATTTGCCAGCACTAACTTCATTTCATACATTGAAAAAGCAGAACCAATACAGCCGCGATATCCACCACCAAAAGGTAGATATTCAACAGGCGAAAATTTTTGATTTAAAAATCTTTCGGGTCTAAATTTTTCCGGTTCTGAGTATGTCTCGCTGCGACGATGTGCCAAATAAATACAAGGAACTAAAACGGTTCCAGATGTGAATTTATTGTTGGCAATTTCTACTGTCTCTTTAGTCATTCGTGGAGTACCAATTAATGCAATGGGATGAAGCCGCATTGTTTCTTGGCAGACCGCAGAAAGGTATGGTAATTGAGTAATTTCTGTGGGATTTAGGTTTATTCCTATCTCTAATTCTTGAATAAGCTTATTTTTAACTTCTGGTAAAGAGTGAATTAAGTAAAACAACCACTGTAATACACCTGCTGTTGTTTCGTAACCCAAAAGTAAAAGCGATATTAATTGGTCTTTTAATTCCTCATCGGTCATCTTTTCGCCGTTTTCATCTTGCGCTGACATCAACAAGCTAAGAATATCAGTACGCGCAATATCATTTTGTTCGCGTCTTTCGCCGATTTCAGCATAGACAAGTTTATCTATTTCTTGCTTGCGACGCAGGTAATTACCCCAAGGACTGAATCTACCAAAATCTTGTTGTAATGGAGGAAAGAAAAATAAGCTTGAATACCAAGGAGTTGTGATATCGTCTAATAAGACGCTAAGAAGCTTTTTTAATTGTTGATAGCGTTCGCCGGGACTAATGCCAAATACAACCTGTAAGATAATTTGTAAAGTGATATCCGGCATAGCTTTTTGCATGGAAATTATCTGACCAGCTTGCCAATATTTCGTAACTTCTGCGGTAATTTTGCAAATAGTTTCGCCGTATGATTTCATTCTGTCACCGTGAAATGGCGGCATTAATAAATTGCGCTGACGATTGTGTTCTTTGCCCTCTTTTAAAACAATCGAATTTGCGCCAAATAATGGTTTAAATACATGGGTTGCTTTTTGAAAATCTAATTTATTCGCAGGAATAGCGAAACACTCCGCTATCGCATCTGGATTACTAAAAAACACGACAGGTGGCGAATTAATTCCCAATACTCGAACTGTAAAAACATCGCCATATTTAGCGGCGCATTCATCTAGAAACTTGGTTGGGCTAGCAATTAATTTTAAAGTTTGGATAAAAGGATGCATCATAATCTAATGAAATATCTATAATTTTAAATATAGGGCTTTTCCTGCATCTTAGAGGATGTTTTAAAAGTATATTTTTTGTCATGCTGAATGGAGCGTAAGCCCTTCGAGCAGGCTAGCCTTCGGCAGCGCTTCGCTTACGGCTCCCCGAAGGGGTACGCGAACATTGCGCTACCCTGCGCAATGTTCGCGTAGCGTTCCCGCTTTCTTAGCATCTCAAGTACATACGGCGTTTTCGTGATTCTAAGCCTACTGGTTCATGCCATTAATTTTGATGGTAAATATAATTACCACAGAGACACAGAGTACACAGAGAAAGAGTTGTGAGAGATTTAATACCTAACTAACCTATCAAAATTAATGACACGAACCACTAGATCCCCGACAACTTTTACGAAGTCGGTTGTAAAGATTTAATTTGACGCTGATTTTTCACGACCATTTCAATCGCACGATTTGGTCCCGTTACCAAACCACGTCGCTGCGGTTTTACATCCCGATTATCGGTTAACTCTAACTCCCACTGCGAGAGAATCGTTACCAATACTATCTTCATTTCCAACATGGCAAACGCATTACCAATACAGCGTCGCATCCCACCACCAAAAGGCAAAAATTCATAAGGTGAAAATTGCCGCTCTAAAAAGCGTTCCGGTTTAAACTGCTTCGGTTCGGGGTAAATATCCTCACGTTGGTGAGTTAGATAAATCGAACCGATCAAAACTGTACCAGGTTCTAAATCGTAACCGCACACCGTCACCCTTTCTTTCACCTCTCTAGGAAATGTCAGCATCCCCACCGGATAAATCCGCAAGGTTTCATTACATACTGCATTCAAATAGGGCAGTTTGTTAATAGCACTAGTATCAGATTCACCGCCTAAACTCTCGATTTCCGCTAGTAATTTCGCCTTTACTGACGGATTCTTATGTATCCAATAAAACGCCCAAGTTAAAGCTGTAGCGGTAGTTTCGTGTCCTGCGGTTAATAAAGTCATCAATTCGTCGCGCAATTCCTCATCAGTCATCGCTTGACCCGCTTCATCACGCGCTGCCATCAATAAACTTAGAATATCAGTACGGGTTGCATCGGGGTTTTCTCGACGTTCGCCAATTTCAGCATAGATGAGTTGATTAGCAAGTTGCCGACGACGCAAAAAAGTTCTCCAAGGAGTTAGGAGACCCAAATCGCGCTGCAAGATGGGAAAATAGAGTAAAACAGCACGCCAAGGCGAACTTCCACCACTTTCCATCATTAAGCTGACAACTTTTTCGAGTTCTTGAGCGCGATCGCCTTCATACAATCCGAACACCGTTTGCATTATCACCCGCAAAGTAATCGCTTGCATAGCAGTACGGATGCAGGTAGTTTTAGCAACTTCCCAAGGCTGGATAATTTCTTCAGTAACTTCACGGATAGCTTTTGCATAACTTTGCATCCGTTCGCCATGAAAGGGTGGTGTTAATAATTGCCTTTGGCGCTGATGTTCAACTCCTGTCATTGTGATGACGGAACGTTTACCTAACAAAGGTTCAAAGGGCTTGTTTAAGTAACTTGGAACCGAAAATTCCTTGTTATCGCTGGTTAAAATTTGCTGAAGCGATCGCGGACTACTAACCATAACAATTGGTATACTCAACCGTATGGTAAAGATATCTCCATAGCGTTTCGCACAGTCTTCCATGAAGGGCATTGGACTTGCTATCCACCGCAGCATCTGTACAATATCTGGAGACTGGGGACCATTTGGCAATTTCATCGGCAATGAAGAGAGGGGTTTCTTCTGTTTTGCCATTGATAACGATTAAAGAAAATTAAGTTTTGTTGCAGTGGGGAGTGGAGGGAGTGGGGAGTAGGGAGTAGGGAGTAGGG
>CAXTCQ010000043.1:24285-37988 GCA_964242965.1 uncultured Calothrix sp. | reverse complement strand
GGGGTAAAGGGTAAAGGGGAAAATCTTACCAATGACAACCAACCACTGACAACTGACTGACAAAATAGGTACTATACCCTTCTTGACAAAAAGCCAATAGTTTAGTACCTTCGATGTTCACAAATGTTACTTAGGAAGTACCTCAAATGTGGCTAAGGAAGTATTTTATATTTTCGCCAAAACAAATACACTACCCTCGTTGCCTCGACCAATTCGTAAATCACTATCTATATATGTGATATCCAACCAACCTTGCTGTTCGCTACTTTCAATTGGAAAGTCAAAAGCGGTAAATTTTTTACCACTTTCTATTTGCCCAATAAAGTCGGTTGGCGATTTATAAGCGATTAAGCTTTTCAAACCGAATATCGAACGTTCAAATTTAACTTGGATGCGACGGATTGAAAGTGGTTCAAATTTAGCAGCGACGCTGACAATGCCTTCAAGATAAGGCAACCCGTAAATTTCGGCGATATTGTAAACGGTGTTAGTTTGTACGCGAATGCATTGGTAAATTTGACCCAGCCGACACAAAGGTATCCGATCGAGGTTTAACAAAGCGTTACTTGTAGTGTATAGTAGTCGCCAATCACCATTAAGTAGCTCGCTCGCTTCGAGTGGGTAGGGTGTCGGGTTCAGGTCTTCGAGGACTGCGATCGCAGCCAATATAGCTTGTTTATCTTGTGTGTTGGCGAGTAAGCCTCGATTTGTCGGTGCGATAGCTTCTAAAAGAACAGCTTTTTGCATCATTGCTTTTGACCTCAAAAAATGTCAGTTTACTATCAGTAATCAAAATCAGACCGTGCATCATGTATAACGCCATACCAACTACCCAACTGATTACAGCTATTTTCCTACGGATGTTAAATAATCTTTTTTTGTCGGGTTTTCTTGGAAAAGAGTTGAATGAATAACTAAAATCTTTTGTATCAAGTGATAGACTCTAATTGTCCAGTTAAGTTACGTTTCGGAACGTGTCTTTGTCGATATGTTGAATTCTCCATTACGTGAAGCACCTCGCAATCAACGCGCAGCTGTAATTCCATTAAAGCAAGAGACCTCGCTTTTAGATTGGCTTTCTGCCAGCGGTAGGCTAATCGCACGCGACAAGCACGAACAAGATTTGAGTGACGACAGTCAAGAAGAGATATCAGATTTTTTGGGTGGTGAAGATAGTATTTATGGCGATGACCTTGACGACGATGATGATGTCACCGTAGACGAGGCGTAGCCTTTTAGACTAAGGACTCATGGTAAACATAGTCCTTATTAACAAAGATGATTGTTAGTGTGGAGTGAAGGGAAATTTACGTGGACGCAAAATTATCTCCTGACCAAGGATTAAATATATCTGGTATCGGTCTAGTCTCTTTATTAGGTGTGGGACTGGGTGTAGCAGCAGTGATTTCTGATGTAATGGCAAGTCGCTTACCTTGGATGGCGACTTCGCTTACACTACCGTTCCTATTTTGTGCGCTGATTTCTGCCGCAATAGGTTATGGAGTGATACCCTGGCTGCAAGCCCTTAAAGCTGGACAAGTGATTCGTGAAGATGGTCCCCAGGCTCATCTTAAGAAAGCTGGCACTCCGACAATGGGTGGCATCTTTTTTATTCCTGTGGCCACGATTGTTGCGTGTGTTTGGTCTAATTTTGCTACCGAAGTCCTAGCGGTTTCGGCATTAACTTTAAGCTACGGTTTTATCGGCTGGCTTGATGACTGGCAAATTCTACGCCGGAAGTCAAATAAAGGTATTTCGCCCAAGATGAAACTGTTATTGCAAATTGGTTTTGCACTAATGTTTTGCTTGTGGTTGATGGTTAGTCATCCTTTTAATCATATCACAAGCATAGCTTTACCTTTGGGTTTTTCTCTGCCCTTGGGATTATTGTTTTGGCCCCTAGCAGGTTTTGTGCTAGTTGCTGAGAGTAACGCTACTAATTTAACTGACGGTATTGATGGTTTAGCGGGAGGAACGGTTGCGATCGCAATGTTAGCATTGGGTGCATTAGTCGCTCCGACCTCAATTGGTTTAATGATTTTCTGTGCTGCTATCAGCGGCAGTTGCTTAGGATTTTTGGCACACAACCGCAACCCAGCCCGCGTGTTTATGGGAGACACTGGTTCTCTGGCACTAGGAGGAGCATTAGCGGCTGTAGCATTACTTTCTAATAGTCTTGCAGCATTATTTATTTTGAGTGGTATTTTCTTTGTAGAAACCTTGTCAGTAATGGCTCAAGTTGGCTATTACAAAGCGACTAAGGGACCGGATGGTAAAGGCAAACGCTTGCTGAAAATGGCACCGCTACACCACCATCTCGAATTATCTGGATGGTCGGAATTGCAAGTCGTTGCCGTTTTCTATATCATTGGTGCAATTTTGGCACTGTGCGGTTACGCAATTGGCAAGTTTTAATTAGTAATTAATCAATAATTAACCAGTAATTAATTGGATTTCGACAAGACACGTTTGACCCCTTGTAATTAGGGGGTTTTTTTTTTGGAAATTATCTAGAGAAGGAAAGAAGAAGGAAGAGGGAAGAAAAACAATAAAGAAATTAATTTTTTAGCTTTCTAACTCAAAAAAAAAGCTTCCATTGTCAAAAACTTGATATCTAATTATAGTGCAATACGCTTGGTATTAAGCTCAAAAATGAATTGCGTAGGTTGGGTGGAGCGAAGCGTAACCCAACGCAAGATGTTGGGTTCCACTTCGGATGCTGTTGGCGAAACATTTCGTTACATGTGAAACGCTGGAAAATCAATGGTCTTAAAAACGTTGGGTTTCGCTTCGCTCCACCCAACCTACGTAATAATAAGCTGTTCGATTGTTAAGATATATTTCGCCAACAGTATCCACTTCGTTACACCCAACCTACAATTATCCTTAACTGAACCGTATTTGAATTATATAGTACTTACGCAGAAGAGATCCCCCAACCCCCTTAAAAAGGGGGCTTTGTAGACTCCCCCCTTAAAAAGGGGGGCTAGGGGGGATCGAGGTTTCAGGTTTTCAGTGCGTAAGTCCTGTTATAGTGGTTCTCAGTTTAATGAGGTACACTAGCTTCGTCCAACATGTAGGGGCTATTCTGTGCTGTGCCCCTACGACTGTACCTCACTTGAGAGGGAAACGCTATATCAATCAGTAGATTACAATATCAGATAAATTCATGGTGTAAATACTAATATATGAACGATACAAGTTTGTAGTTTAATTCTCGAAGGAATTTGTTTAGATATTTCGTATTACATTTAGATTGCTGCGCGTGTTTGGCTTCTACTGCTATTATTCCATTTGCTACTTTTAATTCCCTGAAGTAGAAATTCTGCGTCGTTTCGGCTTGATAATTTAAGTTGAAATAATTACGATTAATAGACCTATGGTATTTGATTTCTTTAGTATTTAGTATTCATATTCAGGCAAGAAAACTCAAATATGCTGAGACAGAGGAGATTTTTGATCGCTTCAACAGAAACCGGGTTCTTAGCATCTGATTACGGGCTAATGTAAGTAAAAAAAATAATTTAGTATCTCTTGCGATACTATAGCTACTGATGATTAAAGTTGTTGAACGCAGAATCAAAGCGCTCAATCTAAGTAAAAATTCTTGGTGCGGGTGCAACAAATCAATCATTGATTCGTTTTCATAACTTAGATTATGAAAATCTAGTAGTTATAGCAACCGCCAAGGCGGTTAAGACGCTAAACGCAAGGTATCTTCAATGGCATCTCGTAAACAATCGAACTGAGGAGCGTTTTTTCCGGATTCGACTCTTTAAGCAAGACCAGCATTGCTCAATTTTGTTTAAGTCTGGTGAATAAGGGGGTAAGTATAACAGTTTACAGCCAGCATCCTTAAATAGTTGCTCAATCCGTCCACCTTTGTGGAACGTCGCATTATCCATCACTACAACCTGCCCTACTTCGAGTATAGGAAGTAAGCACGTTTCTAGCCAGGTCTCAAATACTGTTCGATTACATGCCCCCTCAACTGTGAAAGGAGCTATCAAATTTTTGTTGCACAACGCTGCGATCATGTTTACTCGACCTTCACGTCGTCCTGATTTGAGTGCGTGGAAGCGCTGCCCTTTTTCGTTCCAACCGTAATTATACTCGTCTCGACTATCCATGCCAGACTCATCGAGATACACAATCTTCTCCGGGGGTAGTGTGGACAACTGCGCTATGAACGCCTGCCGTTTAGCTTCATCCCGCTCAAGGTAGCCGTAGGTCTTTTTTTTCGAGTAAAGCCAATTTTATTCAATGCTCGTGAGATCGTGCGATCGCTAATTTCTCCATCCCAAAGTGAGGCCATCTCGACTTGAGTTTTATCCCCGTGAGATAAAGCAAACTCACGGAATTTTTCCCAGTCGGTGATTTTATGACCATTACCGGGAGGCTTATTGGGCAAGGCTTGAAAGTCACCTGTTTCGGCTTGTCGCTTCAGCCATAAATCTATGGTGTTGCGACTAATATTGAACAGTTGACTTGCTTCACTTTTCTTCATGCCATCGAGTTCGATGGCTTGGATGACTTTCTGACGGAGGTCGTAACTATAGGGTTTAGGCATATGTATAGCCGCATTCGGTAAAAAGAGGAAAGGGACTACTTCTAGTCTATACCCTAACCGCCTTGGCGGTTGCTATATAAAAGCTACAGGTTTTATTTGCACGTATTATATCTAACCTATTTAATGGTTCGTGTTATTAATTTTGACAAGTTTTAAATGTCAGAAAGCCCCAAAACTTTTGACACAGACCGAAGCTTAGTCTGTTTTACTAATTTCGATCGGTCGTGAAGGTCAGAATCCGGGTTTCTTTTACGAACCCGGATTCTAGCCCTCTCGATAGGGTCAAAATTAATCATATGAACCACTATGTGGTCTGGGTAACTCATCAAGCCAAGCAGTATTGGGTGGGGAGATGCGATCGCAAATTTTTCGATCTAATTACTTAGAGTAAGCATTTACTTTTTTGCACATCAAACATTGTTATTATTTACTTTAACTATCAAGCCGTAATACACCCTACATAATATTTTATTTATAAACACGCTCTTAGAAGTTAACACTATTAATTGACTTTTCTCTACTCCCTACTCCCTCTATTCTTTCTTCAACTGTCCAACTAAATGAACAAGTTCGGGTAAAATCAATTTTTCCATTGCCAAGCGTACAGCATTACTCGAACCGGGAAGCGAAAATATTAATTTACTTTGGTAAGTTCCAGCAATTGCACGCGATGCAAAAGCACGCGAACCGATTTCTTGATAACTTAAAAATCTGAATATCTCACCAAAACCAGGTAAAGTTTTTTCGAGTAATTGTGCAAGAGCATCGTAAGTCGTATCCCTTGGCGCAATACCCGTACCACCATTGAAAATTACCGCATCAATATCAGCGCGTTCCTTTATTTGTTGCATTTGCGTTTGAATTTGCGCGGGTTCATCTTTAATAATTGCGTAAGCTGTGACAGTATGATTCACATTACTAAGTAATTCACAAATTAATTGCCCGCTTTTATCGGTTTCAATAGTGCGGCTATCGCTGACTGTAATTACAGCACAGTTAATCGTAGTACCTGGTACATCTGGATGGGGAAGATTCTTCATTTTTGAGGGCGGGTTTAGAAAATCCCATTACTATATGAGCATATTAGTGAACCCGTAGTACAGGAGGCATCATATAAAACGCAAGTAGGGAGTTAAGAGTTTATTAATTCCTAACACAAGAACACAACAACTTTTAACTCCTCACTCAATCAAGCCTGTCCAAATTCCAAACCGTTTTCTTTAGCGTAGCGGTCCATAAAGCGCATAAACCGATCCCATTCATCTGGCGATCTCATTAATAAAACTGCTTCTAAAGCGTCTGGCTTGCCATTGACAAATCTACCCTTAACTTCACGGGTAACGATTTCGCCTTCTTCGTCAATCATATACATCCCGGTAATTTCGTCAGTGCTGCCAGCGCTTAAAGCCTTCGGGTTTTGAAAAATAAAAGTCGCTGTTCCGCTCTCACCACTGCGCGATCGCGTCAAGCGCACATCGGGAGTAACATCTTCATTAATACCTTTAGAGAACTGGATTTGAGCCATGATGAGTGAATTTAAAGTTTTGTGATGCTTAATACTAATATTCTCTCATCAATTAGAACCAAGGAGTCCAGCTTTTGGGAAAATTTCCTTTCTCAGTGTAAATACTGCTTTATTCCACTGTTACTTGACATTAATAACTCCGCTCCTCAATCACAGACGCTTGCATAAAGCCTCTACATCTTTTAACTCCTAACTTTTAACTCATTCACTTCCCGCTCGAGTAATAACGTGACTGGACCATCGTTTTCAATCGATATATGCATCATTGCGCCGAATTTGCCTGTTTCGACCCGCAATCCACTTGCACGTAACATTTGAACAAAGTCATTGTATAATTTTTCAGCAGTTTGAGGTGCAGCCGAACGGTCGAAGGAAGGACGACGACCTTTGCGGCAATCTCCATAAAGCGTAAACTGGCTAATTACCAATAATTCGCCATTAATTTCTTGTATCGATTTTTGCCAGCGTTCGGCTCCTTCTTCACCTCCAAACAGGCGAATTTCCAAACATTTATGCGCCATCCAATCAACTTCGGCATTGGTATCGGTATCGGCAATACCTACAAGTAAGTTTAAACCGCGTTCAATTTTACCAACAATTTCACCATTAACCGTGACTTGTGATGATTTTACTCGTTGAATAATGACACGCATAAAGTCTCCAATTTAGCAATCCTCTTTAAACAGAAAAATCTTTATTCTTGGAACGCTACGCCAACGGAGCATGGCGGTAGCCGCTCCATTGACCTGCTTACTTCTGTGCTAGACGCCAATAAACTCCCTGTTCGCGCTGCATCAATTGATACCCAACTAAATCGCGTCGTAAAGTAGCGCAGTCGGGATGATAGCGCTTAATAATCTCATTGACGCTACGTTCGGGGTAGTCAGCTCCGATATCAAACTTTTTTACCAACCATTTAAGAATTACTAACCGCTTTTTTCGGCTGGCAGGAATGTCTTTCAAACGCTGGACTCCATCGGAGTCTAGAGAATCCCCGTCAATATAAGTTCTTAGTATTTTCTGCTCCCACGCTTCTGTATTGACTTCTTGTACTAAAGAAGCCATTTTCTCAGGCATAAAAATCTCTTTACTAATGTTTTGCAATGTATCACTATCTAATTGATATAAATGAGCATTTCCATCGGGACGCATACTCACCAAATTCAGTTCTTTTAGTCTTGATAAATGGTGGGATACTGTTGGCTCTTTTAGTTCTAGTAATGCTGCCAATTCTTCAACACTACATTCCTGCGAAGCCAATATACCTACAATTTTCAATCTGCTTTCATCTGCCAACGCTTTAAAAAAGCGCAGTAATATTTGGAATTGCTCATTTTTCATATTCTGCTATAATTAATTCGATACCTGTCTAATTAGAATATCGAATTGTTTTGCTGCCCTCCTTCGACGCAGCCGGATTAATTTTGCTGTTCGTTTTTTGGGAACCAATTGTTCATTTTGTAGTGTTTGGGAATGAAAAATTTGGTTTCTTAAGTAGTTCTTTAGATTTCTCTGTATCAAGCTCCTTATTCACTAGAAGTTTTGGCAACAGCTAGCTAAAGTTAGACCGAAAATATAAGTAATTCAAAATACAAGTATTAGAAAATCAAAACAATCTCGGTACTTGTGGAGAAAAATAATCGGGTTAAAGGAAAAAAGGTTGTATCCCCTTGAACCCTTAACCGACAAGTATTGCCGTGAAAGACAAACAATAAATCTATCGGTGGTTTAAGATTAAAGTCTAAGAAATACAGATTTTTCTCCTAATTAAATAAGCTGGTTTTTTGCATCACTTTCATGCTCTCTAAAAAAATTGCACTAACAAATAAAGCATTAATCTGACTCCAGCTTAAAGCTATCCTTAAGTCACAAGTAATTTAAACACCAGAAGGAATAATTTATTGCTTGAACTTCCAATTATTTAACTCTTATTGGACGGGACGAACAATCGGTGGGGTTACGGGTGTGGTCGGCTGAAAAATTCCCAAGAGTGCTTGTTCTAAGGTTTGTGCCATGACAATGCGGTTTTCATAGGCAACTACTACCCGAATTAAAGTTGGAACGCTATTTTGTTCGGCTTCTAAATACAGTGGTTCGACGTACAATAGAGATTTTTCGATGGGAATTATCAATAAATTTCCTTGAACAACCCGCGAACCTTCGCGGTTCCATAAAGTGATTTGTTGGGAGATGGCTGGGTCTTGATTAATCAGCGCTTCGATTTGTTCTTGTCCGTAGACAAGTTGTTGTTTGGGAAACCGATAAAGAAGTAACTTCCCGTATTCGCTGCCATCAGAACGCGCTGCTAGCCAAGCAATTAAATTTGGACGTTGCGTCGGTGTGAATGGTAGTAACAAAATAAATTCTTCGCTTGGAGCAGTGGGTAGCTTTGTAATTAGGTAATAGGGTTCGACTGGACGGGGTTTTGTGCCGTAAATCTCGGTGGGAATTTGCCACAGGTCTTCGCGGTTATAAAATACCTGCGGGTCAGTCATGTGGTAAGTCAGCAAGCGTTCCGATTGGATCGAAAATAAGTCTAGTGGATAGCGAAAATGGCTGCGGAGGGTGTCCGGTATCGCATCAAGCGGTTTGAATAAACTGGGAAAAATGGTACTTAACGATGTGATGATGGGGTCTGAGGGGTCAGCAACGTAGAAATTGACATTGCCATTGTAGGCATCGACAACGACTTTTACTGAGTTACGGATGTAATTAAACTTCTGATTGCCTGGGTCGGAATATGGATAGCGATCGCTTGTTGTGTAAGCGTCGATAATCCAGTATAGGTATGTACTTTCGCCTTTTTGGGTCGTCGTACCACCGTCAGCCGCAACTAAGTAGGGGTCGCTGTCGTAGTGTAAAAATGGTGCGATTTCCTGGACTCGTTGAGTAATGTTGCGACGGAATAATAATTTGGTTTGCGGTGTAAAATTGCGCGTCAGTAACATTTGCCAGTCTTTGAGGTATTGAGCAAACATTAAGCGCTGCCATATCGAACGAATCGAAATTCCAGCTTGCCCATCGTAAACGTTATAAACGTTTTCGTTGCCGCTAGGATAATCCAATTCTTTAGTTTTCGTGCCCGTCATCACATAATTGTTGATAATTTCCCCAAAATAGATGCGCGGTCGATTAACTGGAATACTCGCACGAATGCGATCGCTCGATATTTGTAACGAACCTTCTTTGCCCGCATCAACTCCAATATCCTTGACGTAATAATCGGGCAAACCACCCGCACCAACTTTATTCACTGGGCTAAGTGTAAAGCCGTAGCCATGTGTATAAACTAAATGTTCGTTTACCCAGGTTTTTGCTTGCTGTGGCAGCGCTGTAGTATCTAATTCCCGCGCTGCAATAATTGTCTGTTGTCTTTGACTCTCCTTTTCTTCCCTCAGTGTATAACGGTCAATATCCGCACCGGGAAATTTATAATAAGGTCGAATTTGTTGCAATTGTCGGTTTGTTCGCAAAAGTGGATTTGTATCCCAAAGTCGAATATTGCGAATCGTTAAGGCATTGCGTTGCAAATCAGTAGTAGTTAAAGTTCCTTGTGGTGCAAAGGTTTGCGTCTCAATGTCGGTTAAATTAAACGCTTGCCGAGTTAAAGCAATAGTTCGTTCAATATAAGGACGTTCTTGCACCAATTCGTTTGGTTGGACTAGAAAGCGCTGAATTAGCGAGGGAAGAATTTCACCAGAAATCGCAGCAATAGTTATATATACAGTCAGGGCATAAACTAGGTGGGGGGGGTAGGGAATGAGTTTGAGAGAGGGGGAAGAAGAAAAGATGGTTTGGGGGAGGACTAATTTTTGTCTTTGTGCAATTTTGGTTCTCTGCAAGACTCGCTGTAAAACAATTGTTCGCAGCAACAGGTAAACTGCGATCGCAATTGCGAACCAAGTTAATGCTGTATAAATTGGTATTTGGGTTTGGACGGCTGTATAACTAGCCCCGTAATTGACTCCGCGTTTTTCGTATAGTAAAGAATAGCGTAGCAACCAGTACCGCAGTGCAACACTTAACATTAGCAAGCAAGCTAAAGCGTTTAGATGCAAGCGCTGTCCGACCGAAAAGCCTGGGAAACTCCCTTCGCTCAAGCTATTTGCCGAACGTAGATAAATCAGTGCCGTTGTAACTAAGCTGTATAAAAATATTCCTAAAAAGCAAGATTCGAGAAGTTCCCATATCGGCAGTGAAAATACGTAGAAACTGATATCGCGGTGAAACAACGGCTCGGTAAAGTTGAAATTTGTGGGATGGAAAAATTGTAAAAATTTATCCCAATGTGCTGAGAAGATAAAAGCCAAAAGTAAACTAATCGAAAGTGCTATAGCATATAAACTCAATTCATGAAATATCAAAATTATTGGTATTAACCCTAGCAGTAAAGCTGTTTGTAAAATAGGTATAGAAATTTGCTTCAATCCCAAAAATCGCCAAAGCTGTAACCATTTGGAGAATTCAAAGACTTTATGAGGTAATTCCAATGGATACCAAATTTTGACCGCTTCTTGACTAAAATAAATAAGTATCGATGCTGCTAATAGAATCAGAACCAATACAACCGGGAGTAGAAAAGGTAGCTTGAGCGTTGTAGACGCAGGAATCTTTTTGGAATTAAAGCGAGCTTCGGTAGTATATAATTTGTCTCCTTTTGCTTTTTTCTCTTCCTCTTTACCCCGAACCCCATACCTTAACCGCTTGGCAATGGTTAAATTAACAAGCAAAAAAGTAGTCGCACTGCAAAATGCGATTATCCACAACCACACTTTTGTATTTAAGCGCAACCAAAAAGCTTGTAAATATCCAACCTCGCTGAACCATAAAGTCTCTGCTGTTAAGTGCGAAATCAGGTCAAAAAGTAAGTATACACCCAACAACAGTAGAATCAATTGAGAATAACGCTTTTTTACCTTATCAATCATTACTGAATTTATTTGCGAGTTCACATAAAAGCTATTTTGTACTTTTAATAAATTTTAATTATTCTTTTAATATTCAAATTAAACTAAACAGTATGAACAAATATTACTGCGATTCAAGAATATAAACGTTTCTTATTCATTGTTCGTAGAAAAAATTGACACTTACAAAACTATTATTAATATTTCTTTACGTAAATGAGCGTACATCTACCAATGGACATAAATCTTTGCGGATTTTTAAGATTTACTATCTATTAGGACTTACGCACGAATCACGTAATCATATACCACAGAGACACAGAGAAGCCAGTGCGTTGCGGAGCCAGTTGCGTGCGGAGGTTCCCTCCGTTGAGCAATCTGGCGTTGGGGTTCCCCCCCCCGTTGTAGCACCTGGCGCAACACAGAGTTAAGAGGGTTTGGGAGAGTTTTTGCGTAAGTCCTGTCTATGTTGATTGACAATTATTTAATAAATTTCATTTTGTAAACTGGATACCACTTAAATTATGGTTCGCAAACTTGCTCGCTTTTGGGTGCATAACGTACATCCACTTATCGCTACTTTAATTACCACAATTGGTGTAGCTGGACTTGGGAGTTCTTTACTTATCCTGTTTATCGTTGCTAAACTTGCCGACGAAGTTTTAGAGAAAGAAGTTTTTGGATTCGATACAACTTTATTACTTTGGATACACCAGAAAGCAAATCCAAGTCTTGACACTGTAATGTTAACGATAACTCGACTTGGTAACCGGGAATTCATTATTCCGATTGTTGCAATTAGTTTAGTGCTACTTTGGTTGCGACAGTACCGACAAGAAGCTAAAGTTTTTGCTATTGCATGTCTCGGAGGCGCTATTCTCAATACAGGGTTAAAGCTGTTTTTTGGCAAACCTCGTCCCGAACTTTGGACTCGTCTTATCCCAGAAACATCTTACAGTTTTCCTAGCGGTCACGCACTCGGTTCGATGGTTGTATATGGATTCTTAGCTTATTTACTGACACGTCATCATCCTAAATTTGCCAAATTAATATATATTTTAGCAGTAGTTTTAATTACTCTTATTGGTATTAGCCGCTTATATTTGGGAGTACATTGGCCCACAGATATTATTGCAGGTTATGGAGTCGGTTTTCTGTGGTTGATGGTATGTACGACTATGTTGAAATTACAAGTTAGGAATCGGTAATTAGATATTTAAAAATGCAAAATTCCGAATTAATCAAAAACTTTCTCATTTCCAACTATCTTACCGATTCCCATTAAAGATTTAGATTTAACTAAATTGCTCCTCAACATCTAAATTAAACAGCATTTGCAGCGTCTGCATACACTTGCGACGTGCTTCGACATCCTGTTGGGCACGCAACTGCACCATTGGGTCATGTAAAATTTTATTGACAATTCCTTTGGTTAAAGCTTCGATAACTTCTTGCTGTTTGTCGCCAAAATCCGAACCCAAACGCGATAAGGCTTTTTCTAATTCTTGTTCGCGGATATTTTCAATTTTATTCCGCAAACAGCTAATAGTCGTGATAGTCTCTAAACTTCGCAACCAAATATCAAACGCTTCCACTTCTTCGTCTAATAATCTTTCGGCTTCTTGCGCCATTTTACGGCGACTTTCTTGATTTTGGGCGACTACGGCTTTCAAATCATCAACGTTAAATGCTTTAACATGTTCGAGTTCGTTAACATCCGTATGGACATTGCGCGGTACGGAAATATCAAATAACATCAAACGTCGGCTTGGTTCCAAAACCATTTCCAACTTAGCGCGGTCAAGTATTGGCTCAGTAGCAGAAGTACTAGTAAATACTATATCGCATTCTGAAATTACTGGCATCAAATCTGTAAGCAAATGGGTTTTGATACCTTGATCGGGAAATAGTTTCGTAATTTCCTGGGCGCGTTGATGCGACCTATTGACAATACAAATTTGAACTGCACCTTTAGAAATCAGGTGTTGTACTAATAGCCGCGACATTTTCCCAGCACCGAGAATCACAACGCGACAAGCCCTCAAATTTCCGACTTTCATCTGCGCTAATTCTACAGCGGCAGAACTAATCGAGACTGCACCAGTGCCGATACTAGTTTCAGTACGTACCCGCTTGCCGGCTGTAATAGCTTGTTTAAATAATTTATTCAAAATTGTTTTTATACCGTTATACTGCTGCCCCAATTTATGGGTATTCTTCACCTGGGCGAGAATTTGACCTTCACCAAGAACAAGGCTATCTAAGCCGGAAGCGACTCGCATTACATGCATTACCGCGTCTTGGTGGAGCAACATGAATAAATGCGATCGCAACGAATGTACGGGCAATTTACTATGCTCCGATAGGAACTGAGTAACTTCGCGTATACCCTGTTCGGTTTCATGAGCAACAATGTAAATTTCGAGACGGTTACAAGTGCTAAGAACAGCGACTTCTTCAATATGGGGATAGCTCAATAATTGTGCTAAAGCACCTTCGAGTTGGGTTTCTGGAATACTTAGCTTTTCCCGAACTTCAACAGGGGCTGTTTTATGGCTTAAGCCCACAACTGCTATATTCATTTTGCTAAATCGTAATCTAAAGGAATGAGAGAGTTGGGAGTTGGGAGTTAAGAATTGAGAGTTAGGAGTTAAGAATTGAGAGTTAGGAGTTAAGAATTGAGAGTTAGGAGTTAAGAATT
>CAXTCQ010000043.1:19742-24185 GCA_964242965.1 uncultured Calothrix sp. | reverse complement strand
GAGAGTTAGGAGTGAAAAATACAAAGCTATAAAGTTGGAAGTTGAGATATCTGGACAGATATTCTCGAAAATGGAGTTTAGCTTACCTTTCTATCCTAACTCTCAAAGAGAGTCGAGACGCTATGAGTATCGTCGCCATCTAAATAACTCCTAACTTCCAACTCCTAACTCTTAACTTCCAACTCTTAACTCTTAACTCCTAACTCCTAACTCTTAACTCTTAACTCCTAACTCCTAACTCTTAACTCTTAACTCTTAACTCCTAACTCCCAACTCCTAACTCCTAACTCCTAACTTCATAATTAGTGGAGGTTAATTGTCTTCGGCTCGCCAAATAAGTGGATAGTATCGACGAAGCGGGCTGTTTGCGATTGGCTGGAAATAACCAGACTTTGGGTTCTAGCACCACCGTGGAAGAAACGCACGCCTTCCATTAAGACACCGGGAGTGATACCGCAGGCAGCGAACAACACAGTTTGACCGCTAGCAAGTTCATCCGAATTATAAACCCGGTCGGGGTCATTAATACCCATGCTCTTGAGTCGGTCTAAGTTACCTTCCCTGCTTTCGCCAATTAAGCCAGTTTTAACAACTTCTGGGTCGTAAATTAATTGTCCTTGGAAGTGCCCGCCCAAGCAACGCATCGCAGCAGCAGAAATTACACCTTCGGGAGCAGCTCCAATACCCATTAGACAATGGATGTTTGTGCCAGCGAAGCCACAAGAAATGGCAGCAGAAACGTCACCATCGCTAATTAGTCGAACTCTCGCACCGCAATCACGAATTTCCTTAATTAGTGATTCGTGACGAGGACGATCCATAACTACAACAACCAATTCTTCAACCGAACGGTTTAAGCACTCGGATAAAATTTTCAGGTTTTCAGTAGCAGATTTGTCGATATCGACGTGGCCTCGTGCTTGAGGAGGTGCAGCCAGTTTCTTCATATAGAAGTCGGGTGCAGCAAACAAACCGCCTTTTTCGGAAATTGCCAATACAGCCATTGAGCCATTTTGACCGTAGGCAACTAAGTTAGTACCTTCACAAGGGTCAACAGCGATGTCAATTTCGACTAATTCATCGGGGTTACAGTATGATGCAGCATCTTCGCGGGTACAAATACCGACTTCTTCTCCGATGTAAAGCATTGGAGCGTCGTCGCGTTCCCCTTCCCCGATGACGATGCGACCGCGCATATGAATTTTATTCATACGTTCGCGCATTGCTTCGACTGCTACTTGGTCGGCTGTATTCTTTTCGCCTTTACCCATCCAGCGAGAGGAAGCGATCGCAGCTTGCTCAACTACTTCAATAATCTCTAGCCCAAGAGTGTTTTCCACAAAGTCTGCCCTCTAAATTGCCTGATACCGCGTCGTTTCCGACTTGCGTTTCAGTACTCAAGTCTACCAAAGGGCGGATACAGAGCGTAACTAGTAAGAGCAGATGCTGATATTAAGTTTTGCTGCTAATTAGTAAAACTAGAAACTTACCCCTCACGTTTTTTTGGGCTGAAGACGTTGCGGGATAAGCTTTTGAGTAGTGTAAGGAGTCTTGATTCGCTCTTCAAAGCAAGCTGACAATTTTACAAGTTTAGAAATTAAATTATTGAAGAAACGAAGAAGGCAGAAGTAAGAAGGCAGCGGGCAGAAGCAAGAAGCAAGAAGGCAGAAGCAATAAATAGATTTTTTGCGTGTCGATTTGAAGCCCCAGATACGAGCGCGACGAAAAGCTGACGCTACGCGATTTATTTATGGGGTTTCTATAAGTCCCTTCTTCCTTCTGATTACTTGCGTCAATTATTCACTAGTAGAGATTTTAACCATGATTAAGTATTTAGACTTATAATGTTCTATTGGGTGCATTAGGTTTTAGCTTAATGTATCGTCCCTTTGTATCTTATTCACCCAATGTAGTTATTAGTTTAAGTATTTTCCATTAAGAAAATATGCTGAATTTCAACTCTCTCCTTGGTCGGCATCCCGAACGTATTAAAGCAAGCATCGAGATTTATACCTGGCAAACATGTCCTTACTGTATTCGTGCCAAAATGCTTCTGTGGTGGAAAGGAGCAAAATTTAAAGAGTATAAAATTGACGGTGACGAAACAGCTCGTGCCAAAATGGCTGAACGTGCCAACAACCGCCGCTCCGTACCTCAAATATTTATTAACAATCAGCACGTAGGTGGATGTGATGATATTTATAAGCTCGATGCACAAGCCCAACTCGACCCATTATTGAGTGCTGAGTGTTGAGTCGTAACGTGAATTCGGCTATTAATTTTTTGAAATATTCTGAAGTACACGATTACACAAATTAGTAACGCTAGCTAAACAATATGCATCAAACAGCCCAGACTAAGGTAAGTCCAAGGGCTTACTTTTTATAACCCATTTTTCTTTTTAACGCCACGTTGCACCCCTAGCTCCTTTGGGGCGGCTACGCCAACGCTTAAGCAAGCTACAACAAGGATGCCACATCGCTCAACGGGGGGAACCCCCGCACTTTCATGTGGCTCCCGTTTCCCCAGTACCCATATTACAGATTGGAAAATGTTAACTGAGTACTCAGATTATCTTATACATAGACAATGGATGAGTTGCGCTCTAAAATTAGCGAAAGCAGCAGGCGATACAGGTGATATTCCTGTAGGTGCTGTTATTATTGATTCATCTGGAGATTTAATAGCAGAGGGTGAAAATAGGAAAGAACG
This sequence comes from uncultured Calothrix sp., assembly GCA_964242965.1. GTDB lineage: Bacteria > Cyanobacteriota > Cyanobacteriia > Cyanobacteriales > Nostocaceae > JANNFJ01. The sequence continues at coordinate 21,473 of CAXTCQ010000043.1, read as the reverse complement.
CGACCATGACCCAACGGCTCATGCCGAAATCGTGGCGATTCGCGCAGCTGCCAAGCGGTTACAAAGTTGGCGTTTGCATGACTGTACCCTCTACGTTACCCTCGAACCTTGCCCGATGTGTGCAGGGGCAATAATACAAGCCCGTATAAGACTTCTTGTTTATGGAGTTGATGATGCGAAAACTGGTGCAGTGCGAACGGTAGCGAATATTCCGGACAGTATGGCTTCTAATCACAAGTTACGTGTAATTGGAGGCATACTCGAATCGAGTTGCCGATCTGACTTGCAAGCTTGGTTTGCGAATCGGCGACATAGTACACGTTAAAGGACAGAGGTCAAACTGTCCAGCTGGTGTGACAAAAATCAGGGAAGAAAATTTACGGTGTATCTAATCAAAGTTTTTATCACATTCTACCCAACATTCAGCAGCCACCGTTATGATCGAACTTCACTCTTCCCCAGATCGGAGCCACCCAAGACCTACCAAGAGTGCTGCTAATCCGAAGGTTGTATATAGTACCTCATGGGTTTCTCCTTGGTTAAGTCCGTTGGCATATCTATTGGGGCAACATTTGCTTCTACCTTTATTCTTCGGAAAAATTACTATTACCGGACAAGAAAATATTCCGACTCAGGGTCCGGTTATTCTTGCCCCTACCCATCGAAGTCGGTGGGATGCGTTTCTCGTTCCTTTTGCTGCGGGGCGTTGTACTACAGGACGCGACCTACGATTTATGGTGACCGCGACTGAGTGTAGTGGGTTACAAGGATGGTTTGTTCGTCAGTTAGGTGGATTTCCTGTAGACCAGGTACATCCGTCAATAACTACTCTTCGTCATGCGGTTGATTTATTAGTTAATGGCGAAACGCTGGTTATTTTTCCTGAAGGTGGTATTCGCAAAGGCAAGCTTCACCCTTTAAAGCAGGGAATTTCGCGCTTGGCCTTGAATGCTGAAGCTTTGCACTCTGGATTGGGAGTAAAAATTATTCCAATGAGCATTAACTATAGCCAAGCAAATCCTAGTTGGGGTACGCACGCGAGCATTCACATTGGTAGTCCGATTGGGGTTGCGGATTACTTGGGTGGTTGCTCGAAGCAAAGTGCGAAAAGCCTGACGTTCGATTTAGCTAAGGCTTTACAACAGTTGAGCCATCATCAGATGGAAGTTTCCAGTGGTGGATTTGCTGAAATTCCGAATTTATAAATTGTTAATTGTTAAATAAGCAACCAATGACCAACGACCAATAACCAATTGCAAACAACTAAATTCCTAGTTTTAATACCCAGTTATTGAGGGTTTCCGTATCTTGTGGTGCGTAATCGATTACCCAAATCCAACATCTTCTAACTGGCTGGTTAAGTAGCTTTGATACTTCTTTTTGGAGTGGAGTAAACCGCACCCTCTAAGTTGCTTCTAACTTGGTACGACAACCTAATGTTCGACCTGACAATAAAACTGAATGCTTATTCGGGGGTAGCATTTTTCTGAGTTTATCCAAAATCAATTCTTCGCCGCTACGTTGTAAAATCATCCCCAGGTTACTTGTAGCTACAACTGCGGTAGGACAAAAATTACCAGAATTTATGCTTTGGCTTTGCTGTCTCGAAGAAAATCGCTCATCGTTGTGATTTAACCGACTGTAGCATTGATGGGAACTCAAATCAGCCAATTTTCAGTCTAAAACAAAGATACTTAGTGTGCAGCTTTGCTTTGTCAAAACCCCAAACAG
>CAXTCQ010000043.1:0-19642 GCA_964242965.1 uncultured Calothrix sp. | reverse complement strand
AGTCTAAAACAAAGATACTTAGTGTGCAGCTTTGCTTTGTCAAAACCCCAAACAGAGTTAAGATACCCGAAGTTTCTATTCCCGTCCAATCTAGTTTAGTTGTCGCACAACATTAAGATTATGAGCTTTGCTGCAACTGTTCCCTCAATCCGCTTCATCTTTCTATCACTGATAGCAGCCCTTAGCCTGCTAGAACCCGTCCGTGCCCAAACACCACCAACGCTGACACCAAGCCCAAACCAAGCCCAGCCAATTGACCCAAACGCCCCTAATAACCTGCGTCCGGCGGCTCAAAGCAACAGCTTGTTAAGCATTGATGGTGGTAAGCGTTTGATGAGCGAAGCTGAAAGCGCAGTTTCTTCACAAAACTACGATACAGCTGTTAAGAAGCTCCAAGAAGCACGAGTTGTTTTCAATCAGTTATCAAACTTCTATCAACAACTCACCTCCAGTTTCTCTGGAATTGACAACCGCATTGCCGATGTACACCGCAAAAACGCACTTTCAACCGCCCAATTGCGCGATGAAGCTACCTATCGGCTAGCACTTGTACATCGTGCCCAAAATAAGACCGAATTGGCTGTACCCTTACTCGTGCAGATTATCACCAGCCAAAACCCCACTAGGGATTTAGGCAAGAAATCTTACCAGCAACTTTTGGAATTAGGATTTGTAGATTCACCCTTCCCCCGTAGTGGAAATACTTCTTCCCAAAAATAATCTGTGTCCTTGGTTATTTGTCCTTAGTCATTTGTTCTTGGTTATTTGTCCACTAACCACTGACCATTGACAACTGACCACTAACCAGTGACCGCTAACCAGTGACCAGTGACCATTGACTACTGACGACATATTTAGAATGATTTAGTACATTAGTTGATTTTGAAAAGCCTATTCATAGATTTTTTGCTTTGATGCAATGGGTAAATTCAATATTCACCATCGAATTAACTCGTTCATAATATAATAGGAGACGTTTTTAAAGGGATTGCGATGATAAATCCGCAGGAAGTTAAGGCAATGATTGAGAATGCAATGCCTGATGCCCAAATTGATGTGCAAAGTCCAGATGGCGAGCATTTTGATGTGACTGTCGTCTCATCGCAGTTCGCAGGTAAAGGACTAGTTCAACAGCACCAATTGGTTTATCGTGCTGTCAAAGAAGCTATGGCTAACGATGCCATCCACGCTTTCGCACTCAAAACCTACACACCCGAAGATTGGCAAACCGCTGCTGCCTCTTAAAATATTAGTTAGAGACTTAAGAACAAGTTAGAGACGCTATTGCTAGGGGCTTGAAAAAAGTTATCATTTGTGCTTTTTTATCTACGCACTGGATGACGGTTCCTTAGCGCTAACACGTTTTTAACGCTTAATTTTTTGAAGAACGCCCAAATTCGCACACGGAACGATTATGACACCCGAACTTAAAGAGCGCATCGATAATCTAGTAAAGCAAAATAAGATTTTTGTCTTCATGAAGGGCACTAAACTCATGCCTATGTGCGGTTTTTCTAACAACGTCGTACAAATTCTTAATACATTAGGAGTTCCTTTTGAAACTCTAAACGTTTTAGAAGACCAAGATATTCGTCAAAGTATCAAAGACTACTCAAGCTGGCCCACAATCCCTCAAGTTTACATTAATGGTGAATTTGTCGGTGGTTCTGATGTTTTGATTGAACTTTACCAAAAAGGCGAATTACAACAGATGGTAGAGGTAGCTTTGGCTTCGTAATTTGTTATTTGTTTTTGGTTGTTCGTAAGTGTTCCCACTGACAAATAACCACTTACAACTGACTAATTTATTCAAAATCCCCCAGCCGCCTCTACTTCTATAATGGCGACTGGGGGGAATTTTTGATATTTACAAAAATTTACATTGCACCTACTGTTCACGCGGGCAAACAATATGTTATCATCATCAGCGTCGATGAGCGATTCCCAAAGCGATCCCTTCGGGAATCGCGCTTTGACCGGGTAGATGCATTAGACACTCGATTATGCATTAGTAGTAATCATGCTCTGGCTGCGCCTGTGGCATCATTGTAAAGTTAGATACATCGTATAAGTAGCGAGTAGCTTCCTCCTCTAAGCGATGAATCAAATAAGCTTCGATGGCGTTACTATTTCGCAGTGCAGCGAGATAGCCATCCAGATACATCCGCATATCATCTGTTCGATAACCGCGATTCCATAGTTCGACGAAGGCATCGGTCAATTTTTGGTAAAAGCGGATGGTTTGTGTGTCTTGGAGCATAACTGCTATAAAAATCTATTTGGAATGAGAATTGTAAATTATCCGAGCTAAAAACTGAAGGATTACCACTAGTCTGACATTAACTCAAAGTCCATATCTCTCCCTTAAAGCACAACTACGAGCAGCTAATATGTAACTACCATCCTAGTCCATCCGATTCCGCATCTGATGGGCAAGGTTGGTTGAATAAGTTGTTTTTAATATTATGCATGGAAATTGCTTTTATGGAATAGTTAGTTATGAGCATTTTTGGTAATTTTTTTTTACAAGCTAAAAATTGTTCATATGTAGGTTAGAACTGAAATACAATTTCAGTAATAGCTTCACACAAGGGCTATTTAGAGCTTCGGTCGGACTGAGACAGCAATAAAATATTTAACGCTAAAAAATTTCAATAACTCCAATAAAAATTTAATAATATTACTCAAATCCGCTTTGGGTAAGGCATAGATTGAATACTCTGTGGTAATTTGGGTTAATCAAAACAAAATTTATTGTGATTGAAGTAGCAACGGTTACAAAACATAATTGCTCTTAGTTGTTACTTTGAAGGTCATAGACGCGAAGGGGTCTTGCCACCGTGGGTTCGGTTTGTATTGAAATTGTTGAGGGAAATCCGCATTTGAGGTCTTTGCTGGGTTGGCACTTGCAACAACTGGACTATCGGGTGCATCAAGCTGCGAGTATTTATCAAGCGAGGGAAGTGTTTCTAAGTCAGCAGCCAACGCTGATTATTTTAGATGCGGATTTGTCCGATGGTGACGGCATTGAATTTTGTCGTTGGTTGCATCGCCAGCAACAGCCTTTGGTTTTAATGCTATCAGCGCGAACTGGTGAAGTGGATATTGTGAGTGGGCTAAAAGCTGGTGCTGATGATTACCTTAGCAAACCATTTGGGATGCAAGAATTTTTAGCACGAGTCGAAGCTTTGATTCGTCGCAAACGCACACCTGTTGCACCAGCTTATTTAGATTACGGTACGCTGCAAATTGATTTGGTGCAGCGTCGGGTTCGTTTTCAGGGAGAATTTATTGATTTAACTCCTCAAGAATTCAGTTTGTTATATGTTTTAGCGCAAGCGGGTGGAGTACCGTTGAGTCGGTCAGAATTATTGCGTCGTGCTTGGCCCGATGCGATTGACAACCCGCGCACTATTGATACACATGTATTATCGTTGCGAAAAAAGGTTGAACTTGACCCGCGTCAACCGAGTTTGATTCAAACTATTCGCAATGTTGGCTATCGCTTTAATATGGAGAGTTTGAATACAAATTTGCCACAATCGCAAACCAAGATAGTAAAAGAGCGATTTACTAATCAACGTTCGACAATAAGTACTCAAGTGTAGGGTAAAGGGTAAAGGGTAAAGGGTAAAGGGGAAGAGAAGAAGAGAGGAATGGGAAAATAGATTGTTTTTATTTTCCTAACTCCTAACTCCTAACTCCCCACTACCTAACTTCTTAAATAAAATCATCTTCGGCTTCAGCTTGGATGATGTTATTTTTCAGGGTTGTCCAATCTGTTTGTGCAACGCCACTATTACCAACTAATCGACCTTGGGATAGATGTAAAATCCGGTTGGCAAAATCTTTGACTAAATCCAACTGATGATTAACCATGATGACTGTTGTATTTTGGGTTACGCTCAGTTGGGATAATATTTGTAGTAATCGTTCTGCTGTACCAATATCAAGTGCGGATGTTGGTTCGTCGAGTAATAAAATTTTGGGTTGGGTAAGCAAGGAACGTGCGATCGCAACCAATTGTTTTTGCCCTGCTGATAATTGTAATTCGCTTCGCCCCAACCAGTCATCGGGAATTTGCAGCTGTTCAACCCACATACTCACCCGTTGCTGAATTTGCTGTTTTGGCAAACCGCGTAAAACTAAAGGGTAGGATAACGCATCTTTGACAGTCATCCCCAATAACTTAGACTCCTGCGGAACAAGTACAATTTGTTGACGTAGCTGTAATACAGGAATTTGAGTGTAATCTTGATTTTCAAAATAGATTTTACCGCTAGTCGGTTCGCTCAAACGGTTCAATAAACGCAATAAAAACGTTTTACCCGCACCCGTCGCACCAACAATACCGATACGTTCACCTGCAAAAGCCTCAAACGAGATATCCTGCAAAATGGGATGTCCGGCTAAGGTGTTGTTTGCTTTGGTATTAAGCTTTGCCGATAAACTAATCTGTTCGAGCCTGAGTATAGTTTTAGAAGTAATATTATCCAAGTTCGATTTGGGTAAGTAAATATAATCCACATTTTAATGACATATGAGGACGGGCAAAGATGCCCATCCCACAAGTTTTTTTCCCTTCCCCCTTCCCCCTCTTTTACTGTCCCAAGGCTGTAGCAATAGTCCAAGCGTCAATTAACAGCAACAAAAAAGTAAAGACCAGCAAAATTATATACATCCAAGGCTGTGCTAGCGGATACACATTTTTCATGTCTATACCCGTCTTCTGCTGCACTAGACGCACCATCTGAGCAAATCCGGCTATTCGCATCGGTAACAAATATGCCTTACCCTCATTGCTGAGAAAGTAATAAACCAAACCACCCTGACCTGTAGTACGGGGTTTTAATTCTTTGACTTCCTGCCAAGGTAATGACCACCCTTTGCGAAAAAAACGCGGTACCCAGTTAGGATAAGCAACTTGAATCCCTTGGTCGTCAACAATAACTCGTTCGCATAATACTGCATATAATCCTAACAAGCCGATACAAATTCCCACCCAAAGTAATGCGGGTGGGGTTGGTGCCTTTGTCACCTCTGCCAGAAACGGTAAAGGAACCGTTAATGCTAGATATAGCAATAGCAAGGTAATTCTGATTAATGGAGATAAGCGGAATATTGAAGGAGAGATTGCTACTTCGTAGCTTTCCGCAGGAATCGCGTTTTCTGTCACGGCTGTTTTGAAATCTTGTTTACTAGTTGATTATCTTTATAAATCTTAGCGACTTGCAGCAGTTTTCAGATAGACCAATATTACTCAGGTCAAACAAAATAGAAACCCGCTTTCGCACAAGTTATCGCGTTTCTAGCAGTTACCAACCCCTTCGACTATCCAAAGCCTCCAAGTATGTATTTCAGCCGTTCGTTAGTTCGCTAGTTCGCTAGTTATGAATTAGTTTTATTAGTAAATATACTAATAAAAAACATGTATAAAAAACTAAAAAAATTATAAATTTATTTAAGTAAGAAATGGTAACTTTATTAGTACAAAAGTAGAATTTAGAGGTATTACTAAGGTAAATAATCAAGAAATAGCTTTTTCCTTAATTTAACTTTTATAAAATTTTATTAAACTTATAAATATTAGATTTACTCAAAACCAATAGTAAATAAACTAAACACTAATCGTATTTCTATAGTCAAACACAAATATTTATATTGAAATAATGGATTTTACGGAACTGGTAATTGAAATCAATATCCGAATTATTGCTCAGGTTTGCGACCTAAAAGTACGCTTATAGTCGAAAAAGCAATAAATCCAAAATTTACATGTCGTTCCGATTTATCCTGATGTCTTTAAGCTGTGTAGCGCTTACAAGTTGTAGCGCAAATGCAGAAATTAAAGTACCACAAAGTCAAAATATCCCACAAACAGTAAAAAATCCCAACCTTTCTGCTGATAAATTAATACCGACTATAACAGATAAAATCACCAGTCCTGCAACTGTAAATTCTTCAAGTGATAACGAACAAAATAATTTTGTTTCACCTGTCGGAAATTTAAATAAAGTATCGGATGATACCTATCAGCCGAAATTAACTAATACTCAGGAATGCGTAGCGCAAAAATCGGGAAATTACATGACGCTGACACCGACGGGGCAATCCAATTTGCTTAACAACCCGTTATCTAAACTCTGTCTGTTTGCAAACGGGCAATCGGTCGGTTCATATACAACTGTCTCCGGACGAGCGTATACCCAAAACAAAAACCGCGATCGCTCTGGAACCGAAGCACCGCTACCAAATGGGAAATATCGAGTTGCAACTCAGACAACTCGCGCCAGGATTGCGGAAGCGGGCGATCGCTTCCTTCCTATATATCCACAATTCCCAACAGGTCGTACTGCTTTAGGTATTCACGTCGATCCATCTTTTGACAAAAGCAATGGTGAAGACGGTACATCAGGATGCATCGGACTAACTAGTAAAGACGATTTAAGCAAAGTGTTGGAATACGTCCGCACTTTCCAACCTCAATCTCTCGAAGTCAAAATTTAATCAATTTTTGATTCAATTCATTTAATTAAGGAGCATCGATTATGTTAAAAAGAATTTTTCTTGCTGCTGCATTAATTCTTTCATCCGCAGCATTACCAGCAAGCGCAGAAGTTGGTCCCGGGGTTGGTGGAGGTTATTCAGCTTATGTATGTACCAACGATACTGGAGGTCGTTTGACAGTGCGTAGCAGTCCCGGACAGCGGAACAGAAGAATTACTCAAATTCCTGCTGGGCATGATATTCGCGTCTTAGATAACATCCAAGGAAACGATGGTTTCCAGTGGTATAAAGTTTCCTACAAAGGCAAGCTAGGATGGGTTCGTTCTGACTACGTTTGCACTTACAACAATTAACTTATCTTTACCAGTTTTTACCCCCCTTTTTAAGGGGGGAAGGGGGGATCTAAAACTTACAATAATTAACTTATCTTTACCAGTTCTTACCCCCCTTTTTAAGGGGGGAAGGGGGGATCTAAAATCTCTCAGGTATCAAACAAGATTTAAATATCCGCTAACGTCTTTACAATCACGACAATTATTTCCAGATTTTTTTAATTCCACAATTTATTAGCTTCGCCTTTAAAACGGATTTTTAAACGATGTTTAAATTATTTATAGTCAGCACGTTAATTTTGACTGCAATACCTGCAATTGCAGAAACGGGTCCGGGAATAGGTCGTACCACGAGCTTTGCATCTCGCGTACAGACTTCTGCTAAAGTATGTTCAAATGATACTAAAGCTAGCCTCTCGCTGCGTGTTGGTCCCGGACGCAACTACCAAACAATCCGAGAAATTCCCAATGGTGAGGAGGTTGCTTTGATAAGTGGTGAATACGGACAAGATGGTGCTTGGTGGTGGCGTGTCGCGTATAAAAATAGACCTGGTTGGGCGCGTGCAGATTTTCTTTGCGACTCCTAATAAAACCGAGGTGGGCAGAATGCCATTGGAGACAGCTTAAACCCACCTACAGGATGATTGTTTTTTAAAGTTATTAATTAAGACTGCTGAAAAAAAGCTTGCTCCCAGAAATACGTACATTTAACGCTGTCCTTGCTCAATACCGTCAGAAAGCAAAGTATAGCTAAGTTCTTTCATGCCAATTCTGTAGGAAAACCAGGGATTAACATTTGTAGGTCAGGTCTATCAATAACGCGGCGTTTTTGGGGTTGTGTTGCTTTTGATTGTAGAGAATCCATTTTCCCATTTGTATCAAGTTCTGAATCGCTTTGTCCTTCTGGATTTAAGTAAGCAAGTAATTTATTTTTTTGGACAATGTTAACTCCTTCTGGGGCTTTAGAACGCCAAGTACCAGGTAAGCAACCGAAAGATACTCGTTTGAACCGCACTCCTGAGCGCACTGTTTCCTTTAACTCAGCAATTAGTAGACTGTCATCTGGCACTTGCTTAACTACGGAGGGTGAGTGAGTATTAATAATTACTTGTCTTAGGGGGTTGTCGAGACCTATAGCTTCATCAGTATCAGTTGCAATGTCTTGAAGTAAATTCAGTATTTTGGGAATACGTTCTGGATGAATACCGTTTTCTGGTTCTTCCAAACATAACAAACCTTGTGCTTGAGGGTCTAATTATAGTACCGCCAAAGCTAAAAAGCGTAAAGTTCCATCTGACAATGCTCGTGCTGGATGAGATGTACCGTCTTTAGCTGTCACCATTAATGTCAAAAGTTCGCGGCGTTCATCGCGGTCAATTCTAACTTCACCCACATCATCAATTAGTTCCGCTAAACGATTAGCAATTTGGCTGTAAACCTTTGCTTCTACATCTTTAGGGTCTTGTTCGCTTGTACTGTATAAATTATCAAAAAGTGCTAAATGATACAATGTAGCAGGTAAATGTTTTCCATCCATATCTAATTTTTTTGGGGCATTAAATTCATCAGGTTGACGCATTGCCGAAGGTTCTAATTGTAAAAGCCTCCAAGATTGCATTTCTCTTCTTGCCATCAGTACGGTCGGACTTTCAGCAGCATTCGCTACCGATAACACGGTTATCGGTAAATTTACGGCTAGTCGAGATAAAGCTTTACCTTTGTTACCGTCTTGATGTAACTTAATCACTCGATCTGTTCCTGTTCCCTCTGTAGAGATAAAGTAAGGTACACGTCGAGAACCTTTAACAGAGGATTTTCGCCAGATGGGTTTATGCTCAAACAACAAATGTTTTGTTGCATCTCCAAGATTAATGTGAACTAACTCCTCTTTGAGGATTTCTAGTGAGCCTAAAGAACGTAAGCTTTGATCGCAACGGTAAGCAATGGTCAAAGAATAACGTAAGAAAGTAATGCTAGCTTTTGCTATTTGTCCTAAATCGTCTACTCCTTCTTCGGGCACAATCATCTCTGCCACAAAAGAAATTTCTGTATCATAATCGCTACCAGTGCGGTGAAAAAGGTTGCGGATATCAGTTGTTCGTCCCTCTTCATCTCGAGCAGCTGTCATCGCTTCAATCAAAGGACGATCCGCGATCGCGCTCAAAAATCTAATAGCATCAAATAAATTTGATTTCCCAACGCCGTTAGCACCAGCTACGCAAGTGAATGCTCCAAATCGAACATCAACATCAACGAGATTCTTAAAACCAGAAACTTTCAATCTTGTCAGCATACGGATTCCTATCTTGGCAAGAAAATTCCGAACAGCCAAGTACCTTTAGCTTACCAACACGAGGTTTCCTCATCCTCACCGACATGCGGTAATAGCTTCACAACTGTTCGGGTGTTGGTTCCAATTTATCACCTCCCGATGGTTTTAACTTCCCAAAATAATTTCTATCACAAATTAAAATATAAAGGCGTATCTCTAATTTGCTCCCGTCCACTTTATTTAATCCACATTCCTTAACTTGGTTTTTGATTACTTGGTACGAAATGGTAATTCGATCGCAAACTCAGCACCTTGTTGAGGTAGCGAATTAACCTGAATCGAACCACCATGTTTTTCGACAATAATTTGACGTGCGATCGCAAGTCCCAATCCCGTACCTTTACCGACAGGTTTTGTTGTAAATAGATGTTCAAATATCTTCGCTTTGACTTCTTCGGTCATTCCCGGACCATTGTCTCGAATGCTAATCAAAACTGATTGCTTATTTGTAGTAATACTAGTTGTAATTGTAATGCAATTAGGATGAGCTTGAATTTGCTCGTAACTCGACCCCGCATTCGATTCATCCAGCGCATCGATAGCATTAGCAAGCAGGTTCATAAAAACCTGATTCAACTGTCCGGGATAACATGCAAACTCCGGTACATTGCCGTAATTTTTAATGACTTCGATTTCCGGTCGGGTTTCTGATGCTTTAAGTCGGTGTCTGAGAATCAATAAAGTACTGTCGAGACATTCATGAATATTGCAAACAACCGGTTTATGCGTGTCCGAACGGGAGAAAGTCCGCAAGCTGACGCTAATATCATAGATTCGGTCAATACTTTGCTTCATCGAAACTAACAATTTGGGCAAATCATCGCGGATGTATTCTAAGTCTGCTGCTTCAATTTTGTTGCAAAGTTTTGCACTTGGTTGAGTATGTTCGTTTTGGTATAAATCGATAATTCCAAACAAATCTTCAACATATTGCTCTGCGGGTTCGATATTTCCAGTTATACAACCAATTGGGTTATTGATTTCGTGAGCAATCCCAGCAACTAAACCACCTAATGCGGACATTTTCTCGCTTTGTACGAGTTGAAGCTGCATTTGTTTGAGGTCTTCAAACGAGGTTTCGAGTTGTTGCTGGGTTACTTGCAAGTCAAAAAGCGAAGATTCTAGCTGTTTAGCATAAACTTGAGAACGTTCGTAAAGTTGGGCATTTTCAATCGAGATTGCAGCTTGCGAGCAAATTAGTTGCAATAACTCGATGCGATCGCTTGTGAATGCATCCGCAACGCTTTTATTTTCTAAATACAATAATCCAATCAATTTACCTTGACGATTTATAGGCAAACACAATATGCTTTTAGGTTGTTCGCTTTGGATATAACTATCTGCAAGCCAATTTGCATGTTTGCTAATATCGTTAATCAATAAGAATTTTGTCGAATTTTTGACGTAATTGAGTATTGATACAGCGACTAAATTACTTTCTTCAACGGTAAGCGAATCAATATTCGTAGTACTGGCAATTTCTTCGGTTAAGGTAATTGTTGCAGATGCTTCGACAAACATCTGTTCGTGCTTAAGTAATACTAGTACGCTCTTGCTCGCACCAGCATTTTCTAATACTAATTGCATCAGTACAGATAATAAGCGTTCGAGATGAATTTCGCTCGAAATTGCTTGCGATGCTTTCATTACACTTGCTAAGTCAAATACCGAAGCGATCGCAGTGCTACTAGAAGTCATCGTTTGCGTTGCATTTAATACTATTGTTTCGGTTGTTTTGACTTCGATTGTTTGAGGTTCCAGTATCGATGCGAGTAGTTGCGGGTAATGCTGTTCGAGATGACTAACTTTAGCTTTTGCACCCCACCGTGCATAAGCATAATAAGCATCAGTTAGATAAACTTGAGCAATTTTTGGTTTGTCCCAACCCAGGTAAAACTTGGCAGCAAGTTCGCAAGCTAGTGCTTCTTCTTGAAGGTATTGATTTTCTTTAGCCAAATTGATGGCACGGTCGTACACTTCCATTGCTTTGATATTGTCACCCGCAACCCGTAACATTTCAGCTTCTACTAATAAATATTTGTGTAAAAAGTTCTCCGGGCAGTTATCTGCCCAAGTTTTCATTTGGGTTTGATTTTGCTGGATTTGCTCGTAATATTCTGCTTTTACATCGTCGCGAGTATTTTCATACTTTCTTACTAAAGCTAGCGAGTAATAAAAATTATGGACTGCGGTACAGAAAAATCCCATTACATACTGAATGATTTCTTTTGCTTCAATAGCATACTGATATGCACCGTCCCAGTCACCGTACATATATAATACTTGCGACTTCATAGTTTTGTAAGAGCAAAGTCCGAGGAAACTTTTGCGCGATTCGCATCGATTTACATATTCGATTTCACTAATGTCATCAGTTGAGAAATCGTCATAATCAGCTGTTAAACCACAGAGATTGCGAACTACCAACTCTATACTAACTATTGCGTCTGTTGTTGATACATTGTGTGTTTTTTCCGAGAAATTAATAAATCCGGGAAATATTGCTGAAATATCACTTAAATTCGCACCTTGACAAAATAAATTTAACGCTTTTCCCCACAACGAGTATCCAGAATTTTGAAATTCTCCAGATTCTAACCCGAAACGATAAGCATCATCATTAATGGTATCGGAAAAACGAATATGTTTGTACCAATGATTAATGAAGCTTGCGAACATGAAATAGGTACGACATTTCAAAGCTGGAGTATTGAAAACATCACTTAAATTGATTGCCAGCATCCCGAATTCGTATCCAGATTTATAATCTTGAAAAATTGAACCAAGCAAAACTCCATAATCAGAGAACCCGCGAGCCGACTCTGATGTATTACCATGTTGTAGTGACAGCTTAACTAACTTCAAAGCGACGATTGGGAAAAGTTCTGGCATCCCAATATAAGCAACAGAATCTAGATTCATCAATAGTCTTGCCGCAACGATTTTTTCTGGCGATTCCATTAAAGGTAAATTAATTAGACTACTAATATTTCGTTGCGCTAATAATTGATTTACCTCGATATATTCTACTTGTAGTTTTTCGTAAAAATTGCCTTCAGGTAAATCAATTCCTAGAAGTTTTAACGCATCTCTACCAATTTTAATACTTTCTAAATATTTGAAATTTAAAGTATGTTGAACTATTAATGTATTAAAAACGTCGCTTTTTTCGATATTTGTTTTTAATTGCGGTAAAATTTGATATATCAGATTTTCGCTAATATCAAAATTACCATTGAGGTATTCAATCTCAATTTTTTCTTTATAGATGAAAAATGCTAATTCGTATTCATATTTCCAATAATCAGATGCTAGCAAATTCAAACTCATATTTACATATTGTTGTGCTGCTAAATATGCAGTCGCCGCTTTAGCTTTTCTCGCCGCAAATAAGTTCAATTTTAGGATTTCTTGACGTTCTGATATTTCCGTAATCAGATTTATACCTGTATTGAGATGATTAACAATATCAAAAATCTTCTCTTCGCGCTCGGTATTTGAGGCATTTTTTAGTAATAACTTACCAATTTTAAAATGGATTGCCTCCTTCTCTACTTCTGGAATCAAAGCATATGCAGCTTGTTGAACGCGGTCATGTAAAAATTTATATTTAATCTTTATTTGGGTGGAATCAATTACCGCTTCACCCAATTTTCCAATAGATGTATTTGATTGAAAAAATTTATAAGTTTCGTTTTTAGGTAAAATTAGTTCTTCTTGTAGTGCTTTCCACAAATCTGTCGCAGTTTGTACGTGCGATTTTTCTAAAACTATAGCCAGACTATTTAAGTCAAATTCGTTACCAATACATGCTGCAAATTGCAGCACGATTTGTGTTGAGATAGGTAATTTTTTTAGTACCTGTGCAATTAACTCAACAACATCATCGGTTACTGACCGTTCTCGAACTGTAGAAATATTACACTCCCAATAGCGCGACTCAAAATTAAACCTAATTAATCCTTCTTCATGCAATACTTTCAGAAACTGCGTGCAGAAAAATGGATTTCCCTTAGTTTTTTGAAATATTAGTTCAGCAAGTGGCAATGCTAGTTGATGAGAACAATTGAGCGTATCAGCCACTAAATCATTAATATTTGTAAGTTCCAGGGGTGCTAGAGCAATTTCATTAACAGTTGCACCCGACAAGCGAATTTGCGTTAGTGTCAGCATCAGTGGGTGCGCTGCTGAAACTTCGTTATCGCGGTACGCACCGATTATCAACATATACCCGGTATTGCTTTGGGTAGCCAATAGCTGCATAAGTTTCAGCGATGCTGAGTCAGCCCATTGTAAATCATCTAAAAAGATAACCAGCGGATGTTCTAATGTCGCAAAAATTTTGATAAAGTTTTGAAAAAGTAAATTAAAACGGTTTTGGGCAGCATTTCCTTCAAGTTCAATAGACTGTTGTTGTTTGCCAATTATTGCTTCGAGTTCGGGTATAACGTCAACGATAACTTGAGCATTCTCACCCAATACCTGTAAAATATTCTTTTTCCAATATTCAAGTAAACTATTGCTCTCGCTCAACAACTGTCCCATCAAGTCGCGGAAGGCTTGCACAAAAGCTGAAAATGGGATATGACGCTGAAATTGGTCATACTTACCCCGAATAAAATAGCCGTGTTGCCGCACAATTGGTTTGTGAACTTCATTTACAACTGCGGTTTTGCCAATCCCAGAAAATCCAGCTAGCAGCATTACCTCACTGCTACCATTACTAATCCGCTCAAAAGCTGACAGCAATTGATTTATTTCAGTTTCACGACCGTAGAGTTTTTCCGGGATAATAAAGCGCGAGCATAAATCCCGCTGTCCCAATTCAAAACTCGGTATATTTCCGCGTGCATTCCAAGATTGCTGGCACAATTCCAGGTCATATTTTAACCCCAACGCACTTTGATAGCGTTCTTCAGCATTTTTTGCCATGAGTTTGGCAACAATATTTGAAAGTTGCTGAGGGATTTTTGGATTAAGGGTAGTGACAGTTGGAGGGAATTTGGCAATATGACAATGTATCAACTCCATCGGGTCGGTCGTTGCGAAGGGAAACTGAGTAGTCAGCAACTTGTAAAATGTCGCACCCAACGAGTAAAAATCCGCACGGTAATCGATACCGCGATTCATTCTTCCGGTTTGTTCTGGGGAAATATACGTTAGGGTTCCTTCCAAAACATTCGGATTTTTGAGTTGCTGTGTTTCTCGCGGTAGTAGGGAAGCAATACTGAAGTCGATTAATTTTACTTGTTTGGTGTCCGGATTAATTAAAATATTTGCAGGCTTGATATCCTTGTGAATGATACGCTCTTTGTGGAGCGCGTCAAGTGCTTGAGCAATTTGTATCCCCGCATCGAAAAACTCACTCAGCGTTCTATTTTCAGATTTGTGGAAATAATCTCCAAGGGGAATTCCACCAAAATCTTCCATTACCAGCGCGTAAAAGTTATTGTACGTCTCCAACGATAGGGGCACAACAACGCCATCAATATCCAAATTCTGGGAAATTATGAATTGATTGCGGAACTGAACCAGTTCGCTAAAGCTGGGATATTCGTTCCGCATTAGCTTCACAATCGCATTTTTTCCATCTGCCAAACGAGTCGCACGACAAACAAGCGTTCTTGAACCCGCATAGATTTGTTCGCCGATTTGATAGCCAGGAAGATAAATGTTTGCACCCACCATAAAAACCTGCCTTGCTGATACCTTTCACTTGTACTGTTATTATTCCCAGCGAATTCGAGTTTATATCACCTGCTGCTTTCTGCTGGTAAAGAAAACGACCAGTTTATACTTATGTACAGTTTGTTTTAGCACATCCGACGCTAAATGGTGACACTCGGTCGATACCAGATAGTATTATCTCGAAGTTTACAAACAGGCGGTTATTTGCTGCTTGAGGTTTAACATGGCTTCAAATTTAATTACGTATTTTCTGCCTTACAAGTTTGGCAGTTGGAGTGATTAACTATTTTATAGAGGGTATTTTTGATATCTATCTAAACATAATTTTTTAAATAGCTAGGAATTTTCAAGACATTTGTTGGGATTAAGGGTGCATTGAACTTCGCTGTAATTAACACAATTAGCACGCGCGATCGCGCTTGCTAAGTCCAAGTTAAATATTTACTGTTTTACTAAATATTTACTAAATTCAGTAAATTTTTTATCAAGTTTTATGAGGAGAATATATGCATACTAAAGTTTCAACACCTATCCTTAGTTACATGAAACAGTTAGAAGCCGAAGGGGTAACTAACTTAGAAGAATTATGCGATAACTTGTACGAGCATTACCTACGACAAGTAGACCTTGGAGTGTATTCTAATGGTAGGTATACCTTATCTGGTAGTGATGTTCAAGCAACGATTGTTTCCACTGACGGAAATAGTAGCCAAGAATGCATTTTATGGTGCATTAATCATTACTTGGGATTAAATCGCAACCAAAATGTCATTGATAAAGTATGTGCATCCGTACAAGAATTTGGAACGGGTTGCGGAACTTCGGCATTATCGGGTGGAATGTCAATTTTACATAAGCAAGTCGAACAAAAACTACAAAAGTTAATTGGGAAAGAAAGCGCTTTACTTTTTCCAACTGGTTTTACAGCAAATTTAGGATGTCTCTCGGCTTTACCTGGTAAAAATGATTTGATAATTTTTGATAGAGAATGTCATGCCTCAATCATTGATGGAGTCAAGTTATCCGGAAAAAAATGGATGACATTTAAACATAGTAATTTGCAAGATTTAGAGAAGAAATTAGCCAAATATTATCACCAGTACGAAAATGTTTTTGTAGTCGTGGAGTCAGCTTATTCGATGAGTGGTGATTTAGCACCATTACGAGAAATAGTCGCACTTAAGCAAAAATATAAGTTTTTTATCTACGTTGATGAAGCCCACACATTTGGCATCTACGGTAAAAATGGTGCAGGGTATTGTTCGCATCTAGGTCTTGTCGAACAAATAGATTTTATCGCTGCAACTTTGTCGAAGGCAACAGCATCAATCGGTGGATTTGTAGCAATGAAATCAAAATACATCCCATTGCTGCATTGGCGTGCTAATTCATACACCTTCCAAGCATGTTTAACTCCGGGTGATGCTGCGACAATTCTGGCTTCACTCGAAGAGATAGAGCAAAATCCACAATTGATTGAAACGTTACACGAAAATAATCAGTACATGCGTCGCTGTTTGAGAGATTTAGGATTTGATTTAGGTACTTCAGGGAGTCCGATAATTCCCGTATTTATTCCCGACACAGAAAAATTGTTAGCGTTTAATAAAGAATTATATTCTCGCGGTATCTTCTCAGTGTCAATTTTCTACCCTGTTGTCAAGCCTAACGAAGGAAGGATTAGATTTATCTTGAGTGCAGCACACACAAAAGAACAAATTGACACTACCGTCAATGCGCTTCACGAACTCGGCTTAAAATACGGAATAATTACGAATCAACTAATAGCTGCTTAAAATAATTTATTTGATTTATTCAAGCTAATCTAGTTTTAGTCAAAAACACTGAGTAAAAGTCATAAATATTACACTTATGCAAAATAAATTATACCGTTTTCTGGGCTTTTGTCTCATTTTATGAGTCTCCCAGAGAATATCTTAAAGAAACTCCTTGTGGAATAATGGAGTTTGCAACTTAAATGTCATTTACGCTCGTCAACACCCTCTAATTGATAAAGCTGGTTTTTAAAGAGAAATTTTTGAATAAATTCCTGTTATTTGGCAAGAAATGGACTTATAATTGATGTTTTTCGGATTGACATACTCCCCGCAATAACTATAACGCCCCGGAGGATGGGAAGAATATTTACATACCCTCCCTATCTTCCTTGTCATTACCAACATCTTTCATAGAATCAAATCGCGCTAAAACTATTATCCCGCCTGGGATTGCAAATCCCAGGCTCATAGCATAAGTCCGTTAAAACGGACTTAAAAGTAAATTCAGTCAGATTCATCTGACTTCTGCTATTAGCCAACGGTTTACAACCGTTGGCGGGATAAGAGTTTACGAGATTAATAAATGTTGGTAATGACAAGCCCTATCTCCCCCCATCTTTACTACTCCCTACTATTTCTTTTTCCCTGATGGCATATTAGGATTAAGTTGCTTTCGCCCGTTGCGAATAATATTTATCATTTGATTCAAGTCTTCTTCGATATTTTGTAAAACCCCATCAGCATACTCATCGGCACCTTGTTGAATTTCTTGGGCTTCTGCAACAGACTGTTGTCGCATCTGTTCCAATTCTTGCTGACATTGGCGGCGTTTGAGGTCAATTTCCTCAAGAGTATCCTGCATCATCGCTTCACAATCCTGATGGACTTTGTGCCGCAACTTTTCGGCTTCGCTTTGGGCTTGCAAAATAATATCGCTTTCTTCTAAAATTTGAGCGCGTTTAGCTTGCGCCGCATCGACTATTTGCTGCCCGTATTCTTCAGCTTCGAGCAATATTTCATCTTTTTGCTGAAGAATTGCCGCCGACTCACTAAATGCTTCTGGTAGAGCCAAACGAATATAATCAAGCTGGTCTAACAGCTTTTCCTCATCCACCAAAGTTCGTCCCGTTAAAGGAATACGAAAGCTCGTGAGAATCATTTCCTCCAAGCGGTTAAGTTCCTGCTGAATATTTAGACTTCCCGTTGCTGTATCTCCAGGGGTAACTCCGTTGGGGAGTTGTTGAGGGACAGCGCTGCTTCCGTTTTGTTCGGGTTCGAGACTTGATATTTGTGGGCGTAGCATTGGTATATATCTAGGGCAACGTGCGGAGGAACAAGATGATTGACAGAGCCACCAAACCTTGCAATCTCTTTTACCACACTACTACTTAAAAAACTATACTCATTTGATGTAGCTAAAAAAACTGTTTCGATTTGTGTCGAAAGAGTTTTATTAGTGTGTGCCATTGAAAGTTCAATTTCAAAGTCGGAAATTGCCCTCAACCCCCGTAATAATACCTGTGCTTGACGCATTTGGGCATAATTGACGGTGAGTCCATCGAAGCTATCAACTTCGACATTGAGTAAATGTTGTGTCGCTTGACGAATTTGTTCAATCCGTTGTTGCACGCTAAACAAGGGTGTCTTGTTTGGGTTACGCAAAACCGCGACGATAACCCGTTCAAACAACTTTGCACCACGCTGAATAATATCGACATGCCCCAGCGTTACGGGGTCAAAGCTTCCTGGATAGATGGCAATCACAATTTCGATGCCTCAAAGTTGCTGAAGCAATCATTATACCGAACGATTTTCGAGTCTGACTCAGAAGCTAGTGTAACTTTAACAACTTTTCTTATTGGTTTGTAGTTTGCCTCATGTTAGTTGTTAGTCGCGGTACTCCTGTAAGGTAGTGGCTGTAGCCATCGCACAAAGGCAACTGTCTCAAGTCATAAGTGCTGATATATAGTTTAAGTTGACTTAATCAAATACAAAAACATTCAACCTATAACTTCTAACTCATGTACCGAGTTCTTAAAAATTCTTTAATTATCTAGCAAGAATTTGGATGAACTCGCCCTTACTAATTCCATTATTGAAGGTATTTTTGCATGGCACTGGATTTTCCGCTCTTGCCCTTGGCATTTCAATTCGCCTCCCCAGGACCAACTTTAGTTAAACTTGGACCAATCACGATTCGCTGGTATGGCTTGTTAATCGCATCAGCAGTACTAATCGGTGTTACCCTTTCCCAATACTTGGCAAAACGCCGTAATGTCAACCCCGAATTACTCAGCGATTTGTCAATTTGGCTGGTAATTGGGGCGATTCCAGCCGCACGAATATATTACGTAATATTTCAATGGGCAGAATATGCCAAACATCCCGAACGAATTCTAGCTATTTGGCAAGGCGGTATTGCCATTCACGGGGCGATTTTGGGTGGGACATTAGCCGCATTAATCTTTGCCAAACTCAAACAGATTTCGTTTTGGCAGTTGGCTGATTTAGTCGCACCATCGCTGATTTTAGGGCAAGCTATCGGACGCTGGGGAAATTTTTTCAACTCTGAAGCTTATGGTAGTCCCACCAATTTAGCTTGGAGGTTATACATTCCCCCCGAACGTCGTCCTTCTGAATTTCCGAATGTTGCCTATTACCACCCGACTTTTCTCTATGAATCGCTATGGGATTTAGGGGTATTTGCCTTGCTGTTAACTCTATTTTTTCGAGGTTTGCAGGGTAAACCAAGGCTAAAAGTGGGGACGATGTTTCTTACCTATTTGCCAGCATATAGCTTAGGTCGATTTTGGATTGAAGGATTGCGAACTGACAGCTTAATGCTGGGACCATTGCGAATTGCACAGGTTATCAGTTTAATCGGGGTTGCCTTGGGTGCAGCGGGGTTGTGGTGGCTTTATATTGCCAAACGTCCTTTACCCGATGTTGTTTCTCCCGTTGAGGAGGTGGGGGAGTAGGGAGTAGGGGGAGTAGGGAGGAGTAGG
>CAXTCQ010000042.1:0-38230 GCA_964242965.1 uncultured Calothrix sp. | reverse complement strand
TTGCGTCCCGTTTTGAAAGGGAAAGGGTAAACGCTAAAGGATAAACTAAAATATTACACCTAACTTCTTATCACCCCCATTCCCCTTCCCCCTTCCCCCTTCCCCCTTCGTTTTTCCACAATTTATTAATCCTTTGGAGGATAATCATCATGGCAAAGATTACTGATTTCGTAGAAGATGCTGGTGCACCTGGAATCATCGCAGGTATTGGCGCAGTACTCTTAGCACCTGTTGTTCTTCCTGTCGTCGCTGGTGTTGGTAAACCCATCGCCAAGTCTTTGATTAAAGGCGGAATTAGCCTTTACGAAAAGAGCAAAGGCGCATTTGCTGAACTCGGCGAAACCTGGGAAGATATCGTTGCTGAAGCTAGAGCCGAAATTGCCGAATCGAAGCAATTACCAGCGTTTGAAGCAAATAGTCACCTCGACAATGCTCCTGACAGCGGTCAAGGGTAGTTCACAGGAGGGTAATGTTCTCCGTGACTCTGTGGTTCAATGAAATGCTTATTGTCCGCACAGACACGGAGGAGCCAGCGCTTACGCTTATAAAATTACGTATTTGTAGGGTGCGTTAACGCTTCGTGTAACGCACCACTATTAAGGGGAGGAGTGCGTTACCTTGAAGCTAACACACACCCTACGTGTCTTTTCAAAAATCAAGTAGTAGTTTTATATCTACCTTAAAGTTAAGCAAGAATATTTAAGAATAAAAAGCAATATAAAATCAAAAATTAAAATTTTTTAGGAGGTTAATCAAGTGTTGAAAAATGAATTAAAAAATGGATATGTAAACCAGAAATCACCAATATTAAAGCAGTCAAAACCTCTGAAAACTGCACGCGCTCAAATTTCAACCAAAATTATCAGCGATACACCAGGACGCTTGCGGTTAAGAATTGCTCAAAAAAATCGTAAAAGCGAAGATATTCAAAAGATTGTCACAGCATTAAAGGCACATCCAAATATTACTCAAGTACAAACAAATATTTCCCAAGGCAGCATTACGATTAAGCACGAAGGTGAAGATAGTCGCGGAAATACGATAGCTGCACTCAAAGATTTAGGAATTATTTTTGGCGACATTGCCGAGGGAAAATCGGAAGCAGCAGCCGAAGTATCGAATGCTGTTGTTGATTTAAATAAACGGGTGAGAGAATCAACCGACGGATTAGTTGATTTGCGTTTTCTTTTTCCATTAGGACTCGGTTGTTTATCAATTCGCCAATTGATGGCTAAGGGTTTACAAATTGATATTATTCCCTGGTATGTATTAGCTTGGTACTCGTTTGATAGTTTCCTCAAATTACACGCTGCTAGTATGTCCTCCGTGAGAGAGAGTGGGGAGTAGGGAGGTAGGGAGGTAGGGAGTAGTAACTCCCTACCCGACTTAATAACTTTATATTGTTTACAGAAAGCTGCTAAAGATATCTGCTACGAGGGGTTTACAAATTGTTCGCAATTTCCGGGGTTCTTATATTAGTTCTTTGGAGATGTAAGGTTGCTCAATAACTTTACTCAAATTAGATGATGAGATGATTGAGTTGAGTTGTGGGATGCTCCCTTAATTAGGGAGTAGGAAGTAGGGAGTGGGGAATAGGTTCATAGGGCAAAGGGAGGAGAGGAGAAAAGAGGGGTAAGGGTAAAGTAATTTACTACTGAACACCTTCTCACCTCACTCCCCACCTCCCCATCTCCCAACCTCCTCTATCCCCTACTCCCTACTCTCTACTCTCTACAACTTATGAAGAAAGAGCAAATTTTGCGGTGGTTGCAGCGCTTTGCGACTAAAATTGAGCAAAATAAAGATTATTTGACGGAATTAGATGCAGCCATTGGTGATGCTGACCACGGTATCAATATGGAACGCGGTTTTAAAAAGTTACTCATCCAACTGCCGAGTCTTTCGATTCAAGATGATATTGGTAGTATTCTCAAAGGGGTGAGTATGACTCTAATTTCCAGCATCGGAGGTGCTAGCGGTCCTTTGTACGGTACTTTTTTCTTGCGTGCGAGTGCTATTGTTGCGGATAAGCAGGAACTCGACGAACGAGATATGCTAGAAATGTTGAAGGCAGGATTAGATGGTGTAATCGAACGTGGCAAAACTCAACTTGGCGATAAGACAATGCTCGATGTGCTATATCCGGCTGTAATCGCGTTTGAAAAAGCGGTGAATGACCGAAAAGTAATGTTAGAAGCAATGGAATCCGCTCTCTTATCTGCCGAACAAGGTATGAAAAATACTGCTTCGATGCAAGCTAAAAAAGGTCGTGCCAGTTACTTAGGCTCAAACAGTTTGGGACATCAAGACCCAGGTGCAACTTCGTGTTACATAATGTTGAAGTGTCTGTACGATAGCATCAAAGAGTATTAAACATAGATGGTCATTTATTATTTGTCATTTGGCATTAATAAGGGTTTTAGCTATGTTTACGAGTCCTAACAGCATGTTTATTTCCGCTCACCTACGTAGCTGAAAAAGTAATTGACGGTGTAATTCAAACATAAAGCTTCGGGGTTAACAGCGTGGCAGTCGTTGGTATTGTTATAGTTTCTCACAGCAAGCAACTAGCTGAAGGCGTGCGAGAACTAGCAGCGCAAATGGTTCAAGGTCAGGTTTCCCTCGCGGTGGGAAGTGGTATTGACGACCCAGAAAACCCATTGGGAACCGATGTCATGCAAGTATATCAAGCAATTGAGTCGGTTTACAGTCCTGCGGGTGTTGTCGTCTTGATGGATATGGGCAGTGCTTTGATGAGTGCCGAAATGGCTTTGGAATTCCTGCCAATCGAACAACGCGAAAAAATTCACTTATGCGAAGCACCTTTGGTAGAAGGTACTCTCGCGGCAGTTGTATCGGCGGCAGCAGGTGGTAGTATCGAGCAGGTTATTGCCGAAGCACGCGGTGCGTTGCAAGCAAAAGCTTCCCTGTTGGGTATCGATATACCAGTACCCGAATGCGTAATTACATTGCCACAATCCGAATGGCAGACAAAAGAAATATATTTATCTATTAGTAATGTTCTTGGATTACATGCTCGTCCAGCAGCCAAATTCGTTGCTACCTCTTCCCGATTCAAAGCACAAATCAAAGTTAAAAATTTAACTAAAAAATCCGAATACGTTCGTGCTGATAGTATCAACCAAGTGGCAATGTTGGGAGTGCGTCACGGTCACGAAGTAGCAATTTCGGCAACGGGTATCGATGCCGATGCTGCTTTAGCAGCTTTACAAGCGTTGGTAGAAAACAACTTCGGTGAAGGTGATACCCCTGTTTTCATCCCCGAAATCCCCGACATTAGCGAAGAAAATAGCGATATATCCAGCCTCAAAGGTATTCCCGCATCACCTGGAGTAGCTATTGCTCCCAGCGTCCGTTATACAATTGCATCAGTAATTCGCAATCAACTTCCGACATTACAATCACCGCAATATTACATAGAAAACCCAGCCCGCGAGTGGCAATGTTTGCAAGATGCCCTCAATAATGCTTCCCAAGAAATCGAAACACTACTTAACCAAACATCGACCCAAATTGGCGATGCAG
The DNA here is from genome assembly GCA_964242965.1 of uncultured Calothrix sp. Taxonomy (GTDB): domain Bacteria; phylum Cyanobacteriota; class Cyanobacteriia; order Cyanobacteriales; family Nostocaceae; genus JANNFJ01. The sequence goes on along the minus strand of CAXTCQ010000042.1, from coordinate 34,684 downwards.
AAGCAGCAATTTTCGACGCGCATTTACTATTCCTCCACGACCCAATTATATTAGAATCCCTAAACCACTACATTTACACCCAGCACGTTAACGCCGCTTCCGCATGGCTTGCCGTAATCGAGGAACTCACCAACCAATACCGCACCCACTACGATTCCTACTTGCGATCGCGTGCCGCCGATGTCATGGATGTGGGGCAGCGGGTGTTACGATTATTACTTGGTACGGCTGTGGCTCACCTCAATTTAACTCAGCCCTCAATCCTCATTGCTACCGACCTCACCCCCTCGGATACAGCACAGTTAGATACAACTAAAATATTAGGTATTTGTACGACAGCAGGAAGTTCGACATCGCACACCGCTATCATTGCCCGCAGCTTGGGTATCCCCGCAGTAGTCGGCGTACCCGAAGAGATTTTGCGGCTTGGTGATGGCGTTTTACTCGGACTCAACGGTAACACGGGGAATGTTTGGATTGAACCAACCGCAGATATTGTTACAGCTTTAGAAACGCAACGCGAAGTATGGCAAACCTCGCAACAAAAAGCGAAGAAAAACGCTCACAAAGCTGCAATTACCACCGATGGCAAACGGATGACCGTGCTTGCGAATATTGGTAGCGTCGCAGATGCTCAAGTTGCCGTTAGCTTGGGGGCTGAAGGTGTCGGGTTGCTGCGTACCGAATTTCTCTACTTAGATAGAAAAACAGCACCCAGCGAAATCGAACAACTGGCAGTATACGAAGGTATTTCCGAGGTTTTAGAATCGCGTCCGTTGGTAATTCGTACCCTCGATGTCGGGGGAGACAAACCCGTACCCTATTTAAATTTCCCCCCAGAAAATAACCCATTTTTAGGATGGCGAGGAATTCGGTTTTGTTTAGACCGTAAAGAATTATTTAAAATTCAGCTACGGGCAATTTTACGTGCTAGTGCCAGCGGCAAAATCAAAATCATGTTCCCGATGATTGCCACAGTCGGCGAACTCGAAGCCGCAAAAGCTCTCTTGGTAGAAGTGCAAAACGAACTGCGACAAGCTGGAATCGGCTTCAACGAAAATATCGAAGTCGGCATCATGGTTGAAGTCCCTTCCGCAGTCATTATCGCCGATAAATTAGCATCCGCTGTCGATTTTTTCAGCATCGGCACAAACGACCTCAGTCAATATATTATGGCGTGCGATCGCACTAACCCCCAAGTCGCCAGTTTAGCCGACGCACTCCACCCCGCTGTATTGCGGATGGTACAGCAAATCATTCAAGCCGCACGTAAAGCAAAAATTCCGGTCAGCTTGTGCGGTGAACTTGGTTCCGACCCCATCGCTGTACCGATATTACTGGGATTGGGACTCAATGACTTGAGTTTGAATCCCCAAGCTATCCCTCGATTTAAACAAGTCATCAATCAATTAAGTTTTATTGAGGCAGAAGCGATCGCATTGGAGGCACTCAAGCAAGATTCAGCAGCGAAGGTACGGGAATTACTTTCAATGTTCGCTTATTAGTAATTGTAGGTTGGGTGTAGCGTAACGAAGTGAAGCGCAACCCAACATCTTTAATACACTACTTTCTAATTTGTACCAGCCCATTTAAGTATTTCGCTACGATTACAAGTTAAAAACGTTTTACATCCAAACTGGCTTGAGGGATGAAATAGCAGTCATAATTAAAAGACATCTCCGCAAATAAACGATAGCGTTGTCCACAACCCTTATAAAGACGCTTTTTTTCGCGTCTCTACATTGTTTTCCGGAGATGTCTAATGACAAAATGCTAAACTGTCATGCTGACGAAGGAAGCATCTCAAACTTTACCGCAGTCGAGGATTACCCTTGTGCGATCGCAATTAGACTACGCTCGTAACATGAGATTCACAACGAAGCTCAGAAAAGACATCTCCGGAAATAAACGATAGCGTTGTCCACAACCCTTATAAAGACGCTTTCTTTCGCGTCTCTACATTGTTTTCCGGAGATGTCTAATGAAGATGGAAATTGGAACTTTGTACTATGATGCAATTCGATCAAATGACCAATACAGAATTAAAAAAATATATTTCTGAACATCGGAATGATGAGGAAGCTTTTCGAGCAGCTTTGCAAGTTTTGATTAGCCGTAGCGATTCATCAATGCAGCAACCTTACCCTTTTTCACTAGAAAATCCAGAAAGCGAAGTAGAAGCTCTTTTACGAGAGAAAATTAATCCTACTCAATAGAAAATATTAAACTATCATGCCATTATTTCTAGTTACTTCCTTAATTGATGAAGGGATGTACGAAAACAACTTTCAATTACTGGAAGCTGAATCGAAGCTAGCAGTTGCCCAACATATGCTCGACCATCCCGAACAGTGGCATAATTATCTTGACAGTGCTTATCCAAGCAATTGGCAAGACCGCACTTTTAATGTTGAATTAAAAAAGTATATTTCTGAACATAGGAATGATGAGTCAGCTTTTCGAGCAGCTTTGCAAGTTTTGATTAACCGTAGCGATTCATCGACACAGCAACCTTACCCTTTCTCACTTACTAATCCAGAAAGCGAAGTGGAAGCTCTTTTGAGAGAGAGAATTAATTATAACAAGTAGAAAAATAAAGGATAAGCATATAGCAGTCCTAAAGAAAGTGAATTTTCGATTATATTAAGATTGAATGACTATAAAAGTAATGCGATCGCATTTCTTCGGGTGCAGCCTTTGCATATCGCACTTACTCCACTCCAAAAAAGGAGTATCGCAAGCCCAAACTTATCAAATGGCTTATGGTTTGCACAAAGGTGAGCGCTTGTTTTAGGACTCCCCTAATTAAGAACGGGTGGTTGGTAGCTGTAAACCCAATGTTGCAATTCTTCGGGGTTTTGGGACACCTGTTGGAGTGCGAGTCGAGCAGATTTCTCGCTTTCGGTTTCGTAGTAATGCATCTCACCTTCAGCACTGCGGGTTTGAATAATTTGCGTGCGCTCGATACGACGCTGCTCGTAACTAGAGAAAGCTTCAGAGATGCTTTCGGCGCGAGAAAAACACCAAGCAAGTTCGCAAACATCCTCGAAAGTGGTATTTGCTCCCTGCCCTAAAGCTGGTGCCATTGGATGTGCAGCATCACCCAATAAAGTTACCCTACCCTGACTCCATGAATTTAAGGGTAGCCGATCGCAAATCGGTGTCTCTAAAATTCGCTCTGCGGGTGTCATTTCTACAAGCGATCGCAATGCCTCTCCCCAATCAGCTATTCTATTTAGAACCCTAGATTTAGCAGCATCTACATTTGGAGAAAGAGAGGATACGGGAGATAAATGGCGATATAGCCAGGAAATATGACCGTTACCAGCATTTAATAAGTACATAAATTCTCTATTTCCTTTGACAAATCCAAGCTCGCCCGGATTTAATACCTGTTGGTCGCATTTAATTACTGCACGCCAAGACATGCTGTTTAAATAGCGAGGGATACCATCTCCAATCAAGGTTTCTCGAACAGCAGAATTTATACCATCAGCCCCAATTAACAAATCCGCACGTATTGTTTCCCCACCATCAAAAGATATATCCACACCGCTATCGTCTTGTGTAAAACCAGTACAGCGATGGTTAAGATGGATAATATTAGCAGGCAATTTCGATACCAGTATTTGCTGTAAATGCCACCACCAAATAGTTATTAAAGGTTGTGCGTATTTATCTTGAAATCTACTCCCCAGATTTGTGCGAATTGTTTCACCTTGATTGTTTTTTAAAACAGTTTGGCTAACCTCGCAACCAGAATTTTTAATCAATAACACTATCCCAGGTTCAATTGCATCAAGGGATTTCAAACCATTTGGTAACAGCCCAAAAGCACCACCAACTGGGCGAAAATCTCTGGCTTTCTCGTACACTTGCACGTCATAGCCCTGTTTTAAGAGAGCGCTAGCACAAGCTAATCCCCCAAGTCCAGCACCAACAATGGCAATTTTGTTTACTTGATTTTTTAAAGACATACTTGTATCTGTACGCATATAGTTCAAATCCCAAAAATTCGCATTATAGCTTTACATTAAAATAGCGTTGTTGCTAACCGCTAAACTGGAGATATGGAAACACCAACAGTTACACAGCCAGTCAGTGATTTAAGTTTAAGCGACTTAAAAGAAAAATTTGGATTGAAACGCGATCGCACAGACTCTTTCTTTGACAACTGGCTGGTTTCAGCCGAAGCGTTATCCGACTACGAACAACAAGCAATAGCACGTCTTAAGAACAACTACGAGAATATTATCGAAACTAATCCTCTAGAAGAAGTAGTTAAACTTGTAGTCGTTTCCCCTTTATTGGATTTAGCAGGATTCTACCAACCACCGTTTTCGATTCGTGCCGAAGTTTCAACCAAGCTAGTAGCAACCGAAGGGAACCAAACCTTCGTAGGTAAGATTGATGTTTTAGTTGTGAAACAAAAGTTATGGATTTTGGTAATCGAATCCAAGCAATCTCGATTTGATGTCACATCAGGAATTCCCCAAGCTTTAAGTTACATGCTTAGTCAACCGAATACTAAATCTAATCGAGATGAAAGTCGATTTGGGATGGTAACAAACGGTCGAGAAGTAATTTTCTTAAAACTCAATCCTCAGCAACTACCTGTATACGCTCAATCGAAAGTTTACCAAGTAATTGAAACAGAAGAAGATTTAATCAGTATTCTCCAAGGTTTAAAAGCTATTGGGAGCTACCTTTGACCTACTATTAAAGACCTCAAAATAATCGATGACCTACGAACAAATCATAATAAAAAGCGTTTTTAATACTGCTTGGTTCAAGAAAATTATGGCTTACTACTTTTAAGTGCCATTAAACCAGTATTGATAAAATTGTGCATTGTACCTGCCGGAACATGCCGGAACAACAACCAAGGAGTTAGCTTGAATTGTACTGCGTTCCCCATTTAACACAGCTTCACCTTAACCAGCAACAAACATCAAAACTTGGTCAACATCGTGTGACTCTTCACCAATATCATCACCCGCTTCAACACTCATCAACACGATTTGGCTGTGTTCGTTCGTCAATATCTCTTGCCGAAAAAAGTTATTTTCTTTTGCCAATTCAAAAATGTTTTTGTTGAAGCTTGCCATTTTAATTACTCCTGTGTTGTGCTTCTTGTCAGTGATGAAAGTTACTTAATAATATTGTATAGTCTGTTTTGAAGGCTATGCTCGTGCGAAAGCAAACCAGCGTTAACACTGTATCTCCCGTTTTTTGTTAGAATTTGATTTTATTCTATATTTTCATAACGAGGGTCTTCCAAAGGAGGATGCCATCCACCTTGTATCCATAACTGCCGCGATTCTTGGATAAAACCTTGATTATGAAATTCGTCATTTACATCTAATTTATGGCAAGTAGCCCTACCTACGGGAGTTGTGCCAACAATATTCAAACCATCAGTAGTCCATATAAAATTATTTGCCCATTTCTGGTTGCGAGGGTTGAATAGCTGAGTTTCTAATTGGGTTTGCGGGTCAATAGCAGTTGTAAAATTATAACGACGCTCGTTGCAGCGACGACAAGCTAACGCAAGGTTATCTGCTTCATCCGAACCTCCTAATGACTGTGGAATCAAATGATCCATTGTAAAAATGTCCGAACTCGAACGTTCTGGAGAGTGGCAGTATTCACAGAGGTATTTTGCTCTTGCACGGACAAACTTTCGAGTACGTTCGTTAACAGTCACGTTTAGCAATCAACTTAGCATTCACAAAGGTTAAAATACGCTCTAATTCCGAAATACCAGCATATTCAGCTTCTTCTTGGGGATTGAGTGATTCAGCTTTGCGCTTGGACAGTAGTTCTTCAAAGCGAACATGTAGCTCTGTTGTTAACTTAACCAAGTTTACACCATCAACTTCTTCAACTACTATTCCAGAGCGAAGCCATGATGAGGGTTCAATCATCAGGACTGGGGTTATGACTTGAGGTGTCATACTACTTTGAATCCATATAAATTGTTATGCGACTATTCTAAAATATCAGGCGACTAAACCCAACTTTCAGCTTCCAATTGTGGATTTTGCAGTCAAAGAGCGAAAACGCCAAATAAAAACACCTGCGGAAGATCCAACTCCAATCGCTTGTCCCAACCACAAACCAACACCATCTAAACCCAAAGGAAACCCCAATAAATAACCGCTTGCTAATCCAAATACCCAAAATGCGATAAAACTTAGTAACATCGGTATACGAGTATCTTTGAGTCCGCGCAATGCACCAGCAGCAGTTGTTTGCACTCCATCCAGAATTTGCGATATTGCTGCGACAGCAAACATTGAAGTTGCTAAAGATACCACATTTATATTTTCGGGATTGCTAATATCTAAATACAACCCAATTACTTGACGCGAAAATACCAAAAGAAAAACAGCCATCGCAGTCATAAATATTGCCCCCATCCACATACTTATGTAAGCTGCTCTCCGTACTCCAACCAAGTTATTTTGTCCGTTCCATTGTCCGACTCGAATTGTTGTTGCAAAAGACATTCCCAGAGGAACCATAAATACAACTGCAATCGTTTGAAATACAATTAGATGTGCTGCTAATATTTCTGTACCCAACAACCCCATTAAGTAAGTCGTAACGCTGAATAATCCGACTTCAAAAGCGAAGGAAATCCCAATCGGCAAACCAACCCCAATCATTTCGCTGAGAATTTTAGGTTCAAACCCAAACAGGTTTTTAAAAACTTGGTAAGTTCTAAGTTTTTCGTGCTTGAGTATATAAATAATTAGAAATACAAGCATTACCCACTGCGATAAAACGCTTGCCAAGGCAATACCCGTCAATCCCATTGTTGGAAATCCTAACTTTCCAAAACCCAAAACATAATTACCAACAGCATTAAAAAGCGTCCCAATCGCAACGATAATTGTAATTGGTCGGGGTTGAGAAAGCGACGACACAACACTTTTGAGCATAGCAAAGGTAAGAGCAGGGAAAAATCCCCACAGCATGACATTGAGATATATTTTTGCTAAAGTTACAATGCTTTTTGCTTGTCCAAAGTGCAGCATTAATGAGTCAATATTTCCAAGTATTACCATTGCAGGTATTGAGAGAAATAAAGATAGCCAAAATCCTTGCTGCGTTAAGAGTTGAATTTTGACACGATTACCTGCACTAAAAGCTTCGGCAATCGAAGGACTAACACTAATAACTACACCAGTTGCAGTACCTAGAAGCGTGGTAAATGTAGTTGTTGCCAAACCTCCTGCTGCTAGGGTTTGTTGTCCCAACCAACCCATCATCACAGTATCGACAAATCCTGTTGCAGCTTGGGCAACTTGTGCGCTAGCTAGGGGAATGGTTAAGTGTAAAAGTTCTTTAATTTCTGTTCGAGTATTTGGACGAGTCGATAGTTGCACCATAAGGGTGTGAGGGTGTGGGGTGTGTAAGATGTTGCCAAGGGGAAACTAATATTTTAAAATTTCGGTGTTTTTAAATTAATGGTCTCTCAAAAAGTTTTGATAGCTGACAAGAATCCGGGTTTCGTAAAGTTACCCGGATTCTAACCTTCATGACTTGTTAAAATTAAAAACATTAACTACTAAATTAAATTCCTGCTGAACGAGCTTCATCTATCTTAATAGTTGTACCTGTAATATATTTGGCATTATAAAATTTTAAGTACTCAAGTGCTGATTCCCAGCATAACAATTCTTAACCTTTTCCCCTTACCCTTTAACGGCAGTTGCTACAACGGGGGGAACCCCCGCAACGCACTGCCTCCCCTTTTCCCCTCCCATTTACGTCAACCCAGAATGGTAAGCTAAAGGTTGAAATAAAAAAGACTATAGGATGAAATGTTAATGGGTATTTCCGCACATGAGCCTCATTTATTACGCGCTGCTCGCGGTGAAATTGTAGACCGTCCTCCAGTATGGATGATGCGTCAAGCTGGACGCTATATGAAGGCTTATCGAGATTTAAGAGAGAAATATCCTTCATTCCGCGAACGTTCGGAAATTCCCGAAGTTGCTATCGAAGTTTCCTTGCAACCTTGGAGAGCGTTTCAACCCGATGGTGTAATTCTATTTTCCGATATCGTTACCCCCCTTCCCGGTTTGGGGATCGATATGGATATTGCCGAAGGTAAGGGACCAATTATTCACGCACCTATCCGCACGCAACAACAGGTGGATAATCTAACTCCCCTCAACCCTGATGAATCGCTGCCTTTCATCAAGACGATTTTACAGGCTTTGCGGCAAGAAGTCGGCAATAAATCCACCGTCCTCGGTTTTGTTGGCGCACCTTGGACTCTAGCAGCTTATGCTGTGGAAGGGAAAGGTTCTAAAACCTATTCTGTGATCAAGAATATGGCGTTTTCTGACCCGACGATTCTACATCAACTGTTGGAGAAATTTGCAGGCGCGATCGCAACCTACATTCGCTACCAAATCGATTGCGGTGCCCAAGTTGTGCAAATGTTTGATTCGTGGGCAGGACAACTTAGCCCTCAAGATTACGATACTTTTGCTTTACCTTACCAAAAAATGGTATTCGATAAAGTGAAGCAAACCCATCCCGATACCCCGTTAATTCTTTTGGTGACTGGTTGTGCGGGTATTCTCGAACGTATGGGTAATTCGGGTGCAGATATAATCTCGGTTGACTGGACTGTTGATATGGCTGATGCTCGTCAGCGTCTTGGTAAATCGATGAAGGTTCAGGGTAATCTTGACCCTGGGGTGTTGTTTGGGTCGAAGGAGTTTATCCGCGATCGCGTTTATGATACTGTCCGTAAGGCTGGGAATTGGGGTCATATTCTTAACCTGGGTCATGGTGTTTTACCGGAGACTCCGGAGGATAATGTGCGCTTTTTCTTTGAGACGGCGAAAGAGTTGACTTTGACGGCGGTATAATTTATTGATTATCGCGCAAAGTCGCAAAGGCGCAAAGAATAAAACTTTGCGTCTTTGCGTTTGATTGCATAGGAACTTTTAATTTAATTCGGAATTCTTTTATGTATGGGTGGTTGATGGTAGGGTTTGTTTGCTGTCTGCCTGTGGGGTGGGTTGATGGGGATTGTTGGTTGGGTTCGGGGCGGGTTTATGGGAATCTCTCGTTGTCTGCTAAGATTTTCGGTGAACCCGCCCCTACGGTATGGCACGGTGCGTAATTATACTTTCTGAATGCTACCAATGCCTGTACGGGCGGGTTCACCGACCAATCTGTCGGCACACAGATATGCTAATTAAACTCGCCCCCCTCCACGATAAAATCATAAACAATTATGCTAATTAAACCCGCCCGCTCCACGATAAAATCATATATTTAATTTCCTCAGATGTATGTCTAAACGTATTTTAGTTACTGGTGCGAGTGGGTGTGTTGGGCATTATATTAGCGAACAGTTAATTCAAGAAACCGACCACGAGCTATTTTTACTTGTTAGAAATCCCGATAAATTAAAAATTGATACCAGCGTGCGGACAAATGTCACCGTGTTGCAGGGTGATATGCAAGAAATCACGGCGTTTGCTGATTTACTGAAAACTATCGATGTTGCGGTTTTGACTGCAACTGCTTGGGGTGGTGATATTACTTTCGATGTGAATGTGAATAAAACGCTGGAATTGATGAGTTTGTTGGATGCCCAGCGGTGCCAACAGGTAATATACTTTTCGACAGCGAGCGTTTTGGATAGCAGCGACAAGCCTTTGAAGGAAGCAGGGGAAATTGGTACTGACTATATTCGTTCTAAATATGATTGCTTGCAGAAAAAAAACGAACTTGCGATCGCACCCAAAATCACTACTGTTTTTCCAACGCTTGTTTTAGGTGGTGATGCCAATAAGCCTTATTCTCACTTGACTACTGGCATTCCTGAAGTTACGAAATATGTCGATTTAATACGATTCTTAAAGACGGATGGCAGTTTTCACTTCATTCATGCTAGAGATATTGCCACTATCGTTAAATACTTAATCGAAAATCCTCCTAAAATAGGAGAACCGCGTCAATATGTATTGGGACAAAATCGATTAACAGCAAACCAAGCAATCGAACAGGTTTGCGCTTATTTGGGTAGAAAAATCTCTTTCCGCATTCCCCTATCGTTTGGACTCGCAAACGCAATCATTGTTATATTCCGCATCCAAATGGCAGCATGGGATCGATTTTGTATGGAATATCGCCATTTTACCTACAAAAACGCTATCAATCCCGCGACTTTCGGTTTAGCAAACTACTGTCCAACCATGAGTGACGTATTAAAACTCAGCGGAGTTAAAAAAGTAGGGGTTTAAGCTCTCTTCCTCTTCCTCTGCGTACTCTGCGTCTGGAGTGGTAAATAAAATAAAAATCCTGAAATATTTACACCCCCACACCCCTAGTAATCAATGCAACAAAAAAGTAAATATAAATGTGAATACGAAACATATTTTAATAAAACTCATCTACACTCTTGAGTAAGTATAACCAAACTATTTAAAAATTAATTGGTAGGAGTGTAAGTATAATGCGTGTATTGCTTGTTTATCCGCTATTTCCCAAAACATTTTGGTCATACGAAAAAATATTAGCGCTAGTAGACCGCAAAGTTCTACTACCACCCTTGGGTTTAGTGACCGTCGCGGCAATTTTACCTCAAGAATGGGAATTTAAATTAGTTGACCGTAATATTCGTGCTGTCACCGAGGAAGAATGGGAATGGGCAGAAATGGTCATTCTCTCAGCGATGATTGTACAGAAGCGAGATTTGCTCGACCAAATCAAAGAAGCCAAGCAGCATGGTAAATTGGTTGCAGTTGGCGGACCTTACCCAACTTCAGTACCGCACGAAGTTCAAAATGTCGGTACAGATTTTCTGATATTGGATGAAGGGGAAATTACCCTGCCAATGTTTGTCGAAGCGGTAAATAAAGGTGAAAAATCGGGAATTTTCCGTGCTACCGAAAAACCTGATGTGACATCAACTCCTATCCCTCGCTTTGATTTGCTGGAATTTGATGCTTACGACTCAATGTCGGTGCAATTTTCACGGGGTTGTCCGTTCCAATGCGAATTTTGCGATATTATCGTGCTTTACGGACGCAAACCGCGTACAAAAACACCGGCACAATTACTTGCAGAATTGGATTATCTGTATGAATTGGGTTGGAGACGTAGTGTCTTCATGGTGGACGATAACTTTATCGGCAACAAGCGTAATGGGAAGTTGTTGCTGCACGAGTTGAAAAAATGGATGGCAGAACATCAATATCCTTTCAGTTTTGACACCGAAGCATCGATTGACTTAGCGCAAGATGCGGAAATGATGGAATTGATGGTGGAATCTGGATTCAAAGCGGTGTTTTTGGGAATTGAAACACCCGACGAAGACAGTTTACAGCTAACCAAGAAATTTCAAAATACCCGCAGTTCGTTAGCTGAGTCGGTGGAAACCATCATCAAAGCTGGATTGCGACCGATGGCTGGTTTTATTATCGGATTTGATGGTGAAAAAGCGGGTGCAGGCGATCGCATTGTCCGATTTGCCGAGTTAGCTGCAATCCCCTCAACGACCTTTGCTATGTTGCAAGCGCTACCCAATACCGCCTTATGGCATCGTCTGACTAGAGAAGGTCGTTTGCGCGAAAATATGGACGGTAACATCAATCAAACCACATTGATGAACTTCATTCCCACCCGCCCTCTCAAGGATATTGCTACGGAATATGTGGAGGCGTTTTGTGCTTTATACGACCCAGTTAAGTATTTAGATAGAACATATCGCTGCTTTTTAATGATGGGTAATCCAAGTTGGACAGCACCTGCGAAATTCCCCGAATTAATAGTATTGAAAGCATTTGCGATTATTATCTGGCGGCAAGGAATCAAACGCGAAACTAGGTGGAAATTCTGGCATCACCTCTTTAGCATCCTCAAGCACAATCCCAAATCCTTCGACCATTATCTCTCAACTTGCGCCCACATCGAACATTTTTATGAATATCGGCAAATAGTCCGCGACGAAATCGAGTCACAACTCGCAGAATACCTCGCACAAGGTGCAGAAAAGCCTTATGTAGTTCCTGTAAAAGTCGAAAAAGCCCAAGAAAAGACGGAAGCAATAGCAAGCTAAAAGGCTGAGGCAAACTCGAACGTAAAGCAACTGTGGAATAGAGAGTCGGAAGTCAGGAGTCGAGAATGTAGGAAATGAAGAAAACTCCTAACTCCTAACTCCTAACTCCTAACTCCTAACTCCTAACTCCTAACCCCTGCCTCCCTCTTTAGTTAAAGTTCATTGCGAAATAACTACACAATTGGGATGACATGATAAGTTTTGAGAATGTGAATTAACTGTTAAACATTCGGAAATCAAGGAGAATACAGTGGCAGCTTTCTTAAACTTGGAAACGGGCAAAAACGCACTCAAAGAAGATTTCAGCGAATATGTAGCCCATTTACAGTTTCACATGACACTGCAAGCTCGCAATCTGGTTCCAACACTTAGACATATCGAAGATAGCCGTGAGGAATTGCTACATCAAACACAAGCAAATTTTGAAAAGCAGATTTCGCGACAAATTATGTAGAGCCGTTTAAAATTGATATAATATTTAATCAAAATTAAAATAGAATGAAAGCAGACAGCGCGAAATTAACGTAAAAGTTGTTTTCGGACTTGTCTGCTTTTTAATATTTTTTAAGATTTCATGTCTAGGGTAAGCATTACCAAGGCGGAAATTTCGATCTGAAAAAATATTTGAATACCGCAGGCAAAAGCTACAAAACAGACAGCGTGACCCTGACAGTCAATGTCAGAGAAATCGCGTAGGCAAAATCAACCTTTCGGATTAATCCTAAAAAGCCGAAAGCCGTTAAGATAATTCCAGCACTTACTCTCTTCTCAGTTATTTATAACTGAATGGCGGCAAATGTGAAAATGACTTCATCAATACCTCAAAATCTCAGTGTCGTTATCCGACCAGTACAGTACCGCGACTTGGACGGCATTGAACGCTTAACCCACGAGTCATTCGCAGCCCTTACCGCTAAGGGAGCAAGTGATGGTATTAAGCAAATGCAATGGCTGCGTCGCTGGTATGGGTTACTAAAATTCTTGAGTTGGTTCCCTAACCCGCTCAAATATCGTCTTTGTGCTTATGTAATTGAACAAGGACGGATGTTACTTGGCATGGTTCAAGTATCGCCATTTAATCGCACGCGCAGTACTTGGCGTGTCGATCGCGTGCTGTTAGAACGTGGCAGCGATCGCTTAGGATTTGGTTCGCAATTGTTACGCCATTGTTTCGAGTCGATTTTAGAAGCACGGACTTGGATACTCGAAGTTAATATTAACGATACTGATGCACTAGCACTTTATCGTCGCAATGGATTCCAACGACTTGCGGAAATTACTTATTGGGAAATATCACCCGAACAGCTATCAGACTTAGCACAGGGAGAACCCGACCTGCCGAATTTACTACCAGTTAGTAATGCCGATGCCCAATTATTGTATCAATTGGATACAGCATCGATGCCACCCCTGGTACGACAAGTATTTGACCGTCAAACCCACGACTTTAAGACAAGTTTGTTTGAAGTATTGACGGATGCTGTCAAGCAATGGCTCACCAAAACTGAAGTAGTCAGCGGTTACGTATTTGAACCGCAGCGCAAAGCCGCAATTGGCTATTTCCAAGTTACGCTCGACCGCAAAGGGCAAGTACCGCATGTAGCGAATTTGACTGTACACCCTGCGTATACATGGTTGTATCCAGAGTTGATTTCTCAACTTGCTCGCATTGCCCAAGATTTTCCCGTACAAGGATTACATATAGCATCCGCAGATTATTTACCTGAGGGAGAAGAATTTTTAGAGCGGATTGGAGCAAATCGAGTCGAGCATACTTTGATTATGTCGCGCTCGGTGTGGCACAAAGTACGCGAGTCGAAGTTTGTCTCGCTCGAGGGAATTCAACTACCAGAAATGCTGCAAGGACTGCAACCAGCACGGAAACCAATACCGGGTGGAATGTCGTGGAGACAAAATAAACAGCCGTCCGAACGCATTATTAAAAATAATTCCCAGGATTCGATTACATTTTCATGTCAAAATGAAACCGATCCAAATCAGGAGCAATCGAGTGGTTGAGTCCACTCCCTCATATATTTCAGCTTTGGGGTTAGATGTCGGTAGCAAGCGGATTGGAATTGCGGGGTGCGATCGCACTGGTTTGATTGCGACAGGTTTAACCACTATCGAACGGACTCGGTTTGAGCGGGATGTCGAGCAAATTAAGCAATTAATCGACGAACGCGAAGTCAGTGTCTTAGTTATCGGTTTACCTTATTCGATGGATGGTTCGTTGGGTTTTCAAGCAAAGCAAACCCAGAAGTTTGCCAAGCGAATAGCCAAAATTCTCCAATTACCCGTCGAGTATGTTGATGAGCGTTTGACTTCATACCAAGCCGAACAAATGCTTATCGCTGAAAATCGTTCCCCATCGCGCAATAAGGCATTAATTGACCGCAAAGCTGCCGCGATAATTTTACAGCAATGGCTTGATGAAAGACGAGGGAGTAGGAAGTAGGGAGTAGGGAGTAGAGGAAGAAAATAACTCCTAACTCCTAACTCCTAACTCCTAACTCCTGACTCTTGCCCTCGACGTGATATTCTGAAGTTTAATATCCAGCTCGACTTCTTAATTGGTATAACTTGTCAAAAACAGTTAAGCAGTTTTCAGGCGTTGCTGGTAGTCAATAAATTTGCATACTTCTCGGCTATGTTTTCCTCACAATTTCCTGAAGAGAATGATAAAGCTCAAGCTGGTTCCATCACATTAACGGATGACCAAGGGCGATCGCTTGAATGTTATATTGAGCATTCGCTCGCAGTGGAAGACCAAGAGTACGTTTTACTTCTTCCTGTAGACTCCCCCGTGGAAATCTTTGCTTGGCAAGGTGACGATGAGGAAGAAGAAGCTATCTTGGTAGAAGACGATGCCACAATTGATGAGATTTTTACAACAGCCCAAGCTGTACTCTCAGAGCAAAATCTGGCACTCAAAAATACGGCATATGCGCTGACTGTTGCAGGTGAGTTACCACCGGTCGAAGAATCCGAACTCTTCACTTTAGAAATTGAAGACGAAGATACTGACTTGGAACCCGAACAACTGCAATTACTTGCTACTTTTTATAAACAAGAGCAAGAATACGCGATATATACTCCGCTCGACCCATTGTTATTTTTTGCACGCATTACAACTACAGGTCAACCCGAATTGCTTTCACCTGAAGAGTTTCGGAAAGTTCAACCGCTTTTAGAAGAACAGTTGTTTAATGAAGTTGAATAAAATTAAAAGTTCGGAATTCCAAGGCTAGAAGTTAGTAGTTAAGCGTTCGTTTACTACTGACGAATAACTAATAACAACTAACAAATAATTCTCGATTTTTAATTGTCCTAATCATCAAGATGAAAACTCAACAAAACTTATGGCAGCGGTTATTTTTATTCAGCCTGCTGCCTTTATTCTTGGCTATTTTTGGGGGATCGAGTTGGTTATGGTGGAGTCGGGCAATTACACCAGTTTCTACAACTGATGCGGTAGCTAAAAATCAGCTAATAACTATTGGTTCAGGAACCGCAACCCAGGCAATCGGCAGCCAATTAGAACAAGCAGGGTTAATTCGCTCGAAATTAGCTTGGGGTTTATGGGCAAGATACCGAAATTGGCAAGAGCCGACAGGTGGATTTAAAGCGGGTACTTACGAAGTATCTCCCACCCAGTCAATGAATGCGATCGCAGAACAAATTTGGGATGGTAAAGTCGTACAAAGCCGATTCACCATTCCCGAAGGTTGGTCATTGCAGCAAATGGCTAATTATTTTGAAACAGAAAAACGCTGGTTTTCGGCACAAGAATTTCTCGCTGCTGCAAGCGTTATTGACCGCAAGCAATACCCTTGGCTACCTGCTGATATCCCGATTCTCGAAGGTTTTCTCTATCCAGATACTTATCAAATTCCCAAGGGAAGCGCAAAAGCGCAAAGTGTAGTTAACCAGATGCTTAAACGCTTCGAGCAAACTGCATTACCCGTATACCAACAATCCCAAAATCAGACAAAATTTAGCCTCAAAGAGTGGGTAACACTCGCTAGCATCGTCGAAAAAGAAGCCGTCGTCCAGCAGGAACGTCCTCGCATTGCAGGAGTATTTATCTCCCGCTTGCAAAAAGGCATCAAATTAGAAAGCGACCCGACCGTTGAATATGCTTTCGGCATTCGTCAAACTGCCGATAAACCTTTAACATTTGCCCAAGTCAGAAAAGCATCACCGTACAACACCTACGCGACCCCAGGTTTACCACCTACCCCAATTGCAGCACCAGGTTTGGCGAGTTTGAAAGCCGTTCTCAATCCGGAAAGCACCGATTATTTATTTTTTGTCGCTAGGTACGATGGTACGCATGTTTTTAGTCGCACCATCCAAGAACACGAAGCCGCTGTTGCCAAAATCCGTAAAGAAAGGCAAAAGTAGATTAGTCCTTTATCCCTTGCAATCAAAGTTGTGATAACTAACCAACGACAACTGCCAACTGACCAATAACCATGAAATTTAACAAACTCTTACAACCTGATTTAATTTTAGAAGCTTCGATATTGAACCTGACACCAGATATTGTCCAACAATACGAACTCAAAGGATTGGTACTAGATGTCGATGAAACATTAGTACCATTCAATGCCCCTGAAGCTTCACCCGAATTACAGCAATGGGTAGGAAAAATGCGTGCAGTAGCATCGCTGTGGTTGGTTAGTAACAACATCAACGAAACTCGAATAGGTACAATTGCTCGTTCTCTCGATTTACCTTACTACCTGAGTGCAGCCAAACCATCGCGTCGTAAAATTCGCGCTGCACTTCAACAGATGAATTTACCAGTACATCAAGTTGGGATGGTCGGTGACAGATTATTTACCGACGTTTTAGCCGGAAATCGCTTAGGAATGTTTACAATCCTGGTCGAACCGATTGTACATGCCGATGTGGCAATGCGTAAACATCCCGTCCGTAACTTTGAAGTTTGGGTATCTGAAATTTTGGGTGCAACAATTAACCCCAAGCAACAAAGATTCACAAAACTAGGTAAACCTTCAGATAAGTAAACATAAAGAAATTATTAAGAAAGTTTCGTGATATACAAAAAGCTGAGATTATAAGTATTAATAAGACGGGGTAAATCAATTAAATACCCTGAAATTTAAAAACTACTTATACAACCCGTAAAGCGCCAGCCCTCACGATAGAGGAACTGGCGCTTTATAATTTGTAGGAGTTAGGAGTTATGAGTTAGGAGTTAGGACTTAGGAGTTATGAGTTAAGAGTTAGGAGTTAGGGTTTTTAATCTTTGTTAAATAGATTAAATAATCGTCTCCAATAACTTTTGAGAGTTTCCAACTCCTAATTCCCAACTTTCAACTCCTAACTCCCAACTCCTAACTCCCAACTCCTAACTCCTAACTCCCAACTCCTAACTCTTAACTCCTAACTTTTTCCAACTCCTAACTTTTTCAATGCAGACTCTCGTCGTCAAAATCGGAACTTCCAGCCTTACTCAACCTGAAACCGGACAATTAGCACTCTCAACGATTGCGACCCTTGTCGAAACACTTTCAGACTTACGGCGGCGAGGACATCGCGTTATTTTGGTGTCATCAGGGGCAGTCGGAGTTGGATGTGCGCGACTTGGATTAACCGAACGTCCCAAAACTATTGCCCTTAAACAAGCTGTTGCAGCAGTCGGACAAGGACGTTTGATGCGCGTTTACGACGACTTATTTACCACCCTGCAACAACCAATTGCCCAAGTTTTACTTACTCGCAGCGACTTGGTACAGCGCAGTCACTATCGGAACGTTTACAACACTTTTAAGGAATTACTCGAACTCGGTGTTATTCCCATCGTTAACGAAAACGATACCGTCGCTGTCGAGGAACTCAAATTTGGTGACAATGATACACTTTCGGCATTAGTTGCCAGCATAGTCGAAGCAAATTGGCTATTTCTACTCACCGACGTAGACCGATTATATTCTGCCGACCCGCGTTCGGTTCCTGATGCCAAACCCATAACCGTAGTTAGCAGCATTAAAGAACTTACCGAAATGCAAATCCAAACAAGTACTCAAGGTACGCAATGGGGTACGGGGGGAATGGTAACAAAAATCTCCGCAGCCCGCATCGCTGTCACAGCCGGAGTTCGCACCGTTATCACCGAGGGGAAGTACCCCCGCAACATCGAAAAAATCATCTTAGGCGAACTTTTGGGTACTTACTTTCAACCACAACCCGAACCCACATCCGCACGCAAGCGGTGGATAGCCTATGGGTTAGTACCTGCGGGTAAATTATATTTAGATACGGGTGCAGTGGGGGCAATTTCTACAGGCGGAAAATCGTTACTAGCTGCGGGAATTGCTGAAGTCGAAGGTAAATTTAATACTCAAGATGCGGTAGTACTGTGCGATCGCGCTGGCAACGAAATTGCACGAGGATTGGTAAATTACAGCAGCGAAGAACTACAAAAAATTCGCGGACGACATTCGCGGGAAATTAGTGCGATTTTAGGGTACGAAGGGGTAGAAACTGTGGTGCATCGAGATAATTTGGTGTTGGTTTAGTGGTGCTAGGAAAAATTAATGCTTTATACTTAAGCTA
This sequence comes from uncultured Calothrix sp., assembly GCA_964242965.1. GTDB lineage: Bacteria > Cyanobacteriota > Cyanobacteriia > Cyanobacteriales > Nostocaceae > JANNFJ01. Next base: position 15,999 of record CAXTCQ010000042.1, on the reverse strand, counting down.
TGCCTAAATTAGACATTATTCACAACGCGGTTAAAAATGCACTAATAAAAGATGGCTGGGTAATTACAGACGACCCTTATATAATTCAGTATCGTAAAACAACTTTGTATGCTGACCTTGGTGCTGAACGACCAATTGCAGTTGAACGCAATGATATTAAGCTAGTCGTTGAAGTGAAAAGCTTTATTGGGGCATCAAAAATACAAGATTTGAAGGAGGCTCTTGGACAATACGATATTTATTATTACCTTTTAGAAGAAACTGCCCCAGATAGGAAACTTTATATAGCTGTCAGTGCCATTTTATATAAAACATTTTTTAATCAAGATGCAATACAACTTATCCTCACCAGACATCAACTTCCATTAGTTATCGTAGACATAGAGGCAGAGGTAATTAAACAATGGATAAATTAACCGAGTACCCCAAGTTAATCAAACACATCTTAGCTGAGTATGTAGAGTTGTGCAATCGTCGTCCGAACCAGGAAATTCAGACATTCTTAATTGTAGATGAATTGAAAAGTCATTATATCTGGATGAATATTGGTTGGCAGAAAAACGAACGGGTTACTGGTATGACAGTTTACGTCCGTATCAAAGACGGTAAATTTTGGATTGAGGAAGATTTGACTGAAGAGGGTATAGCTACCAATTTGGTTCGTGCAGGTGTTCCCAAAGAAGATATTGTATTAGCATTTCACGAGCCAAAAATGCGGCAATATACCGATTTTGCAGTTGCTTAATAATAGAAATCGATTCTTTGTTTGGAAATCGTTCGTAGAGCTTGTGCTTATACTTTCGATATCTTTCTGCCTCACCACGTTTCATCCCATTGCAAATCCAAACAAGTACTCAAGGTACGCAATGGGGTACGGGGGGAATGGTAACAAAAATCTCCGCAGCCCGCATCGCTGTCACAGCCGGAGTTCGCACCGTTATCACCGAGGGGAAGTACCCCCGCAACATCGAAAAAATCATCTTAGGCGAACTTTTGGGTACTTACTTTCAACCACAACCCGAACCCACATCCGCACGCAAGCGGTGGATAGCCTATGGGTTAGTACCTGCGGGTAAATTATATTTAGATACGGGTGCAGTGGGGGCAATTTCTACAGGCGGAAAATCGTTACTAGCTGCGGGAATTGCTGAAGTCGAAGGTAAATTTAATACTCAAGATGCGGTAGTACTGTGCGATCGCGCTGGCAACGAAATTGCACGAGGATTGGTAAATTACAGCAGCGAAGAACTACAAAAAATTCGCGGACGACATTCGCGGGAAATTAGTGCGATTTTAGGGTATGAAGGGGTGGAAACTGTGGTTCATCGAGATAATTTGGTGTTGGTTTAGGAATTATTTCAAGTATGTAGTTAAGATATAAACCAGGAATCTAGGAATAGAAAATGTAAAGACTTTGCATAACTCATTCAAAAGTATGTCTACTAGTTAGCTCAACTTGGTAGTATATCTGAACCAGTGTGCGAATTGTCTTAATATGCACTTGGATGTTTTGGTAATTGCTTGGGAGTAACAGTCGTGATAGATGGCAAGGCTATTTCTATTTCTTTATTTGCAGGGGCTTTTGGTTTAGACCTTGGAATGGAACAAGCGGGATTTCACACTGTCAGTGTGGTTGAAAAAGACCGAGATGCAACAAAAACAATAGCTCTTAATAGACCTCATCTTCATGAAAGCGCTGTTCCGAGGGAGATAGAAAATGTTAGCACTCAAGATTTGCTTTTAGAAGGAGGGAGGACTTTAGATTTAGGTAGAGCTTTAAGTCCAGGTGAAGTCGATTTAGTGACAGGCGGTCCACCTTGCCAGCCATTCAGTACAGCAGGAAAACGAGGTTCAGTTGCAGATCCCCGTGGCAGCTTATTTATGGACTTTATTCGTGTTGTTAGAGAAGTTCAGCCCCGTTTTTTTGTTATGGAAAATGTTAGAGGTCTACTTTCTGCCCCTATTAAGCACAGACCGATAAATCAGCGGGGGGCAGATTTCCTACCTTTAGAAACATCGGAAATGGCAGGTGCAGCTTTGAAAGTGGTATTGGCAGAGATGAAGGCACTTGGCTATAACATTATTTATAACCTTTTAGAAGCCGCTGATTACGGTGTTCCGCAAAATAGAGAGCGTGTTGTATTTATTGGTTCTAGAGATAACGAACCAATCGCATTTCCTTTAGCTACCCATAGTAAAAATGGTAAAAATTTACCGAATTGGCGTACTTTAAGAGATGCTTTAACAGATTTAATTGACACACAACCAGAGTTTACAGGTTATTCTCAAAATCGCTTGAAGTATCTGCAATTACTAACAGAAGGACAAAATTGGAGATATTTACCAGAAGATTTAAAAAAAGCAGCAATGGGAGGAGCTTACATGTCGGGTGGTGGCAAAGTTGGCTTTTACAGACGTTTGTCATGGGATAAACCCTCGCCAACAGTGACTACATGTCCGCATCAAAAAGCTACAGATATGTGTCACCCTAGAGAACTACGTCCCTTAAGTGTACGAGAATGTGCTAGAATCCAAACTTTTCCTGATGACTGGATTTTTTCTGGTTCAGTAACTTCTAAATATAAACAAATTGGTAATGCTGTACCTGCGCTACTGGCAAAAAATCTTGGAAATTATATTTACGATTTGATTCAAGGTAAAAAATTAAAAGGAAAAGAAATAGCTGAACAACTATCGCTTTTCCCCTTATAAAAGCCCCACTAGTAACGTAGGATTATAGCCACGTAAGACAGTAGAGTTAAACTCAGCATTAGTAATTGTCATGACGCTGCTGATTTTAACTTTTTTAGTTCATTGTACTATTTACATAATATCAAGTTCGGATAATTGCTTATAATAAAATGCGCGTTTTGTAGGTTGGGTGGAGCGAAGCGTAACCCAACCTAGTTTTATCTACTTTAATTACAAGTATTTAATCGGACATGATATCACTTGCTGATAGCGCTCTTAACCCGCGCTTCCTCTGTGACTCCCGCTCCCTACGTTAATTATAAGTTTTTAACCGTACATAATATATAACAATATTGATTTTGTGTCAGCTTGCAGCAAGTTCTGCAAAAGCTTTGTCAATTCTCTGTAACATATCTCTCACATGGTTTTCAACTAAATCGTAATCCATTTGAATCATGTCCCAAAATGCTTTACCAGCAATACGAGGAATTTTTGGGTTTAGAGGGAATGTCCATTTACCTAAATTAAAAGTTGATAAAAATAAAGAATTTTCATGAATGCCTAACTCTTTTTTTGCTCTACGCATCTGAGAGCCAGTTAGTGTTCCTTTTTGAGTTTTCAACTGTGCAAAATTAACTGTTTCTTCTGAAAAGAGAACAATATCAACACCAGTTATCTTAATTCCAAATTCAAACTCTGGGACGATGACATAGGGACTAATATTAGCTATTTCCTCCCAGAGACGACCCATTTTAGTACTTAGGTTTCTTGTTACAGAGTTACTCGTAACCAATAACTTTGCACCACATAGTTCAAACAGATTTGATGGGTTTGGATGATTATCAAGGATTAGTTTTTTCTTTTCAAAATCTCTTGTTAACCAGACGATAAAATTTTCTGCAAATTTATTGGTTTGGCTGCAAATTAGTTCTGATTGCTGTTCCGATTCTAGTACCGAACCATTCCGATTATCTTGTTCGATTTGGTATTGAAAATAAGCTGGTGCTATTGAGGAAATAACTTGTCCCAATCTGTAGGCAGTATACAAATCTTCATCTGCAATTTGACTAACGTCAATTAATGAAGCTTGCTGTGAAATTAGCGCTCTTCGTTCCTGAACAGAAAGTGGTATCAGTGTTTCGACTGTTAACTCGGTAGACATTAAGCTTTTTCTAACTCATTGGACTTTTTTAGTGTTCCCTAAAATAATCCCAAAAATTAAGCGTAATAAATCTCACCCTTACGGGTTCGGCAGTCGCTACAACGGGGGGAACCCCCAAGGGCACGCTGCCTTACCACGTTTCATCGCTTAACCCGTCCGCTAGCGTGATATCCCATGCATCATCTACTTCTTTCGATGCTTCACGGTAAGCTGACTCTAATTCCCGACGCAATAACTCTAACGCTTCTTCGATAACTTGCGATCGCGGCAGACCGAAACTACGGGAGTATCGCGTTCTACATCCTCTAGTAATCTTGTAATCCTCAACAAACCGCACTAACGACTGCGGCAACGATATTGATATCTTTTCGCTCTGCATGGTACGAACAATATTAATACTATTTTTCCTACTTCCAGTAGGACAGCTTCTCGGCTGAAACTGAAAGTTAACTTTTATTAACGATATATCGGGATGTGTCTAGAATATAAATATGTAAATGGATAAGCGACTATGTTTTTAAAATTTCATTCCCATCATCACGGACACCATCACTGGTTTGGTGCAGAACACCAGGACAGACACCAGCGACATAAGCATCGTGGTTTTCCAGGGTGGGAACAGTGGAAAGACGAGCAACGCACCCCCAGAGGTGATATTAAGTACATTTTGCTCGCACTAATTGCGGAGCAGCCCCGACATGGTTACGAGCTAATCAAAGAACTCGAAGCCCGGTTCGGCGGTTGGTGGAAGCCAAGCCCAGGCTCAGTTTACCCCAATCTTCAGTTACTCGAAGATGGAGGGCATTTGATTGTCGAACAGGTCGAAGGGAAGAAAGTATATTCGATTACCGAGAGCGGGAGAGAACTACTAGCCGAACGCGGAAATCCCCTTGATTGGATGGAACGACGCAATAAACCCCAGCAATGGATGGAATTGGGGAATGCGATCGCAGAACTAGGAGCAGCGGTAATGCAAGTTGCTCGTGGTGGCAATAGTGACAAAATTAACCGAGTCAAGGAGATTATCAACCGCACTAAGCGCGATATTTACAGCATTTTGGCAGAAGAAGAGTAAGAAGAAATGTAGGTTGGGTGTAGCGCATTAGCGTTACCCAACATTAAATTTCAGTTGATGTTGGGTTGCACTTCGTTCCACCCAACCTACAAAACTCCCTATTCCCTACTCCCTACTCCCTATTTACAAAGCTTCAGGTGGTGCAATATCAGAACCAACCGAAATACCTTTACTGCTAGATTGAAGTCCGGGTTTTGCATCTAGCTGCTTATCTTTAATCGATTGATTAACTGTAGAAGATGTTTCAGTATTGCGATTAATCAATTTGTCAGCGTTAGCTTGCTGCGACGACATCAATGATAATCCACCAACTGCACCTGCCACCAAAGCAGTGTAACCAACATACAAATGCATGGCACTAATTTCCAATCCCGAACCACCAGAATTTCTTGTAGATTTATACCAATCCGGCAAAACAGTTTTGGTTGGTTCGGGTGCGGGTAAAGAAGCGACTAAATGTGTACCGTTGAGTCCTAATGCATTACCCATAATGCGAATAAAACCGCGCACAAAAACTTCTTCGGGTAAGTCGTCCCAGTTCCCACATTCGATCGCATCCATTTGGTATATGGGTACGTGGGTGTAATTATTCAACTGCGTAAGTGAAAGTCCTCTTAATTCGCGTGCTTCGCGTAATTGTTTGCCAATTTGACGTAAGGTTTCGGAACGTTGTTCGGCTACTACAACAGAAGCAACTTCAACTTTAGGAGATTTTTTGTTCTTCAGCCACGCGAGGGGTGAACCTACTTTCAAGCTCTTTTTGTCAGCTTTGGGTAAAGGTTTGATTGTATTGGTAGCTGGTTGCAAGTTAACATCATCAGAATTTTCAACAGTGCTTGCAGTATGAAATTTGGCACTTGTCAAACATTCTGCTAATTCATTCGGCTTTTCTTCGGTAATTGCGATAACGGATGCTTCACCAACGGATGCTTCAGCAATGGATGCTTCACCAACGGTTGGTTGTTGCTTCTGTTGTGCGAATTGGTGAAATGCCAGACCAATAGCTTCGCGTCCAACTGCTTTGAATAGCTGTTTGGCTTGTTCTGCCGATCCAACCATTTGCTGAACGGTCGCTAAAGCGCGACGGTAGACCTTGCTGCGATGCAACTCTGTTTCAATTTGACCTAAGAGCGATCGCAGTTCGTCTTGATTAATTTCGATAGTTGGATTTCCAGGGATTGTTAATGAGTACACGGGTGTCATAGTCGTTATCTGTTATGTATATTGATGATATTTATCTAAAGCGCAAAGCTTTCCCTGTGTAATTTCTTCGACTTTTTGCGGAGGATTCCGGATTTTTAGGTATCAATTTTCAGATATTTGAGACTGCCTTAAAATCATTTTTGTAAATCAATAGAAATTTAAGCTAACTGCCAATCAAGCATTCAGCAATTAACTTAAATGAAATTCGGTATGTTTATTTAGCTATTTACACGTATTTTGCTGATTGCACGCATTAACTAGCCCATATTGGTATCTATTATCGAAGTTGTTATATAGAAGTGTGAAATAATGCGTAAACAAATAGACCGTTGTCGAGACGTTTTGGCGGAACGTTTCTTCAACTAATTTATACGAGTAACGTGCTTTTATCGCGCACCTACTACCACAAACGATTTACCGCAAACACTTTTAAAATTTGAATGCGGTTATTTTCAATTAGTGATTTATAAAACTTGATATTACGAAAAAAACCGTAATAATTAGTAAATAGTAGAGACTCTAATCAATGCGACGGATCAGTTGTTAAGCATTGAATGCTGACTCACATTCATCCCAACTTTTGCTCGCGCTGGTTCGACTGCACTACCTGAATAAAAGAACGCACAGCTTTGAGATATATTGCCGGAGCGATTTCTCCGACATTATTATGGTCTGCACCTAGAACTAAAATTAATTCTTTAGGTTTAGGAGCAGCAGCATAGAGTTCTTGACTCATAAAGGCTGGAATTGTTGAATCATTCATGCCATGAATAAATAAAACAGGCATTTTCAGATTTGACACTTTCTCGATCGATTCAAACTTCTGTGTCAGGATTAACTTGACGGGGAAAAACGCAAAAAGTTTCCGCGCTGCTGTAAGCCTTTGAATCGAAGTAAAAGTATTTTCCACAATCACCCCAGCAGCATTTGGGTGTTTGACAGCCAAATCGATTGCAACAGCACCACCCAATGAATGTCCGTAGATATAAATTTGGCTGGGATCAATTTTTCGCTCCCCCACCAAGTAATTCCAAGCTGTGGCTGCATCTTCATATATCCGTTTTTCATTGGGAAAAGGACCAACGCTGCGACCAAAACCGCGATAATCGATTAAAAGTACCGAAAATCCGGCTTTGTAAAATCCACTTGCTGCATAGACGTTTGCCCCAATATTTACGGCATTTCCGTGCAGGTAAAGTAAAATCCGCTCTGAGCGATTTGAACCCATCCACCAACCGTGAATGCGTTGATTCTTGTTTGCTGCAATTGGCAACCAAACCTCTTCAAACGGTAGATTGTATAAGGCAGGTGTTTTTTGTATAACACGAGAAGGAAAATAAATATACTTTGGTTGTTGAAAATATACAAATAGACACATCGCCAAATATGCGATCGCACCCAGCCCGAATGCTCCAAGCACGAGCTTAGAGAATAAATATATTAAAGGTTGCAGCTTCCTCTTCCTCCTTTAGGCATTTCTATACAATAATTATTCCTTTAGCTACAAAATTTGATAACCTATTTATATATGTGTTATCTAAAATTAAGTTTTGATAACTTGGGCTAATCAGTTTAATTATATACATAAAAATCAGTAATTTTTCTATTAAATAATAATGAAACTCGGATAAGAGGAGAAGCAAGTGAAGCTGTCAAATGAGGCTCAGGAAGAAGAGTTTAAGAACATAGGAATACATTTACAACAGGCACGAGAAGCAAAATCGATTAGCATAGATGAGGTTGCAATTAATACACGTATTCGTCCGGCATTTTTGCAAGCACTGGAATCCGGACGCGCCGAAGACTTGCCCGAAGCAGTTTTCGTACAAGGTTTCATTCGTCGCTATTGTGAAGCAATTGGCATTGATGGTACCCCAATTGTCTCAAAATTCGGCGATTCATTCTTAACTCCCGAAAAGTTGGCTGAAGATACAAACATTCAGAAAAAATCAAATATATATATACCGCTTGCGATACCGTATATTCTACTACTAATTGCAGCTTCTTTTGGATTGTTCTACATACTCAATCCCCGTCGTGGGAGTGAATCAATAGCTCAAAAAAGTTTAACTAGCACCAAATCGCTGACTTCTTCACCTAACCCAACAGCTACACCTGTTGTTTCAAGCGTAGCTGTACCGAGTCCAGTATCTTCCATAACACCTACAACACCGTCTGCAATATCTACATCCACTCCGACCACACCCACATCAGATATTAATTCTAAGGTTGAAGTTGGTATTGAATTGCAAGATAAATCTTGGGTACGAGTCAAAGTCGATGGCAAAACCGAGTTTGAAGGTGAATTGTCCAAGGGACATAAACAAACCTGGACGGGTACAAAAGAAGTGGTAATCCGTTCTGGAAATGCAGGTGCAGTTTTAGTTTCCATAAATAAAAAGCCACCTCTAGCAATGGGGGCAAATCAAGATGTAAAGCAAATTATATATACTCCCGAACTAATACCTTCTGCGACGGCAACACCCACACCGTAAGTTATGATTTCCCCCCGACTTCGCGTTCATTTGTCGGGGATCTGGATTTATATATATAGTTAATCATCAATTGGGCACCCAAGTCCGATAAAATTCGTCATCATCGCTAATAGTTTACTCGTTAGCATTCAGTAAAAATGCTGATATAAACTTTATAATGTGGCTGCGATCGCAAGAGGAGAAGAACGTGAAAATAGCGGTTATAACTAAAACATTAATTGCATCAGTTAGTCTAATGTCTCTATTTACACCATTAAGTGCTTCGGCACAACTTGTACCACAACCTTGGGTATCGGTTGGTGGCAAAGATGGTGATATAACTTACTCAGCAGGTGCGAGAGCATTAAATTTAGGTGCAGAGTTAGGTGTCGGTCCCGATGGTGCGGTAGGTGTGGACATACTTAAATTCTTGCCGTTACCCTTGATTTCCCCTTATGTCGGTTTAGGATATTATTCAGAGGATAAAGGTGTCGCGGTTTCGGGTGGTGTTCAAGTTCGGGCAACTGATAATGTTTTTGTTGGGGGAGGTTACAATTCAGTGCGCGGGTTTAACGGACAGTTAGGAATTAGTTTTTAACTTCTTTCGCAAAATAGATCCCCGACAACGCGCACTCCGTTATCGGGGATCTAGTTTAAGCAAATTTAAAAAATATTACAGCTGAATGTATATGACGCTACAAGATATTTACTGCAAAAATTATTATTTATTTAACGGTAGCTTGAAAATAACCTATCCAAAAGTAGTAGAATCGGCAGCAATAAGTGAGTAATTAAAAACCACTGTTGATGTCACGGTAACAGGAAACTCCTTATGGAGCAAGGATTAAGAGTACTAATTCAGTTAGTATTAGAATTTGCACCGATAATTGCAAGTTTAGTACAAAAACAAAGCGAAGCTTTATTGCCGACTAAATTGCAACCCCCTAAAGAAGTTAAAGAATTTCTTGAAGTTGTAAATAATTCGCTAGCAGATAGTAATTCATTTGCAGAAACATCAGCCGAGTTTCAAAGAGAAAAGATATTACAACAGCAACTAGCTGTTTATCAGCGACAAACCCAATTACAGATAGCGACCCAAGAACGCGAAACCACACTTCAACTACCCGAAGTTAATCGCATTCTTGATAGCTGGCCGCTTCGATTATACCCGTCGCAGATACTCAAATCGCATAGTAATAATGCACGGACTCCACTAAAAATTTTCGTTGCTCCACCCAAAATTATATTTGATAAATTTGACAATCGGGAAGAGGAAATATCCGAACTTGAACTGATGCTAGCAGAGGGTTTGCGAGATTTTCTCAATTGCTATTATTCGCTACACAATCCAATTCGTCCAACTGAGTTTTTGGCGGGAGCGTGGTATAGTAAAAGGTTTCATAGCGAATCAAGTATTAAGGCTCTATTTGAAATGTTGAAATCCGAGCCGATTTTAATATTAGAGTCAGAAACTGATGGGGATTATATTAATTTTCGGATTGGTTACTGGGGTTTAGGGCAAGAGAATTATTACTACAAAACTATTTCGCGGATAGCATACAAAGAAATTGTTTATCAGTCGGCAAAGAATCGGGCTTTAGAATGGAAACAAATCCGTGATGAATTGATATCGATGGGAGAAAATTTAGAAGATATCAACCAGATGGGTGGTAATAATGTATTTAATTTAGAACTCTTGGAACGCGAAGACAAATGGAAAGAAAAGGGAATTGACACTAAGAAAATATCATTAAAATATCGAGTCGAACGTCAAGACTATGAAAAGTTGTGTCACGTACTAATTAACTGTCACTGTCTCGTTGCCAGCTGGATAGCGGATGTTTATCACTTAGTTCATCATGATGTTCCCCCATTGTTACCCGAATTATTACCAAGTTTAGTTAACAATGACATCGATTTTCAGTCATTAGGGGCAATTGCATCTGGGTATAAGCAAGTTTACCAAGCTCTAGAGCGCGATCGCAGTTACTGGATTCCCGATTTAGCATTGCAACTGGGACAAAGTTTATCGAGTTTAAGCGCAAATACTGACAATGTTCGCACTTTGGCACAAGAACAGGTAGATTATTCGCTTTCTTCTTGGTTGCAACTCCATCAAATTGAACAACCCGCAGCGAACCCGTTAGAAACAATGCTATCTGCTGCCAAAATCGAAGATGAAGAATATATCGGAAAGTTATTAGCATACTTTGTTGCAGTTGGCAATGCGGAAAATATTAACTTAGTTGAAGAAATACTAAATGCGATCGCGCAATTAAAAACGCAGCGTTCCTTAGAATACGCACACCTGACCAAAACCCTCACCGGACACAGCGAAAAAGTTACATCTGTCGTTATCAGTCCCGATGGAAAAACCGCTGTTAGTGGATGTGCTGACAAAACCGTAAAAGTCTGGAATCTGCAAAAAGGCAAACTAATCCGCACAATAGCAGGACACAGCAGCGAAATTTCGTCGGTTGCAATCAGTCCCGATGGTAACTTTCTGGCAGTCGGTATTAACGACACACCTCGCAGCAACGTCAAAGTTTGGCATTTGCAAACAGGAAAATTAATCCATACACTTTTAGGACATAATAAACCTGTAAATGTCGTCAGCATTAGTCCCGACGGTCAAATTTTAGCTAGTGGTAGCAACAAAATCAAAATCTGGAACCTGCTTACATGCGATCGCGTTTGCACCCTTTGGCATTCGTCCGCAGTCAATGCTATAGCGATCGCTATCGATGGCACAATCTTAGTTAGCGGTACCAGCGACAACAAAATTAAGGTATGGAATCCCCAAACCGGCGAACCATTAAGTACATTTATGGGTCATACTGCCGAAGTCAAAGCGTTAGCACTCCATCCCAACGGGCAAATTGTAGTTAGCGGTAGTGCAGATAGCACCATTAAAGCTTGGGACTTGAATACAGGCAAAGTTTTGTATACTTTTAACGGACATACAGAGGAAGTTAAATCTGTTGTAATTAGTCACGACGGACAAACTTTAATCAGCGGAAGTAGCGATAAAACTATTAAAATTTGGCATCTGAGTAACGGAGAATTATTACAAACCCTCACCGGACATTTAAATTCGGTAAATTCCCTAGTGCTAAGTCCGGATGGTCAAACTATTGTCAGCGGTAGTTCGGATAAAACGATTAAAATTTGGCAGTTGAGGAGTTAGGAGTTAGGAGTTATGGATGAAATTATTCCTTCTGTAACGAAGTAAATATTGATTTTTCAGGTAGAAATTGCGCTCTAATCTGGTTCGGTTTTCCCGATAAAAGTTGCGATCGCGGTAATTTTACGTAAATTATAGATTCGGCAGAGTTTATTAGTACGAACCACAGAGACACGGAGTACGCAGAGAAGAGGGAAGATGGAGAAGAGAATAAAATTGCATTTATTTAATACTTACTTATGAATTTGAAATATTTCTTTGAGCAAAGTATGGCAATTATTACATCAGCATCGCAGCATTCGGATATTCGCAATCCTATTACTGTGAGTTTTGGTGCTGTTGCTGGTGCTTTGAGTCGATATTATCTATCATTATGGTTTGTCCAGCGCTTTGGTTCGAGTTTTCCTTACGGAACATTTTTTATTAATTTGAGTGGTTGTTTAATTATGGGTTTTTTTGTGACTCTGACTTTAGAACGAGTGACTTCAATCCCACCCGAAGTCAAGTTATTAGTTGCGACTGGTTTTTTAGGTTCTTACACAACTTTCTCGACTTATGGGTTAGAATCGTTTCTGATTTTTACAAATAAAAGATTTTTTATTGGTAGTTTTTACTGGTTGGGGAGTGCTTTTTTAGGACTTGTTTGCGTGCAGCTTGGTATAGTCTTAGCAAGATTGGGAAAATGAGGGAGTGGGAGTAGGGAGTAGAAAGTAAAAAGTGGCAAATTGAGTATAGTAAAGTTAAGTATTTGGCAAGAATTTTAGTTTTTTCTCCGATCAAATCAGTAATATATTTTAATATTTACCGCTTTCTTTGATATCGCAGATGAAAAAGGATTAATCAATTGGGAGTTTAGGGCTGTTGATTGATGGTTATTTTCCCCCTGGATGTAGGATATAAGAATGCTTAGGAAGATTAATCATGCCGCTACTTCGTATCCTTCATTTAGTTGGGTCTCCATACAATGATTTTTACTGTAATTTGTCACGCGATTACGCTGAAAGCTGTCTGATAGCTACGGCAAATCCATCGCTCTATGACTTTCAGATTGCATACGTCACACCCGATTGCCTGTGGCGATTTCCTCGCTCCCTCAGTCGAGAAGATATTGCTGTCGCCAAACCCATTCCTTTGTTAGATGCGATACAGTTTATAACAGCGCAAAACATTGACCTGATGTTGCCACAAATGTATTGTATCCCTGGAATGACTTACTACCGTGCGCTCTTTGACCTGCTTAAGATCCCTTATATAGGCAATACTCCGGATCTAATGGCAATAACCGCCCACAAAGCCAGAACCAAAGCAATTGTCGCAGCAGCAGGGGTGAAAGTACCTTTTGGAGAACTACTTCGCAAAGGAGACGTTCCGACAATTACACCTCCAGTAGTCATCAAACCCGCAAGTGCCGACAACTCTTTAGGGGTGTCCTTAGTCAAAGAGGCTACTGAGTACGACGCTGCCCTGAATAAAGCATTTGAATATGGTTCGGAGGTCATCGTTGAAACATTCATTGAAGCCGGTCGAGAAGTCAGATGCGGCATCATTGTCAAAGATGGGGAGCTAGTCAGTTTACCCCCTGAAGAGTATCCCGTAAACCCCGACGAGACACCCATCCGCGCCTATGCTGACAAATTCAAAAGATCGAACGATCCCAACTTGCCTGGAAGCGGTAAAAAATATATCGCGGCTTGGATTGTAGATCCTAATGACCCGATCGTCCAAAAGGTTCAGGAAGTGGTTAAGAAGTGTCATTTGGCTTTGGGCTGTCGCCATTTTAGTTTATTTGACTTCCGGATCGATCCAGAGGGAGAACCTTGGTTCTTAGAAGCCGGGTTGTATTGTAGTTTTGACCAAAAAAGTGTGCTTTCCTATACGGCGAACGCAGTGGGAATTCCTTTAAATGAGTTCTTTATGACGGCGATTAATGAAGCTTTGCATTTGACTGTACCTATAGCCTCTAAATGACCAAATTGTCAACCATACCCAGACCAAAAGTTAACGCAATTCTCTTGGGTTATAGCCAAAACGAAACATAACATTTTGTATCAAGTCGTGACGGCGACTTTACCTCTTATCTAAAAGGGAATCACCAGTTTGAGTGCATGACCTTTTAGAGCTACCCTGCGGGAACGCTCCGCCAACATTGCGCTGTACGCTCCATTCAGCATGACATAAACTATACTTTTCAAACACTCTCTTAGGTTAGATTAAGGTTTACTTAATCCCAAATGAGGTCATTCCGACTTGGAACTCTCACTAGTTAATCTACCATAAAATATCTGAAATATAATATTACTTAAGACTATTTTAGCTTATATAATGAGTGAATTATAATCCAAAAATATCTATTGTTATTCCTGTTCTGAATGAAGCGGGGAATATCGAAGCTGCGATCGCAAGCATTCAATTAAGTACAAACGTTGAAATTATTGTAGTCGATGGTGGCTCGAATGATAATACAGTTGATATTGCTAAATTGCTAGGTGTTAAAGTATTGACATCAGCGCCGGGACGTGCATACCAAATGAATGCTGGTGCTAAGGTTGCTTGTGGTCAGATATTGCTGTTTCTTCATGCGGACACTCGCTTACCTTTATATTTTGATACTTTAGCAGGGGCAACTCTGCTAAAACCAGGTATTGTAGCAGGTGCATTTAAGTTGAAAATTGATGGAAAAGCTTGGGGTTTGCGGTTAGTGGAATGGGGGGTAGGAGTGCGATCGCGTTTTTTCCAACTTCCTTACGGGGACCAAGCAATCTTTGTAACTAAACAGGTTTTTGAGCAAATTGGGGGTTTTCCTGAGTTACCAATTATGGAAGACTTTGAATTGATACGTCGTCTACGAAGTATTGGACGTATTGAAATTGTTTCGACACCAGTATTAACATCTCCCCGACGATGGCTACAAAAAGGAATTTTTAAAACCACCTTTATTAATCAAATCGTTATTATCGCTTATTTTCTTGGTGTTTCGCCAGCGAAGATTACGCACTTTTATCGTAGCGGAAAATTTAGGAAAATTTAAGCTTATTCTCATTTAGATGAAATATCTTAGTTAAGAGTTAACTAGTAGTCCATGTCATTAATTTTCACTAGTCGAGAGGTCCAGATCCCCGACAACTTTTACGAAGTCGGGGATCTAAATCTGACGATTGGGCTAAATTAATGAAACAGGCCACTAGTAACTCTTCACTATTTATTTATGTACTAAATTAAATAAACATAAATTATTTATATTTAGATAATGCGAACTTCCTTATAAACTTATATTTATACGAGCGAGCATGACAATTTTCTAAAAATACTTATTAAGAAAATCTTACATCTGAGTTACGCAAAGCCCCCCAATTTATCGGGGGGTTGGGGGTATTTAATATGTTAAACAATTAAATCAATAAATACATGAACCCACAGCGATTGAATTTTTTTACCAAACTTATACTATTAGCTATTGTTATTGCCACTGCCATACTCGTCGCAAAAGCCTTAAATATTCAGTTACTATTACAGCAATCATTAATATGGGTAAAAAACTTAGGTACACTCGGACCAATTGCTTTCATAATTATCTATAACTTAGCTACAATATTGTTTATACCTGGTTCAGTTCTAACATTAGGTGGTGGCGTACTGTTCGGAGTATTTTGGGGTTCAATATATGTATTTATAGCGGCAACATTTGGAGCAACATTTGCGTTTTTAATTGGGCGTTATTTATCCCGCGATTGGGTATGCAAACAAATTGCAAAATACCCAAAATTCCAAGCCATCGATCGAGCAGTTGCTCGTGAAGGATGGAAAATAGTTTTTCTGACTCGCCTATCACCGTTATTCCCATTTAACTTATTAAATTATGCCTTGGGAAGCACGCAAGTTTCCCTCAAAGATTACATTTTAGGTTCGATTGGTATGTTTCCCGGAACCGTCATGTACGTTTACATCGGTTCGCTTGCTGGTGATATTGCGATGATTGGTACTCAAAAACCAACTAACCCAATTTTGGAATGGACAGTTCGCATCATCGGTTTTGTTGCTACCGTTGCAGTAACAGTGTACGTCACCCGCATCGCTCGTAAAGCCTTAGAAGAAGAGTTATAAGTTAGGAATCAGGAGTTAGGAGTTGGGAGTTAGGAGTTAGGAGTTGGGAATTAGGAGTTAGGAGTTATTTTTCTCGCTTGACTCCCCCTACTCCCCCTACTCCCCCTAC
>CAXTCQ010000041.1:0-39193 GCA_964242965.1 uncultured Calothrix sp. | reverse complement strand
TCCCAATCCCCACCCAAACCCGCAACGCGATCGCCGAGCGAACCGATATTTTGATTATACAATAACGCTGATAAGTACTGCGATCGCTTCCTCGTACCGTCGTACATCACGCAGCACATTCCCCCGGCCAAGCTTTGTGGTCGTCAGTGTTACCAGAAAAACCCTAATTTTATGCTGCCCAATTTCTACTCAGCCCTTCTGCTTGTTCCATCACTGTAGACATAGCAATTTCCTGCTTCCCTGGTGGATGGTAGCTTCATCTTCTACGGCTTGTTGGATGTCGTAGATATCGACATAGTCACCAAATACCGCAGGTGTGCTTTTATCTGCGAATTCGATCGGGGTTCCGGTAAAGCCGATAAATGAGGCGTTTGGTAAAGCATCGCCTAAATTTTGGGCGAAACCGTAGGAAATATGAGCTTCATTTTCTTTCTACTTATTTTTTCGAGGTTGTGGTTTTTTAGTTGGATTTTTGACTTGTTAAATACCGATGGTTAATTCATTTTACGGAGATTTTTCGTTATCCGACGGTATTGTAGGGGCACGATACATCGTGCCCTGACGCGGTATCGTGCCCCTACACGGTACATTTCTCGTTCCCACGCAGAGCGTGGGAACGCATTACGGGAGGCTCTGCCTCCAGTCCTAAATGATACCAATGCTCATTCACCGTACATCAATATTTTTCGCTATCCGACGGTATATAGGGCACGATGTATCGTGCCCCTACACGGGATATATTGTCACCGTACATCAATATTTTTCGCTATCCGACGGTATATAGGGCACGATGTATCGTGCCCCTACACGGGATATATTGTCACCGTACATCAATATTTTTCGCTATCCGACGGTATGTAGGGCACGATGTATCGTGCCCCTACACGGGATATATTGTCACCATACATTAAGATTTTTCGTTGTCTGATGGTATATAGGGCACGATGTATCGTGCCCCTACAGGGGATATTTGGCAATTGTGGTTTTAAATATTCTCAATTTGAAAATCTCGCGGATTTTTCAAAACAAAAATATCAGTTTCTTTAACTAAATCACCCGTACAAACTATTGGTAAAAGTCAACAAACCATGACTTGAAAATTGCCTGCGCGATCGCCTCCAGTGTTTTGTTCATCTCCCGGTTGAGTTCAATTTTGTCGAGAGAGGAGAGAATGCGTGCGATCGCTTTTTGTTCAACAAGGGGGGGAAGTTTAACTTTAATGAGGTGTAAATCATTCCTGTTTAATCCTGGAACACTACTTTTGTCACTACAGGATAAAAAATCAATAGTGCGAAGTAAAAAGGATACAAATAGGGGGTCGTTACCCTTAAAATCTTTGACGAAGAGTGTTGTATTGAGCGCCCAGAAATCTTGCTTTATGTAAAAAACTTGACCGATTGTTCCGTATCTTCCAGTTACCACACCTGGCGCAGAGACTTTGGCTACGGCAATTATTATTTATATTAATGCGTAACTACTTATAACTTTTGGATATTTAGAAAACTCTATCTCTTGCGATCGCGCACTTACCATAAATTCCTCAGTTTTCTTCCAAATATTCTACCACTGCTGCTAAATCATCCATTGCCCGATTAAACCGATTTCGCATCGCTTCGGCAATTTCAGATTCGGCATTGATATTTTCTAATTTTTCGCGTACATAATTATCTAAAGCTTCAACCCATAAAGATAAATTTGTATGGCGAATTGCTGACAAGAAACCCATATTCGTAAGGACAGCCAGATGGAACCCAAGCTGGTTTTGTCCATCATAACCAAGGTATCCATCCCATAGTTCCAATTTCTCTGGGGTAAATTCCTCATACTGCTCAAAGCTAATACCAGTGGGTTGCAACTGGGGTTGTGGTAAAGGAGGTTGACATTGAGTCATAAAAAATCATTTTACTTGCTAGAGTGCCAAATTTGATTAATTGTTCGATTTAATCTAACGCCTTGACATTCGATTAAGAAATTGTTTGATAAAATAGAAGCATTGCAAAAAAAGCTGATGCTGGACGCTAGTAGGATAGCGAGAATTTGAGAAGAAAAAATTGTCCCTGTGACGAATTAATCATATAGGAGGCAATATGACAATCGCTCATGCCAAAGATGCCGAACCACTTTTACTCAACGTCCGCAGTAAATATCTCCACGTCACTCCGGAACAGTTCGATCGATTGTGCCAAGATAATCCAGATTTGCGCCTTGAGTTAACCAATAAGGGAGAATTGATTATCATGGCACCCACATTCGGAGAAAGTGGGGAGAAGAATGGAAATTTGTTTGGTCGAGTTTGGGTTTGGAACGAACAAACCGAATTAGGGAAAACCTTCGACTCTTCCACTGGGTACGATTTCACAGCAATTGGTGGGGGGAAACTTTCTCCTGATGTCTCTTGGATTGAAAACTCTCGCTTACAAGGTGTTTCGCTCAAGCAATTTATCCCAGTAGTGCCTGATTTCCTGATTGAGCTACGCTCCACTACTGACAATTTAAAGGATTTGCACTCCAAAATGCTTGAATATCAACGGTTGGGAGTACGGCTAGGACTGTTGATTAACCCTCAAGACAAACAGGTTGAGGTTTATCGTTTGGGTCGAGCAGTAGAAACTCTGGAATCGCCGATATCAGTGAGTTGTGAGGATGTGTTACCTGGATTTATACTCAACCTTAAGAAGATTTGGTAATAGAGACGCTCTCTTTCGCGTCTCTACATTATTTTTCGGAGATGTCTAATGTAATATCCACATGTTGGGAGCAACGCTTCTAGGTCGTTTAGCGATCGCACAAAACTTGCGGAACAAAGGTTGTATATTTACCCAGAAGAGATATTTTCCAACTTTTTTATTCCTCCTAATGATTGTCGAAAGATAATAAAGTTTTACAATTTCAGCCACTGAAACCCTTATTCTGTAGTTACTAGTTTAAGGTTACGTAAAAAATAAAGTTTTACAATTTCTATCTTCTGTACTCTGAAAACAAATAATAAAGTTATACAATTTCTGTAAACCTCTCCAGATAAAGCTTATAGAGACTATGTAAGCTGTAAATATTAGCAAGATTTTGGATATTTAAAAAACGCTATATTTTGCGACCGTACAGCGACTCCGTAGCGAAGCTTGCTCAAAGGGCTTAAGAGTATCGCAAAGCGATACCTTATATCTCCATATCTGTTGGCTTTGCCGAAATCAAATAATTTCCGGCATCAGAGCCAACTTGTACTGCATCTAAACCAACGCCAACTATTGTAATCGTGTTTTGCAGTTTGCGATCGCGCTCTTTCATCATCTTTACTTAATGTACCACCTACTAAATTCATATACGGCTTCAGTTCATTAAATAAGTCCTTGGTCTCATGCCGCACATACCGAAAATATACGCGCTTCAAAGTTTAAAAGCCAATAACTAATTTGAGAAGTAATGATTTTGAACAGTTGTATTACAATTGATATTTTTACAAACTATAGTGACGAAACGTAATCATGACGCTTGAAGAAAGATTTACAGAGTTTGTACGCAGTTTGCAAAGTTCAGAGATTGTTGATGATTTACAGTTTAGCTTTGAGCATAAGCAATCTAAAAAACCAGATTTTTTCTTTTTTGAAAGGCAATTTATCGGTGAGATGAAGTCTATAAAAAAAGATATGGAGCCTAAAGCCCAGGCAATTTTAGATAAACATAAAGACAGACCTGAATATCCACTTTTTTTTGGACAATGTAACCGTTCACAGGATTTATTTGGTTACCATAGAAAATAGGTACACATCGATGGTAAGTTAAAAAGCATGGATGTAAAGTGCCTCATTTACGGGATTGAAATTCCCAACTCCGATTGGGAAAAAACTCTCTTACTGTGTCAAAGAACTGGTGGAGAAGATGGGGCAGCGCGTAAAACAATCAGAAAAAGAGTTAGCTGAGAAAGTTGCCCAAAATCAGGAGCTTTTAGAAAAAATCAACCGCACATCAAATAATTCATCATCTCCCCCGTCAACCGACCCACTCAGTTTTGAAAAACCTGCAAAGAAAAAGAAGAGTGGTAAAAAGCGTGGTGGACAACCAGGACATAAGGGGCATAGTCGATTTTTATACGAGCCAGAAGACTGTGAAGAGGTTTTAAACCATCACCCAGAAATGTGTAAGTGTTGTGGAGAAAAGTTAATAGGAGTTGATAGCAATCCCTATCGGCATCAAGTAGTAGAAATTCCGCCGATAAATCCAATAATCGTAGAACACCGTCTGCATCAAGTTGAGTGTCAGCATTGTGGGACCTTAACCCGTGCAACATTACCGTAGATGTGCCAACTCGTGGCTATGGTGTAAGGGTGGTAGGTCTTGTGGCGGTATTAAGCGGGCTTTACCGTCACAGTACCCGGATGGTACAAAGTGCGATGCAGGATATTTTTGGAATCACGATGTGCTTAGGTACAGTCAACAAACTGAGACTCGAAGCAAGCGATGCAATTGAATCTGCGGTATTGGAAGTAAAAACATACGTGCAAAACTCTCCTGTGGTTGGGGCGGATGAAACAAGCTTTAACCAGGGAAATGTTGATGGATTCAATCAAAAAAACAGAAAAGCTTGGCTTTGGGTTGCAGTAACTCCGTTAGTAACGTTTTTTCAAATTACACTTTCTCGTTGTACGGATACAGCCAAAAATATATTGGGGGAAAACTATGTTCTGATTTTAAACTCTGACCGATATGCATCATACAATTGGGTCGGCTTGGAGCAACGACAACTATGTTGGGCACACTTAAAACGAGAATTCATCAAAATCTCTGAGCGTTCTGGAGTTTCGTCAAATATTGGAAATGCCCTGGTTAAACAACAAGAAAAATTATTTGAACTGTGGCATCGAGTCAGGGATGGAACTTTGAACCGTTGTGAGTTTCAGTCATTAGTTCTAGAAATTCGCGATTCTATCAAATCTTCCTTACAAGAAGCCGCAAATCATGAGATTGGGGCACAGGAAAAAACTCAAGGAGCAAAAACTGTTCGTACCTGTCGCCAAATTCTGAAAGTTGAGCCAGCCTTATGGTTGTTTGTTGAAGTTGAAGGTGTGGAACCAACGCGCCAATGCGTATCTGTTAGAGCTATACGTCCTGCGGTAATATGGCGACGTACTAGTTTTGGCTCTCAAACTACTGCTCGGAAAGTTTAAGCTGATTTTGGCTAGGTGTAATTATGCGAGTTTGCGATCGCGTCTCATAATCAGATTACAAGAAATTTGTCAAGTAGAAATTAGTGTTTTGCAGTTGCGGTAGTCTGAGAAGACTCTTTATACTGCGATTCATGAGGAATTTACTGTGGATTTACCTGTTGCATTAATGGTTTTGGGTTTGGAGTCGGTGGAAGGACTTTCGCAGATGTTGACTTCTGCCAATCAGGTGCGGGAGGATTTTCGCAAGCATTTCCCGTTTCCGTTGATATTGCGGATTAATGATGATATTTACAAGCAATTAATAAAGTATGCCAAACACCATCTCTTTTAGCTCAGAGTGCTAAAGTGCTGCTGGTTCAAGCAGAGGAATAAGCGAAAAACGGTGATTTTGAGACAGCTACTGAGAAATTCCGTGAAGCACGGAAGTGGAATCCGCAGTTAAATTTTGACCCAGAGAAGAAAGCACGGAAGTTTAAGAAACAAGAACAGGACGAATAATTCTAACTGTGCGATTTTGGTACTGTACGATAACACTTTTAGTGCTTGCCAAGGGCATCATACTTTTTTTGTTGCGTTTTATTAACTTATATCTTGCACCTACCGGAAAAACCCGTATAAAGCCAATTAGAGGGGATAAAACTATAACTACAATATAACTTTTTTATTTAAGTATATGATAGACATATTTTTAACTATGCAGCACAGGATTAATACTGCATTTATCTCTCAAATCAAAATTTAAGAATGGTGCCATTAAAAAGATGCATACAAATATACTGTTAGCAATGAGTAGTAATGAATCCAATACTGCTCGGTTAAGAGGGAGCAGCGCGATTTTGTTCAGCACCTAAAATTAGGGGATAAATCGCCTATTTCGCGGTACTTTTAGCTCAAAAACTATGTCTTTATTGAGAATGATGCGATTTAATTGATAATCAAGACCGAATTTAACAAAATCGCATAGGCTTACAATGTTATTCGGCAAGCACTAAGAATAAGTAATATTGTGAGTATTCATGGCATACACAGCAAAACAAGCAGCAAACAGCAATGTCTTAAAGCTCGATGCACTTTCAGAAGTTAGCGAGATTTTTGTTCCTGTTTCATCAAGCACTAATTTGATTACTAAGTGGCATGGCTTTCGCTTGGAGCGTCATTGTATTTTCAATGATATTGTGACTCCAGAAATTTGTTTCCCCACACATATTATTGGTTTTCTAATTAACGGCAATTACAAAAAAGATATTTTTGATAATGGAACTTATCGTCGCACTATTACCCATAACTGTGGTGATGCGCTATTATATCCTTTCGGCTTGCCACATGTGGGGCATAGCTTTTTGCAAGCCGACTTTTTAGTTTTATACCTTGAGCCAAAGTTTATTGAAAGAGTCGCGCGAGAAATTATTGTCGGAGAAAGAATCGAAATCATTCCCCAGGCAAACTTTCAAGATAGATTCATTGCTGACGTTGCCAAACATTTGCTAGCAGAAGTTGAGAGCGGAGGCGCAACTGGAACTTTATACGCTGAGAGTTTAATGACCGCCCTTGCAGCAAAGCTAGTAAAGAACTATTCAATCACACGAATTATGCCTTGTGATTACAAAGGCGGACTATCACAGGTAAAACTACGCCAATTACTTGAGTACATTGATGAGCATCTATCAGAAAACTTATCTTTGGATGTGCTGGCAACGCTTTGTGACTTGAGCCAATTTCACTTTTGCCGCCAATTCAAACAATCCACAGGTATTTCTCCCTATCAATATTTGCTCCAGCAACGCCTAGAAAAAGCAAAACAACTCCTGCTAAATAGTAAGTTGAGTGTTGCAGAAGTCGCTCAAGCGGTGGGTTTTGGCGAGCAAAGCCAGTTAACGCGCCATTTTAAACGGGCTACAGGACTGACACCGAAACAATTGCGAAAATAATCGCAAGATTTATCAAAAAGTCGCAAGATTTTCCTATTTCTCTGCCGTAAAATTGTCTATCGTTACATCGTTATGCCTCAAGTAACGCAAGTTTGTTCTAAATGGCTTTATCCAGAGGAATAAGCAAAATTAAACCAATTTCCTGCGAACATGAACGCAATTTACGCGCGAATAACTACCTTACGGGAAAACTTCGTTTACGCACATGAAACACAATTATGTTTGTCTGCGACAGGGAATGAGATGGGGAATTAACCCCTAAACATTATTCAATTATATTTTCTCGTTCAATATTAAGGAGATGAAAACAATGGAACTACAAAATAAAGTTGCCTTGATTACTGGAGCTAGTAGCGGTATTGGCGCCTCGATCGCTCAAGATTTGGATACCGCAGGGATGAAACTAATTCTCACCGCGCGCTCACAAGATAAACTAGACCAATTAGCGGCTTCTTTAAAAAACGCCAAGACATTTGCAACCGTCATCACCGATGCAGATGCACCACAAAAATTACTAGATTTTGCTATCGCCACCTTCGGACAACTCGATATCGTCATTAATAATGCTGGAGCAATGACCGATAATATTGCCGTTTTTCCGTGCTTATGCTTCCAATTCGCTATCGGACAAATTATGCTTCAAAGCCCAAAACTCAGACGGAGCAGGGATGTATAAACTATAACTAGTGTTGACTCAACGTTTTTATTAGGTTTAAAGGATGCAAAATTTTGTCACTCACGTATAGCTTTATGCTTCCATTTTGCACTTTAGGACAAGTTATGCTGACAATGTTAGGAATTGATGATAATCAACTAACGTAACAATAAGGGTTTCAGACTCTTAAATACTAGCTTATGCTTCCATACCCAGAAAAGTTGTGGGTATAGTACATAAATATTACTTTAATCTATCATCTATACCGGGTTTACACTTAATATAAATCAGCGGAGCGTGCGAAAATCTCTATCACTTCGCTTCTAGTTACTTGATTTTTCTCCCCTATTTCTAGCAGTTTCTCCCATGCTTCATCCGTTAGGCGAATAGACCTTAAACGCTTGGGTGAGTCCCCATAATCTGTTTCAAATTTACCATATGATGTACGTAGTCTTCTTTGAGATTTTTGTCTTGTACCTGAATACTTATCCATATTTCTATGTATATACATAGCTGAATAGTAGATTTTTTTTCTGTTCTCGGTTTTCTGTTCGTTGCTGATACTGTTGGCGAAATATATCTTAACAATCGAACAGCTTATTATTACGTAGGTTGGGTGGAGCGAAGCGAAACCCAACGTTTTTAAGACCATTGATTTTCCAGCGTTTCACATGTAACGAAATGTTTCGCCAACAGCATCCGTTGCTACTCATACCCCTTTACTTGGAAACCGATAATTTGTAAAGTAAGTAAGCGACCCGACGACTGCTGCTCGGACATCTGATCTGACCCGCACCGCAATCATGTCTTTGGGGACTTTCTCACCAAACCGGGTATCCGCATCATAGCGGCTCTTAATAATATCGGTTAGCCCTTGGCTGACCGATGTCTTGAGGCGGATATTCGGATGGGCATCAAGGAAATCAGGCAGTATAGGCTCATTATCTGGAAGAACGTTTATGAGAGTTAGGTTAAAACGCCGTCGCTTCGGTCAACTGATGATTGTAAGTACGGTTATGACAATAATGGGGAGCTGCATGAGGCGATCAATCGTCCAACCTAGTCCTCGACCCTCACCCATCCCCTCGATCGCTCAGTCTGATGGGGTGGCTGTGGCACTAAAGATTAATGGCACATCTCAGTCACTCACGCTTGAACCGCGTGTGACGTTACTCGATGCCCTGCGCGAACATATCGGGCTGACTGGCTCGAAAAAAGGCTGCGATCACGGGCAGTGCGGTGCCTGCACGGTGATTGTTGACGGGCAGCGCGTGTTGTCCTGCCTGACGCTGATGGCGACGTGCGAAGGTAGTGATGTGACGACGATCGAGGGTTTGGCGCAAGGCGACGATCTGCACCCGATGCAGGCAGCCTTCGTCAAGCACGATGGGTTTCAGTGCGGCTACTGCACACCGGGTCAGATTTGCTCGGCGATCGCCGTTCTCAATGAAGCGCAAAACGGCTCGGCGAGCTATGTCACCCCTGATGTGCGGCAGAAACCACGCCCGGTGCAGCTCTCCGACGACGAAATCAAAGAAAGAATGTCGGGCAACATCTGTCGCTGTGCCGCGTATCCAAACATTGTTGCGGCAATTAGAGAAGTTCACACAGGCAAGGCGCAGGCGCAAACCTGGCAGTCTACAGGTGAAGGTGATAACGAGACGGCATCTGTTCTGAGGGCAATGGAAACGGAAGCAGGCGGGGCGGCGGCATAAATTATGAGACCTTTTCAATACACAAAAGCAAAGGATGCGAACACAGCCGTACAAACCGTTTCGGCAAATGCGAATTCACAGTTTCTAGCGGGCGGCACCAACTTGATCGACCTGATGAAGGAAGATGTGGCGCGTCCGGTTGAACTGGTGGATATCACGCGCTTGAACCTGACACAAATTAAAACCATCACAGATAGTACGGTCCGAGGCAATTTGTCAATCGGGGCGTTGGCGAAAAACTCCTATACAGCGAATCATCCGCTCGTCCGGCAAAACTACCCGCTTTTGACACAAGCGATTTTAGCGGGGGCAAGTGGGCAAATTCGCAATATGGCGACCAACGGCGGAAATTTAAATCAGCGCACGCGCTGCCCATATTTTTACGACACCGCGATGCCGTGCAACAAACGTGAACCAGGAACGGGCTGCGGCGCCCTCGAAGGCATCAACCGCAATCACGCAATTTTCGGCTGGTCAAAAGATTGCGTCGCCACGCATCCGTCGGATATGGCAATTGCGCTCGTCGCGCTCGATGCGGTCGTTAAAGTTCAAAAAGCAGACGGCACGGAGCGCAGTATCCCGTTCGTCAATTATCATCGCCTGCCCGGAAGCAATCCTGAAAGGGACAACACGCTTGCACACGGCGAGCTAATTACGGTAATCGAACTGCCGAAAAATAACTTTGCTAACAAATCTTATTATTTAAAGGTTAGAGAAAGAGCGAGTTACGCCTTCGCCTTAGTGAGCGTCGCCGCAGCGCTCGAAACAGACGGCAATTCGATTAAAAATGTCCGAGTGGCAATGGGCGGCGTTTCCCACAAACCGTGGCGGGCATTAGCAGCCGAGCGACTCCTGACGGGTAAAGCGGCGACAGAGGTAAATTTTGCGGCGGCGGCGGAAGCGGAAATGCGTAATGCGAAACCGCTCGAACATAACCAATTCAAAGTTGAACTCGGCAAACGAATGATCGTCCGCGCGCTGCAAACGGCGATGAACGGCGGCACGAACGCATAAAATTTTGAAGCAAGGAGACTAAATCAGATGGCAGTGACAGGCAAACCGATTGATCGCGTTGACGGGCGGTTGAAAGTAACGGGCGCGGCACGATACGCCGCCGAATTTAATCAAACTAATATGGCTTACGCTTTCCCGGTGTGGGCGACCGTCGCAAACGGCACGATTATCGCCATTGACCGGAGCGCGGCTTTGAGTTCGCCGGGCGTTCTTGCCGTTTTGACGCACGAAAACGCCCCGCGTCTCAAAGCCTTCAATCAGCAGGAGTTCAGTCGAGCCGGTGGGCGTTTGGGCGAGAATCTGGTGCCGCTGCAAGACAACAAAGTTCATTATTTCTGGCAGTTCATCGGGGTGGTCGTCGCCGAAACTTACTCGCAGGCGCGTCACGCCGCCAGACTCGTGCGCGTCACATACGCCGAAGAAAAACCGGCGATCGATTTTGAAAGCGAATTGCCGAAAGGTTTCCGACCAAAGACAGCTCAGGGTCAACCGGCGCAGCTCAATACTGGTCAAGCCGCTTCGCTGCTCGCCACCGCGCCGATGAAAATTGAACGAACTTACACGACTCCGACGGAAAATCATCATCCGATGGAGCCGCACGCGACCGTTGTCACTTGGGAAGGGAAGGACAAACTTACCATTCACGAATCAACGCAGGACGTGATGACGGTGCGTGCAATTACGGCTTATTTCTTCAGCTTGAAACCGGAAGATGTCCGCGTGTTGTCACCGTTCATCGGGGGCGCGTTCGGTTCAAAATCAAATCCGTGGACGAACATCATGTTGGCGGTGATGGCTGGTCAAGCGGTCAATCGTCCGGTCAAGCTTGTCATCACGCGCCACATGATGCAGACGAACGTCGGGCGGCGCAGCGAGACGAAGCAGCAGGTCGCGCTCGGCGCGAGTCGGGACGGAAAGCTCGCGGTGATTCGCCACCACAACAATTCATACTCGAACAACTTGACGCAATATTTCGAGCGGAGCGGCAGCCCGACTGGAGTTTTATACACTGCGCCGCTCCGCGAGATTACTTATCAAGTAGCCCGTTTAAATATCGGCGCGCCAACATTCGCGCGCGGTCCGGGCGATTCGCCGGGCAGTTTCGCTCTGGAATCGGCGATGGACGAGATGGCACACGAGCTTAAAATTGATCCGATTGAGTTTCGCATCATCAATCACTCAACAGCCAACCCGGTCAACAAACTTCCGTATTCGAGCGAACACCTAATTGAATGTTACCGGACGGGAGCGTCCAAGTTTGGCTGGGCGCGTCGGCAGCGCGAGCCGCGGCAAACGCGCGACGGGCGGTATCTTGTCGGTTACGGAATGGCGACGGCGACATATCCGGCGGCGCGCAGTTCCGCTTCGGCGCGCGTGCGGCTCCAGGCGAGCGGAGCCGTCAAAGTAATGAGCGCGACGCAAGACCTCGGCACGGGAACTTACACGATTATGGCGCAGACGGCGGCTGACGCGCTCGGCATTCCGCTTGCAAGAATTGCCGTCGAGATCGGCGACTCCGATTTACCGCCCGCGCCGGTCTCCGCCCGTTCGCAGACGACGGCGAGCGTTCTGCCGGCGGTGCTGGCGGCGTGCGAGATGCTGCGCAAAGATCTAATGCAGTTGGCGATTGCGGATGCGAAATCGAAATTAAACGGTGTAAATCCCGCCGAAATTACTTTTTCCGGCGCGAAGTTTTTCGTCAAAGGCGACACCTCGAAATCCGATTCCTATTCCGACATTATGCGCCGCAACAACAAAACGACGTTGGAGGCTTGCACGACCGTGACGCCGACTTCCGGCAGCGGTTTAGGTACGCCGGGCGCGCCGTGTATGCCGGTGCAATTCGCGCCGGAAGAAAACCGGGATGATAAGAAGTATGCGTTTCAATCGTTCGGGGCGCAGTTCGTCGAAGTGTGGGTGGACGAGGATTTAGGCACGATTCGCGTCAGGCGCGTGACGACCGTTCACGATGTCGGGCGCATTATGAACGAAAAAACCGCCCGCTCGCAGATAATCGGCAGCGTGATTTACGCTTTGGGAGAAACGCTAATGGAGGAAACCCATTTCGACAAACGCTTTGGCAATCCGGTAACGCGCACTCTCGCCGACTATCACGTTCCGGTCAATCTGGACGTGCCGCCGATTGACGTGCATTTTATCGGCAAACCCGACCCGCACATTTCGCCCATCGGCGCACGCGGCTTAGGCGAAATCGCCAGCGTCGGCGTGGCGGCGGCAGTAGCCAACGCGGTTTTCAACGCGACAGGCAAGCGCATCAGGGATTTGCCGCTGACACCGGATAAACTGCTCGGTGTCTCCGTCGCTTAAAATCAGTTCGGCTTCAAAGGAGAACGAGGATGAAAATTTCGAGACGTGGAATGTTGACTGCGGCTTGCGGCTGCTCTCTTACCGCGCTGGGCGCAGCAGCGTGTTCCGCCAACGCGCAGGATTCGCAAGTCGTGACCAAAGCCAGCGGCTCTGGTCGGGAGCGAAAATCAAGCGCACGCGGCGAACGTCGTGACGGGTCGGGATTGCCCGACTTGCATCACGTCGCCCTTATTGTGGCTGATCGAGACCGCTCACTCGAAAAGTTCCAAAACGGCTTCGGCTTCGGTCGTTCGCACGTCTTCGACGCCCAGTTTCCGAAGGCTCGCGTGTCGAGCGGCGTTACTGGATTCAATCTTCGCATTGGGTTCACATGGATGGGGAATACGTTGCTTGAGCTGCTACAGCCTGTGGACGATCGCTCCCCCCACGCGACTTTTCTCAAGGAACGCGGAGAGGGAATGCACCACCTTGGGTTTCTTGTACGCTCCATCGAACGTGAACTCGACGCGATGGCGGCGACGCGCGGCGGGCAACGTCCGCCCTTGTTGGTTGATGCGATGACCGCAGATGGTGTGAGCTGGTGCTATGTCGAGGGCGAATATGCGAACGGCGCAGTCATCGAGCTGATCGAGCGAAGCCCCCAATCCGAGGAGTTCTTCAAGAAGATATACCAAGCGACCGGCGGTCGTATGCCGAACTGAGGCGGGCGATGAACGACGATACGAACACATAAAATCCGGAAGCAAGGAGACAAATAACATGGCATTAATCGGTAAACCAATTGACCGCGTTGATGGGGGTGAAATGAGCAATCGTACAGAAACTTACGCGCTTGGCTGAAACACTTGCTACATAAACCTGAGTTCGACGTAAGAAAAAGCCTAAAAATGAAGCAGAGCAAGGATTGAAACAAAAAACAGTTACTTGCTCAATATCAATAAGCTTTAATTAATGAGAATTAATCTGGTAAGGTCGTACTCAAAAAAGTAAATGAATTTGTGAGTAAATCAAAATCTCTAGTTTGCAGTACAAAAAAACTATCAAAACGGTGCTATTTCTTGGTGGGGTAAACGAAGATGACAGATAGAGGGTTGGTTTAAAACTGCAAAACATCGTTTTGGGTTGCACCGTTTCGGACAAGGAACCCTCCTAGGCGTTTATCGCTGGTTAGTGTTGTCCCTGATATCTTATGTTTTGGCACATTGGGCTTATTTATCTTATTCAGGCGCCAACGGCGACTTACCTGACTGGGGTGAAGCTGCCGAAACTGCCTTTCAAACTATATTTCCTCATTTAGCAGTGTTACTTCTTTTACAAGATATTGAACGCTTGAGAGAACTGGCACTGAGTCAAGGAATTAACATTCAAATTTCCAGGTGCAAGATATGAGTTAACTCGCACCATATTTTCCCTATTGCCTGGTGTCGCAAACAAGGAATCGATCCAAAAATGTACAACTGCCTGGTTAACCGTACTCCTCTAAGCGCCAAAACCAATAAAAGAATTGGTAGTAAAGCACCTTCAGCTTATTTGAAAGACTTTGAGTTACATGGGACTGCTGTAGCTAGCTTAGAAGAACTAATGCGATCGCACTGCATCGAACTCAATATTTTGCAATGCGATAATTTTGGAGCGTTTTTCCAAGCTAGAGCAGAAGAACTTATGGAGCTTATAGGTAAGGCGATGGGCAAGAATTTGTGGGGTTGAGGGCTTCTAATGCTTCCTGACCATAAAAATCAAGTACCAGTTTTGTAAATTTATTTTCATCAAATTTAAACTTACCACCAGGAAAGAGTTGTAGAAGTCCTTTATTTATTAAGTAATTCTGATATTGAGTGCGAAGCCAAGGCAAGCCTTTAAATATAATGTTGCTATTAATATTGATTAAAAAATCCATATCATTTGCAAGCGTTAAAAGTGTTTTAATACTTTGACTCTTGAAGTTTTTTACATCTGTATTGACTAAACAATTATCTTGATTTGCAGCATGATAATGTATGCCTTTCGATTCAACACCTATAGAACTATCATGCAAAATGGCACTATGAATCGTGCAAACTAACACACCAGGTACTTGATGCATTCGATGCCAGTATGGTTCACCGTATTTTTGTGTATCTTCTTCTATACAGGCAGGGCAGAATTTCAAAAACTTCTTTGAGTCACCACTAGAATTAATAGCTACTTTAGCAATCTCTAAAATAGACCCAGTGAGTTTTTTCCTCATAAAGTCTTTTAGCAGCCAAACTTCCGTGGCATAAGAAAAGTTGTGTAAAAAGGGTATAAAGTATGATTTTGCAGTAAACTATCGACTGTTTGCTGGGGACATAGAGGTAAGTTTTTAACTAAATAATTTAAGTTATTAGTTAAAGTAATTTTACATAGTTGTTGAGAATTATAACCGAATAGCTCTAAATCACTTTGCCTAAAAATTCTGTTACCACTGCGAATGTGGTATCTAGCCAAAGCACTATATAAAAGCTCGTCTGGATAAAGAGTTGGGAAAAAACTAAGCATTTTACTAGTCAGCAGAAATAAAATCCTTAACTGGATTTTTAATTATTTCTGCTAATTTTAAACTTTCATATGCACTCCGTAATGGTTGCATTTCCTGTTGGCATTAAATTCAGCTTCATAATATCTTCAGGAATAGTTCTAAGTCTACCCGAACGATTAACAATTCCCCACTTCCATAAGTCTCTAGGTATAGGAGAAACGTTATCAGTAATCATTGCCTCACTTCTTTCATATTGTTCTAAATAATGTTCATTGTTATGATAAAGAATTATTTTAATAATAATTTCAGTAAATTGCTCTATATCAAGCTTGCTATCAAGTCGATAGTCTCTTGCTCCTCTCTCTCTAAAATCCGTGTCTATATAACCTGGCACAAATGGTTTGATATGACCATGCATAATAAGACCAAAATGTCTTTCTACTAAACCCTTCCAATCTGCTCGGTAGGGTGCAGCATTTTCGATACGAATACCGAGATTGGGAATCAATGTTTCCACTTTCATCCCTGCTAACTCGCCGCGATCGCCTAAAATTGCATCAGGAACATGATGGCAAAACCATTCATCTTCTGCAATCTCAATACCATATTCTTTGCAAAACGCTACTTTATCGCTGGCTGCATTGGCTAAAGCCATCATTGCTCCTATCCAAGAAGGACCCTCAAGCCCAACATAAACTCCTGTTATCATGCGGCTAAAAACATCGATAACTACGTAGATAACAGGTCTACCAACAATCCAGTTACGATTGTAAGCAGAAACTAGGTACACATCCCCAATTGTGGCATCAATCTGATATCTAGAACCAGGACCAATGGTTTCCATTGTGGAGTTTCCGGTAATTGCCCTATGTTCCAGAGCATATTTTTTCGCTCCCCTGCGAGAAATTATTTTTTTCCTAATATCTTTTTGTTCAACTTCATACCAATATTTAAACTGGGTAAATGTTGGTCTTTTTTCGGGTGGAATTAATATATGTTTTTTAACACCATTTTCATTGTAAATAATTTCTTCTGAGTAGTAACTTTTTATCATTAACTCAAAAGCAGTCGTCAAAAAATTTTCTTTTGAATTATGATAAAACTTAGTAATCGCCAATCTAAATATTTTTTTATCCTCCTCAGTAATATTTACACCAGTACCTATTTCTGGGTCATGAGAATATTTTCTGGGTCTTCCTCTTTTCTTTTCTCCAGATGCTCTACTTTTCCCCTTGCCACCCGAATTTGCATAATCGGGTAGAAGAGAATTTTTATCTTTACCTCTTTGCCAATACTTCCTAATCAGTGTATATACTGTTCTCTCGACTAATTTTCCTTCACTTCTGCCAGTATTATATTTTTCAATGACTTGTTTAATTAGGGTACCTCGTTTATCTCGATGATATATAGATGGCTCTTGAATCACTATAGATGATACGATGTCCCAATATTTATCTCTAATTTCTTTTTCTTTATAAGATAAATCTTCATCTCTAACTATTCTTGCCCAAGGGTCTGTTTTCAGCTTTAATGCACGACCTTCATTAATAGCTTCTTCGATATCCGAGACTCTCTTGGGCACTGGAAATCCAGTTTTGATATTTATATCAATCATAAATGCAATGACATAACTTTCATCAATCCAGAGAATTCTCTCGATAAAACTGTTTCCTGATTCTTGAACCCATTCAATAAGGTCGTTAACAAATAAATAATTACTCATAGCAACAACAAACATACATCCTAAAATATAATTCTTTGAATTTCCTTTACAGAAAGAGAACTAGATATTTTTATTGTTTGCATATCTATAATTATTTGCTTATTAGCTATTAGATGCTTAAATAGATAGAGGGATGTACCTACTTCCAAATTCATCTCCTTATCTAAAGCAGCTGTAATTCTATTAACAGTGGAATCACTTTCTTGCAGCTTTGACTTTAAAATATTTGCTACATTGCCTAACTCATCAACATTAATTTCTGCATTAGCTTCTAACTTATAGCTAGAATGAACCCACTCGGCATTCTCTACTAAAAGCGTGGGAATTTCTTTTTCTGTGATAATTCCCCAATCAATTCCTTTCGTTGCATAATAACGCTTTTCTAACTCTAGTTTTTCCGCAACAGATTTAGTTCCTAAATCCTTTACTAATTTAAAAGTTCTAGCTTTTTGAACTATCTGCCTCCCTTGCTTGACTGACAACATAAAATCAGTAGTTAAAACATAGGGAGTATCATTATTCACATCTTTGGGGTAGCTAATTCCCATTTCTGTCGCAATGTTCATTGCTAGGTCAAGGTCAAGTAAGGGGAATTGCTCTCTAATATCGATAATGCTGTCCGACCACTCAAACAAATAAAATAGTCGTTTCTCATTATCGGAGAAGAGATGATGCTCTCGGTTTGTTTTCCAACCTGGTGGTCTGGATACCCTACCCTTGGAGGGAAAATCTTGAATCTTAATCCAGGGTTGATAATTTTTCCCACTACCCTGACCCCGGTTTTCCTTCATATAGCGTTCAAACTTGGCTTTCGTCCACTCTTGCTTAGTTCTAGCCATAAACAAAATCTCCTATAGATGGTTTAATAATCACCCATAGGAGAAATTGTACAACTTTATTATATGTTGTACAACTTTATTATGTCTCCACATGATATAAAAGTATTAAATTATACTTATTCAACTGTCACCGATTTTGCCAAGTTTCTCGGTTGGTCTACGTCCAAACCGCGCCTTGCCGCAATATGATATGCCAATAATTGCAGTGGAATTACTGTCAGTATAGGTGACAATAATTCATCAACATTAGCAATAGGAAGTAAATCGTTAAATATCTCCCCTGCTTCACCATCTTCAATCGGTGTCACCCCTATTAACCGTGAATCTCTCGCTTTAGCTTCCTGGGAATTAGAAATTACCTTTTCGTAAACGCTCCCAGGTACAGCAATCGACACTACTGGCACTTTCGCATCCAACAACGCAATCGGACCGTGTTTCATTTCCCCGGCTGGGTAGCCTTCGGCATGAATGTAACTG
Source organism: uncultured Calothrix sp. (assembly GCA_964242965.1). Taxonomy (GTDB): domain Bacteria; phylum Cyanobacteriota; class Cyanobacteriia; order Cyanobacteriales; family Nostocaceae; genus JANNFJ01. Next base: position 20,855 of record CAXTCQ010000041.1, on the reverse strand, counting down.
ATTTCTTTGAGTTTCAATGCTCCTTCCAAAGCGATGGGGAAATTAATACCGCGTCCTAAAAAGATGAAATCTGTAGTTTCAGCAAAGTCGTGCGCTAGATGTTCGGTAAGTTTTTCCTGTTTATCTAAAGTTGCTTCGATTTCTTTGGGAATATACCGCAATCCATTAATTATCTCTTCTAATTTCTCTAACGAAACAGTTTGCCGCAGATACGCTATATCCAAAGCTAAAGCGTAAAATGCCATTAATTGGGCAATGAAGGTTTTTGTTGCCGCGACACCAATTTCGATTCCTGCTAGGGTATTAATGATACTGGGAACCATATGCCCCAGAGTGCTTTCGGGACGGTTGGTAATCCCCAATAACCGGGCTTGGTACTTGGCTTCGCGTCCTTGACGACGTTCTTTTTCCATTGCCAACGCTGCGAGTGTGTCGGCTGTTTCTCCCGATTGGGTAACACCAATAGTCAAAGTATTTGCGGTAATGGGTGCGGGTGCGTAGCGGAACTCCGAAGCGTAATGTACTTGGGTAGGGATACCTGCTAATTGTTCGAGCAAGTATTTACCGACGAGGGCAGCGTGCCAACTAGTACCGCAAGCAACAATTTGAATTTGTTCTAAATCAGCATATAAATCAGCCGAGATAGCGAGATTAATCGGGGATTGAGTATTATTGGTAGCGCTCCAACTGGTATCAAAATATGCATCTAACGAGGCACGCACTACTCCGGGTTGCTCGTAGATTTCTTTGAGCATGAAGTGCTTGAATCCCTGTTTTTCCACCATTGTGGGACTCAAGTTAAGCAAGCGAGGTTGTTTTTTGAGCCTTTTTCCGACAAAATCGTAAATTTCCACACCCAAGGGAGTCAACCGTGCCATTTCTCCGTTTTCGAGGGGGAGGACTGCACGGGTGTAAGCTACTATTGCGGGAGTGTCGGAAGCGCAGAAAAATTCTCCTTGTCCAAAGCCGATGACTATAGGTGCTTGCTGGCGAACTACAATTATTTCATCGGGAAAGTCAGCAGAAATAACTGCTAGAGCAAATGCTCCTTCTAATTCCCGAACGGCTTTGCGTACTGCTTCTAAAAAGGGTGAGTCGGATTCATCAAGGGCAATTTCTTCTTGCAGGAATCTCGAAATTAAATGCGGGATAACTTCAGTATCGGTTTGGGAACGAAATTCAACACCGGATAATTTAAGCTTGTCGCGTAAATCTCGGTAATTTTCAATAATTCCATTTTGTACCACTGCCACCCGGTTAGACACATCCATATGCGGATGGGCATTATGTTCTTCAGGTTTACCATGTGTTGCCCAGCGAGTATGACCGATACCTATTTGTGCCGGAGCTTCTAATTGTTCCAGCTTTGAGCGCAAGTTGTGTAACTTCCCTTTTGCTCGCACGCAATTAACTTCACCTTCCCAAATCGTAGCGATTCCCGCCGAATCGTAACCGCGATACTCCAGTTTCTCCAATCCAGCCAGTAAAATCTCTGTAGCCGCTTGAGTGCCGATATAACCAACGATTCCACACATTGCTCACACCACTCCTTTATCAGGATGATTTTTAATCAGTACTTTTTGCTATGATAACGCCTACGTTTTGTTGCCTATATAGCATTTCTTCGATATTTCTGAAGATAAGTATCTTTCTTGTTGGTGATACGTCCATACTTTATTGCAAAAAGTCAGTAAGATGACAAAAAATCCCTCTTCTTTGCGCCTAGAAGTCTTTGCGCGACAAAATTAAAAATAAAAAGGAGCATTTAATGCTCCTTTTGTCAAGATGTAGTATTATGTTATTTTTGACATTCGCACTCAAAATAATCGCTTGCTCGGCTGGGCATGTACCACAATATAGATATGGGGCATTCCCATCCAGCAATCTTAAAAGTGCTTGCTATTAGGACTTGAAATTATAACTTACAAAAAATCCGTTGTCGATTTCTTAGTAAGCCAGACCCATACTGCGAGTGGTTTCAGCACCCAAGTAAACCCGGATGCTCAAAAAGTCGGTCGGACAAGCAGTTTCACAGCGCTTGCAACCTACACAGTCTTCGGTACGGGGTGAAGAAGCGATTTGAGCAGCTCTACAGCCATCCCAAGGCACCATTTCGAGTACGTCTGTAGGGCAAGCTCGGACGCACTGAGTGCAACCAATGCAGGTATCGTAAATTTTAACGGTATGAGACATTGAAAAAGCCTCCTCTCTAGGAATTTTATTTGCGAAAGAATGATTAATCAACGGCTAGTTTACCTTAGTGGTAAAGCCTATTAAGCAAAAGGCTACATAACTTTAAATTAAGGGAGTAGGGAGTAGGGAGTAGGGAGTAGGGGGGAAGAGGATGGGGGGACAAAAGCGGTTTGTAATGATTATTCACCTATCTATTATTTCTATCTCCCCTACTTTCCTTCTTTCCCTCTTTGCGTCTTTCCTAGTCCCTACTCCCTTCCCTCTAATCAACCCTGACTCGGAACCGGAGGAACCCGAAGTTATTACCTGGTGTAAAGTCGAGGTTGCCGAAGTTTACTAAAGCTGCACCTGTGGGGTTGGTTTGGTCGGAACAGACGTTATTGGTTGGGAGTGGTGCGACTGGTGGGAAGAAGCTGGCTTTGTCTGTATCTAAACTGTTCGATTGATTGGCTATATTGTTGGCTGTGTTGAGAGAGATACCGCTACCAGTACCGAAGCTATCGTTGATGAAAGTCGTTCCTTGGGGAATGGGATCGCAAAATTTGACGTTAGGTATAATTTGGTTGCCGTCTACCAAATAATAAATCGTGTATTCGACTTCATCGCCTGTTTGTAGAAGTAATTGCGGGTCGATACGGGTAATTCCTGTTGGTGCTAGGGGCGAAGTTGACCATATATTAGTATCATCATCTGGGTTTGTTGGCTCATCGATGACTTGGTTGAAATTAACACCACTAATAGTTATGCCATTTCTTCGGACGTTGGTAATGCGTTTGACTCCACGTAAAGTTAGTTTGGGTATAGGTGGTGGAGTTCCAACTGTGACATCTTCCCCTGTGCTACTTGCCGGGTCATAACTGCTACTTGCCGTATTTGCAGGTGTAGGAGTAGTTCCTGGTGCGTCGAGAGTGGGGTCAATATAAATTGCAGTTGCACGATTTTGATAGACAGCATCAACTACGTTAGTATCAACATCAGCAGAAAAGGTTATTTTTAAGCTGTTGCCACCGGGAATATTAAATGTACCGAAGTCTAAATTTGCTGCCCCTGCGGTTGGTACAGTAGTGGGGGTAACGGGTGTACTTGTTCCGCTATTTGGGTCATCCAAGGTAATAATGGCGGGTGTTGCTGCGTCATACCGAAAGCCACTGGGCAAAGGGTCAGTCACGCGAACTTGAGTAGCTGTAGCGCGGTTGGGAGTATTTGCAACTGTAATAGTATAAATTGCTTTACTCGGCTTACTGAGAATGCTTGGCGTACTAGTTGTTTTATTTACAGTCAACTGAGGTACGCATTCAGCACCCGATGCCGCACCAGGGATATTACCCACAGCTTGCTCTTTACTAACTCCTTTACCTGCGGTTGCTCCGTAGTAAGGGTCTGTTCCACTAACAGGGTCGCTGGAAGTTCCAGGTTGTCCGGGATTCATATTCACATTTACATTCGCATCCGCACCCAAACTTGCAAACACTATACCACTACCCCCACCACCACCGGGACCGTGAGGGTCGCTAAATTTTAATACTTTACCACCATCACCACCATTGGCATTAACTGTTAAATTGGCAGGATTATTATTTAAGGCTTTCACCACTACAGTACCACCTGCACCGCCACCCCCACCGCCATCTTGACGAACGTTGTAACTGGTTGCACCATTAGCGTTGATTGTACCGCTACCGCTGACTGTCCCAGTTCGTAATAGTACCATTCCTCCACCAGGAGAACCACTACTAGCAATACCATTTTGCGGAACTCCAGGAGACTCGCTTGTGGCATCATTACTTGTACCAGCACCACCACCACCACCTAAGACAACGCGATCGCTTGTTGCGGGAAAAACTGCACCTCCAAAACCTCCTACAAACAGTTTGGTATTCCAAGATTTACCCCCCATTCCTCCAGCACCACCGTTACTTCCACCACCACCACCGGAATTCTGGTCATTACTTCCTGCCGGGTTGCCGTCGGTACTACCACCACCTGCGTTGCCTGGTGCCCCACGTCCGTAACTACCACCAAGATATCCTTCAACGTTATTGTCAATCAATGTATTATTACTGCGGTTAATCAAAAAGCGGGGGGTTCCCGCAGTTCCTTCGCCTTTAGAACCGTTGGCACTATCACTTGCAGGTATTAGGTAATCAGTATTGTTCGAGCTAGCACCACCATCTAAATCGCGTCCACCACCACCGCGAAATCCTCTGCCGCTAACATCAACTGTTGCATTCCCTAAGTTGAGGTTCCCGGCAACGTCATAAACCAAAATCCCACCCGATGAACCATTCCATGCTGCCGCAGTTAAACTTGAACTCAATGTGGCATTTGCATATTGGGGAACGCGAATTACTTGATAGGTTCGTTGTCCTTGGGTATCTCCGGGGACAAAGGCTCTATTGCTGTAGGAGTTAAGTAGCCCTTTACCGCTACCTGCACCTTTAATTGTTATCGTATTTCCTGATACCTCAGTAGCTACTACATATTCGTAGTTGCCAGCAGTAAAGTTAGCATCAAAATTACCGCTAGCGCCATTTGGTACTGGAGCAATTGATGGATTACCATTATTACCACCTCCAGGGTTACTGTCATTACCGCCTCCAGAATTACCATCACCGTAAAGATCGTTATTACTACTATTAATATCGGCTCCTTGCATTTGGATGATTAATAATAAATCTCCTGGGGTAATTTCCGTTGTAGAGCCATCTGGGTTAGGTGTACCAACTTGAATCGAGTTTGTACCTGCTGATGGGTTATTAGCGCCGGGGTAGTAAGTGTTGATAATGCCGCTTACATTATTTACTATGCCATCTTTTCCTATGCCATCTTTTCCTATGCCATCTTTTCCTGGTGTAGCACATAGTAATGGTAGGGTTTGTGCAGTTACTTTGGAGATATTTGCTTGTGTTAGTAGAAGTAGACTTTGATAGCTCAAAGTTGTTAGTACAAGAAAAATGCCGTGAATAACTTGTAATAAATATTGACAGTGTTTAGATGATTTCATAGCTGAATTTTAATAATAATAAAACTTATCTTTCTTCTTTGCGCCTCTCTTGACTCTGCGCGATTAATAAAGAGGTATTAACCACAAAGGACACAAAGGGCACGAAGGGAAGAGGTTGGGAGGGATTTTGCGTTTAGATGCCATTATTAACTAGGGATTCTTGCTGTTGTGGTGGTGCTACTTTCTGTCTGCCGAATCTTCCAAATAATTCGTTGATTTTGTATGTGACATTCAAATAAGGTCCTCCTGCGGAACGGAAACCTGTAAAGTCGCGGTCATCAATGCTGCCAAAGGCGTAACCAAGACCAATTCGTAAATCGGGTGTAATGTGATACCCACCTTCTAAGGCGATGCCAAATTCGTTGAAGTTTTCTGTGGGTTGACCGAGCCAGCGTCCTTCAACTGCAATATCTGTGCGGTAGCCGAGTTGATAGCTGGCTCGTATTTGCCCCAAGTGGAGGGTATTGGTATTAGTAAAATTGTTAGCAAGGTAATTGGTAGCATTACGGAAAGCGTATTTGCCGTAAAATTCCCAGCGCCAGTTGGGTGCGTAAATTGCTTCAGCAGAAAATAGGTGTTCAATCGAACCATTGCCTGTACCTGTTAAAAGTGTGTCGGGTGTTGTTGAGGGGTTTTGACGGTATTCGTATGCGAGTAAGCTGTTGAATTTATCGTTGCTGGGGTCGCGGTACGCTAATCCGACGCGCAGATTTGCGGTGTCTGGCAGGGCATCCAAAAGTTGGTTTGCACCTCCAGCTTGTTGGTAGCGGACTGCGGCTGTTAATGCGGGTGAAAGTTTCCCTGCTGCGGCTGCGGAGATTACCATGTTGTTGGCTTCTTTGCCATCGCGGTATTCAAAGCGGGTGTTTACTTGGAAGTCGGGGTTGTCAGTATAATCTAAGCCGATGCTATAACTGTTACCTGAGAAGAGACCGAGGGAAGAGGCGCTTTGTCCGGTGGCATAAGGCTGGGCAAAACGAATACCTGCGGCGGTACTGCCAAAAATGTTACTTTGGATGCGTTCGTAACCGAGATTTAGTTTTAATCCGGGGGCAAGACGGATGCGATGATTTAGTCCGAATGCACCTTGGTCGTTCATGCCGTCGATACCTGCGAAGATGGAGTAACGTCCGCTGACGCTGGTATCTTCAGTGAATTTGTGTTCGTATGTTGTATCTAGGCTAGTAATGCTGTTTCCTCGCAGTAATCCACCGTCGAAGAATTGGTGTGCTAATTGGACGTTGAAACCGGGATATAATGCCCAATCTAAACCTAAAGTAGTGCGGTTGGGGTAGAGTGCATCGCTTTCATCGAGATTGGTTTCATTTTGGGCACGGAATGCGAGAGATTCGGTGAGGGGAAAATTGACGTTGGAAACGAGTTGGCTAGCAGTACCGCTGAATTGATTGTTGATTCGGTCGGTGCGATCGCGTTTCACATATTCTAAACTAACATCACCATCGCCTAATTTTTGCTGAACTCCAGCACGTAATGTTGTTAGCGAGTTATTGACTTTGCTACCCGGTGTCGGTAGCGGTTGCGGATTGAATATATCAAATGTTTCTATCCGTTGTGCTGGTGCTAGACCAAAATTAATTTCATGGTCGTAGTTAATATTAAAGTTAGTTGTGCCAGTGATTTTACTTAATAAATTTCCACCATAACGAGTTTGTCCGGGTGCAAAACTAAATGTGGCATTATTTGCAAAGTTCTCGGTGACGGAACGGTAATATGCTTGTCCTTGGAGACTGGGGGTAATATTTGCCAACGCTTCGACACGGTATGCAGAACCGCTGACGTTACCAAAAGCTAAAGAATTATGGCTGGAATGTGCGTATTCACCGAGAATTTGACCGGAATTCCCCAGCGGAATCAAAAAGTCTGCACCGTACAGTTTAAAGTTTTGCGCGTTTTGGTCTTCCCAAAGGTAGCTGGTTGCTAGGAACGGAGTAGGGGAAGACGAGGGAGAAATATTTCCCCGTCCCCCTTGTCCCCTAAAGTTATACTGTGCCCTTGCTGCATATAACTTACTATCATTGCTACTGTCGTTTTCGTAGGTTGCAACGATGCGATTGACTAGAGTACTACCAAAGGGATTTAATTGAGTTGAAAGAATGCGCGATCGCATGAGTAAAGTCCCTCTATCGTAATCAATTTCATAGTCTGCACCGCGCAATAATGCTTTACGCTTGACTACCGTACCCGGACGATTAATTTCTTCGGATTCTATATAGATATTCTCGCTACCGGGAATTACCAAACGACGCGACAAAAAGTAATATCCGCTTGTACCGTTAGGAGAAATTGTATCGCGTTGGAAACCTTTGATATTGTTGGCAAATAAACCTGTTATTTGCAGGTTGCCAAGATTGTAATTACCTTTGAAACCGTGTAATTGCCGCGTTGTTGCAGTAAATAGTTGCGATGTGCGGGCAAATTCCTGGGTGTTGTAGTCACCCCACATAAAGTAATCTGATTCTGCACCGAGTATATTCGGGGTGCGTTCAAATTTCGCATAGATGCTGTCAATACTTGGTGCAGTTGCAGTGACGCTGGATGCATCACCGTAAACAGGGTAAGCTTTTTCGCAATTCTGCACTCCACCAAATAACCGCACCTCCCCATTACAATCTTGGTTGAGAGGACGTTTACTATTAAATGCACCTGTAAATAACCAATCTCCAACTTTCCCAGTTGCGAATGCAGACGCATCTAAATCAACATCAGTACGACCAATTTTACTGGGGTCGAGGAAATCGCGGTTGCTACCCCAATAATTTGTACCACCCGCACCAATTCGTAAATTTATAACTCCCGTTGCAAGGGATGGACGTAAATTAGTTATAAATTCAATATTGGTATAGGTTTCTAGGGGAGGGAGAGACGCGATATATCGGGTATCTACAGCTGCGCGAACTTTGACATTTTGCGGTTCTAAATTTGCCTGTAAATTGGCAGTAAATTCACCATTACGTGCCAAAACTTGAAAACCAGGTGCATCCGAATCTTGGTCAGCACCGACAAATTTACCAGCAGTTGTACTTAAAGTAACGGCCGCATCCTCGCGGATGATATCACCTTTTTCGTTAGTAATTTTGCCTGCGATCGCAATCGTCGAACGTCCATCTGCTGGAATCCTCGCTTCACCAACAGGTGTAACTATCAGTTGAGCTTTTTGTTCTTTGAATATAATTTTGACACTACTTAATTCTCCATTACTTGCTTTTGCCGTAATAATATTTTCGCCAATTTTCAAAGGCAAATTATACCAGATTTTTGTATAGACTTGTTTCGTTTTATCCTTTTGATTTTCATCTTTCTGTATATAACTTGGATCGGTATTAAGCGATTTACCATTAATCGTTACAGTTACTGACAAATTAGGATGATACTGAACTGCCAAATTGGTAGTTTTAGTAGAAGTTTCACCCGCAACCGGAGTAATAATACGTAAAGAATCAATTATTTTTTCTGTACTTACTACCTCCGGTGTCAGAATTGGTTTACTTTCCAACTTAGGAGAATCGCTAATTTCAGGTAGTGCAATAGTATTTTCCTTGAAAATTACCGTATCACTATTGATTTGACGATTATTAACATCAACCAAATCTTTCTGACTTTCTACAACATTCTGCTTTAGACCAGTAGAAACCGAAACCCTCTTTAACTTTGATACCTTTTCCTGATTTCGTAAATCGTAAACCCCTCTAAAAGAAACCTTCTTCTCTTCCTTTGCGACCTTCGTGTCCTTCGTGGTTCGTACCTCCATCTCACTTCCCCTCAAAACCCTTTCATCAACAGACAACTCCTCAGGTTGAGACTTAGGATTTTCCGGAGGAAAAACGACTTTATCCTCCGCAATTGGTGCAATTAAATCTGGTGATTTCGGTAAACTTACCCTCACATCCGATTTAGTACCCTCCGCAGATGCACTAATATTAGTAAAAACAGGAATCGTACTACAAACCATCAACAAAGAAACATCAACTTTCTGCGATTTTAATTTTTGTTTACTCATATTATTACCGTCCCTCCCCAAACGATGGAGTTACAGCAAAATTCATTCTTCCCATACTGCCAGGTGCTAACCTAACCAAACGAGACTGACTATTCTTATCAACTCGATATAAATTTGGTGCTTGAATATAACCCGGCAAACTCGTCAAATCTAAAGTCCCCGTGCGATTTCCAGCAATAACATTCGCAACCGAAAACAACCCATTTACGTCCGTAATAATACGGTTACCATCATCCATATAAATAACAGCATTGGGAATCCCCACTTCCCCAGATTGCTGTTCCCCGTCAAAATTCTTATCGACAAACACCCGTCCAATCAACGTCGCACAATCAGCAACAATCCCCGGACGAATCTTTAATTGGTGACTGGCAGTATTACTACGCACACTTCCAATAGTTGCAACAGCCAAATTTCGACCATTTCCCCGTATCGCATCGGGTGTAACCGTCACAGCATAAACGACATTCAAAGTTCTTTGGGGTGGAATACTGCCAGCATAAGTAATTTTTACATCACGGTTATCTGACTTGCTTGCGGACACAGGAATTGTAGAAGTACCGTTTGTCGAGATAGATGCAGAAAGCGATCGCATCTCAAAAACCAGTCCTCGTGGTAATGTATCGGTAAGCGTCAAGTTATTCGCAGTAGCATTACCGACGTTACGAATCGCAATTCGGTAAAGTACGGTATCACCAGGTTGTGCAGCAGCTTTATCAGCAGTTTTAGTAATTCGCAAAGCTGGAACTTCCGCACTAAATGCTGCACGATTTGTATTTTTAGGTTGGAGGTTGTCACCTCCAAATACAGCTGTATTCACAATTTCATTAGCTGCAACAGGTAAAATATAAGATGTAACAATTCCAGGAAGCATCAGAAATCGCAGCAGGAAATTATGCCTCCACCACTTATTAATAAGTCTCATTTCAATACAAAAATAATGTTAAGATTAGCAAAACTATTAACTGCTAATTTTAAAGCCAGCACCTGTAACCCTTTTAATAAATAATCAAAACTCGATTCAGTGAAAGCGGAATATTCCCACTGCAATATTTTTGATTTGCACTTGTACAAATCAAATTGAAATGGGTGATTTTTTGTTCTGCCGATGGTAAATGCCCGAACTTGGTCTTTTGGGTAGATGCGGAGATGACCAATACTAACGAAATAGTTATTTGTTGATACCAAATATAACTAACTTGCGGATGAGTTGATAATAGTTATTTTACTGATTTTCAAAAATTTAGTTTGATGAGATAAGTAAGTATATAAGCGTATAAATACTTAAGTATATAAAGTCGTCTGAAAAAATCTCATGAAGCTAGATGATTGTTTATAAAATAATTCCTAATTTTTGAGCAAAAATTAAGAATTTAAAGCAATTATTATCTGACAGGAACAAAATCGAAATAGCCGAAGTCTTTGAGAATATGATATTGAAAAATGCGGATTCCCTAACGGGGTGCGGTAAGTTGTAAGCTAACGTCAACAAAATTTACACCATATACATTTAAATATAATGGCTGAAATTTAGGTAGGTGAAATTTGGCTTAAATATTTATATTATGTGTATTTTAATATTTACTGACTTATTGTATTCGGATTTGATTGTTCAAGTAACCTCGCTCCAATAGAGATTATATTTTTAAATTAATATTAGCAATCATGAAAAAATATAATTTTAAAGGTAGGGGTAGATATAGCAAAGACACTGTTGGCGAAACATTGCTTAACATTTTTGACAATGTCGGTGGAAGGATAATATTGCCGTAAAAACGTACTTATGCTTGCAATTGACTGTGACTTAAAGGAATTAGAAGCCACTTTTAAAGCATAAGAAACGCCGAACCCTTGCAATTACAAGCTTTTCTTGTTGAAACTGCTTTCAAGAGACAAGACTTGTAGCGATCGCTTTTACGAAGTAATCAGCATTCGATGCCAATTATCCGGCAAACTTATCCTTTAAAAACGGCGACTTTATCCTTTAAGTTACAACTTTTTCCTTTAAAAGCGGCTACTTTATCCTTTAAGTTACACAAAACTGCTCGGTTATGCTTCCAGACCCTGAAAATTTTTGGGTATAGTTACAATACCAATAAATTGGGGGTGCGTTTCCTCAAGCAACCCCTTCCCCATAGTCGTAGTCGCATAAGGGTAGCCAGTAGCGGAAAGAAGCGATCGCAATTCCTCTTGCAAGTGATACCGATCCACACCTAAATCAGCAATAATCACTGGTTTAGAAGCATTTTCCAGCATACTCACACTTGTATCAATTGCTAATGCGAAAGTGGCAGAATCGCATCGCAATATTGAAAGCGGCTCATCAAATCCTTAGCATAACTTTCGGAATCACTGTTCATTTCACTCCAGAGAACGGCGGTCACCCTTAAAAGCGTCGCTTGAGGGATTAAGCAAGTTTATTATATTTCCACTGCTAGTATCTCTACTTACCTCTGCTAGTAACACTATGAATTTATTGTAAAATTTATATGAAAAAAACCGTATTTTTTATTGAAGTAAAAAAACAGTAAATTCTCTAATTACAAAGGCTTTACAAACTTTATAGGATGAAACGAAGCACCTTAAAAAATCTACTTGTAATTACCAATGAATAAACATTTTTCTCTCAATACTCTGATTGTTTTATTTAGCTTAATTGGAGTCGCTTCGGCTATTAGCCCTGCCTCTGCTAATACATCGTTTGCGCTGATTTCTGTACCTAGCTTGCCTAAGCTGGTAACAGAAGTAGATGCCACTGCTAAAACTGAAATCAAAAAAGGGGTTACTTCCAGTGCCCAAGAAACAACCAGCACCACTGTTGGTACAGTAGCAGGAGCTTCAAGTGATTCTCAAACAACTGCTTCAGTTGCAGACCCAACTCAACTTAACTTATCGTCTTTAAGTAAGTATCTAAATCAACCCACAGAAATAATTCAAAAAACTGGTCAAGCTACCGTTGCAGTTGAAAGTGATAAAGAAGGCATTCACATTGGTGCAAAAGCCGACCTTGGAGTGAAAGTTGATCCCTTAGCCAATGTCGGTATCTGTTTAGATAGTAATGTCTCCCTTAGCAGTCCTAATCCAAGTAGTGCAGCTAATTGTTCTGAATCAATTACACAAGTTCCCGAACCAGGAGCGATTGGAGGTCTTGCTTTAATAGGGGCTTACTTGATTTACCGTCGTAAAGGAAAAGTCTCGCGGTTGGTTGTGTTAAAGCATTAAACTCACATTTAGCATTGAGATACTATAGCGTTTCCCTATCGAGTCAGATACAGTCGTAGGGGCACAGCATTGCTGTGCCCCTACAATGTAAAAGGTTTAAGTGTACTTCATTTAACTGAGAACCGCTATAAATAAAGGTTTAGGGAACAACTAAAAGACATTAATCTAGCAGAATTAGTTAACCCACGTAGCTCACAGTTCATGTGAGTTCTGTTAGCGACTTGTTTTCAGTTTTCTACACCTTTATTAACCTCTTTAACCCTTAATTGTAAAAAAAAGAAGCGAATAATATCGAATTTATTATAGCGTTTCCCTTTCTTTGTGAGGTACAGTCGTAGGGGTACAGCACAGAATAGCCCCTACATCTTGGACGAAGCGAGTGTACCTCATTAAACTGAGAACCGCTATATATCTTTGTTAATTTTTAATCACCTATTTTCAAAGGCAGTCGAATTTGAAATCGCGTGTCTCCAGGTTGCGACACGATACGAACATCACCCTGATGCTGTCCAACCACAATTCGATAGACAATATGCAAACCTAAACCAGTTCCCTTACCAATACCTTTGGTTGTAAAAAACGGTTCAAAAATATGCGATCGCATTTCTGCTGGAATTCCAAGTCCATTATCACCAATTTCCACCACCAACCAGTCATCCTCGCAACTGGTGCAAATAGTGATGGAGGGAGACAGGGGAGAGGGGGGAGACAGGGGAGAAATATTTCCCCCTTGTCCCCTTTCTCCCATTCCCCACTCCCTACTCCCTACTCCCTCATTTAAAGCATCAATTGCATTATCAATCAAATTCGTCCATACCTGATTGAGTTCGCTACCGTAAGCGCTCAACCTGGGTAAATTGCAACCATAATCGCGGTTAACGGTGATATTTGCCTGTTTGAGTTTGTTACCCAAAATCGTTAACGTACTTTCTAACCCATCATGGATATCAATTTCTTGCTGCGGTGCTTTATCCATATAAGAATAATCTTTGACAGCTTGCACTAAAGTCGAAATCCGCGTTGTGCTGTTTTCAATTTCTTCCAACAACCGCACTTCTTGAAGTGAGACTTCAATCCAATTTATAACATCACCCAAAAATAATTCACCGACTTTTTGCTTAACATTCTCCAACCAGGAAATATCTAAACCTGCTGCAACCAAGTTTGAAGAAAGTTTCCAAGCATCGTTAATATTGTACCTTTCTAACCAATCTGTAATTTCATCCTCTTTGTCGGATTGCGTTAACGGATCGAGTTTGGGTGGAGTTTTAGCATACGCGATCGCACTTTGTTGCAAGTCTGCAAGAAAGAGTTTTTGTGCGGGTGTTATTTCTTGCTGGTTTAACTTTAAAGTTAGCGGACGCAATACCTGAAATGTTTCCCGTAATTGACCCACAGCACGCACTCCCGCCGATGCAGGATTATTCAACTCGTGTGCAAGTCCTGCTGCCAGAGTGCCTAATGCTACTAACCTTTCTCGATGTTGCGAAATCGACTGTACTTCTTGCAAGCGCTGTGCCATTGTGCGGAGAATATCTTTCATCACGCAAGTACAACTCGAAAGTAATTCCCAAAATGCCGGATTAGGTATTTCCAAAATATGGCTTTTTGTAGTAGCACGTCCGGTTGCCCAAAAATATTTTTCACCCATCAAAACGGGTAATTCGCCATATAAGGTTTTAGATTGATAGGTTACTAATAAAATTTCTTGATTGTCATTTTTTTGCGTGATTCTGATTTCACCTTCTAACAGTACAAAAACATCGTTTGCCAAGTCACCTTGATTGCGGTGGATTTCTCCCGGTTCTAATAATACTTCATTACCTTGTTCGAGTAACCATTGCAATCGTGATTCGGGTAATTGAGAAAAAATCGGAACTTGGCGTAAGGTTAAGATATCAAGCATACAACAGTTTTAGAGTTAAGAGTAGAGACACTTTATACACGCGAGAAGTTTTCTAATATTTACAATCAACCCACAATAACTACATTAATCATAATGTTATCTACAAACCCTCTTCTTTGCGCCTCTGCGACTTTGCGCGAGTATCCCCATCACAATAATTTACACCAGGTTGAATCGGTAAATAAACGCGAAACCGAGTATCACCTGGCTTCGAGTCAAAATAAATATTACCTTTATGCCTCTTAACAACAATCCGATAAGTAATTTCTAAACCCAATCCCGTACCTTTCCCCACACCCTTAGTAGTAAAAAAAGGCTCAAAAATCCGCGATTGAATTGCCGCAGGGATACCCATACCCGTATCGCCAATTTCAACAACGATACAATTATTATCTCGATATGTACGAATAGTTAAATCTCCCTTTCCATCCATTGCATCGATGGCATTGTCAATCAAATTTGTCCAAACTTGATTCAATTCGCTGGCATAAGCATTGATTTTTGGCAGAGTGCGATCGCATTCCCGTTTGACAATTATACCTTTTTTGATTTTGTGGTTGAGAATTAGTAAAGTATTTTCAATCCCGTCATGAATATCGATTTCTTGTAAGGGTGCTGAATCCATGTAGGAATAACCCTTAATTGCTTTCACCAATTCCGAAATTCGAGCAGTACTATTTTCGATATCGTTGATTAATCCGTTTGCGTTAAGGCTAGCTTCCAGCCAAGTTATCGCTTTACTAAACGACGACTCAGGAATATTTTCGGCTAATTTATCTAACTTTTCAATATCAATACCAACAGAAACTAATGTTGGTGAAAGCTTCCAAGCATTATTAACATTATTATCTTCCAACCAATCAGTGATTTCGTCTTCTTTGTCACTTTGACTTAACGGGTTGAGTTTGGGTGCATTTTTCGCGGATTCGATAGCTTGATTTTGGAGATTAATTAAATACTCTAATTGCTGTGGATTTAACTCAAAAGTCAGCGTTTGTAGTTGTTGAAGCTGTGTCCTTAACTGCCCTGCTGCACGTATCGAAGCGGCAGCGGGGTTATTTAACTCGTGTGCCAACCCAGCGGACATTTTACCCAAAGCGGCGAGTTTTTCTTGCTGACGAAGTTGTACTTCCACATCTTTAGTACGTCCAGCCATTGCGCTGAGGACGACATCAGCGAGTGGGGAACATTGGCTGAGGATGTGACGGAAAGTATCTATGTCTATTTTCAGAATAGAACTCGATGCGATCGCACGGGCACTTGCCAGAGAACTAGCACCTGTCAGCATCGATAGTTCTCCCATGAATTGCCCGCGTCGATGTCTTGCTAAGATTCGCGTTTCTTCGCCAACAATTTTACTAATTTCGATTTCACCATCAATGACAACATGAAAGTGATAGTCGGTGTCCCCTTCGTTAAATAATATTTCACCTGGGTTTAATTTGATTTCTGTTCCAAATTGCCGCATTTCGGCTATGGCTTCGTCGGGTAATGTGGGAAAGAGGGAATTTTCATTGGGGTCGTGTAACATAATATTTTATCTCGCGCATTAGACACGAAGTGGCTTCCGGAACGGTAGGCGCAGAGGCGCAAAGGAAGAGGGTAAAATAATTAAGTTTGTATGTTTTTATCTATCCATTTTTCTACGTTTATAGGCTTGTAGTTTGACATTAAATCGAGTAGTGATTTTGGGTTAGATGATACCAATATTAAGTTGCGGTGTTGTTCGCGTATAAAGTTTTCTGCGATCGCAGTATCAACTAATTTTAATAAAGGGTCATAATATCCTTCGATATTTAATAATCCATGTGGTTTTTGGTGTAAACCAAGTTGTTCCCAAGTTAAAGCTTCAAAAAATTCTTCAAATGTTCCAAATCCTCCTGGCATGGCAATAAAACCATCTGATAATTCTGCCATCATTGCTTTTCGCTCGTGCATCGAGTTAACAATATGAAGTTTTGTTAATCCTGGATGAGCAATTTCTTTAGCTGCGAGAAATGCGGGAATGACTCCGATTGCTTCACCTCCTGCGGCTAATACTGCATCAGTAACTACACCCATTAAACCGACTTTACCACCACCGTAAACAAGATTAATATCGCGTTGAACAATGAGTTTTCCTAATGCTGCGGCTGCTTGTTGATAAATGGGACGCAACCCTAGACTCGAACCACAAAAAACGCAAATATTTTTCACTTTTAATACCTCTATTTAATCGAAAATATAAACTTGTATTACCAAAGTCGCTGAATTAAATAGGCATCAAATGCCTCATCTACACTAATTATTGGTATTTTCTCTACCATTGCTTGTGCAATTATTAGCCTATCAAATGGGTCGCGGTGGTGTTGGGGTAATGTGGAAATAATATCGATATGGTCGAGATTTATATTGAGTAAATTAATGCTATTGAGATTGAGTTGCTGCTCGACAAATTCCTTAAAAGGCAAACCAAAACTGAGCTTACCAATGTTTTGTTTGATTGCCATCTCCCAAACACTGGCTATACTTAGCAGTTTCTCGTTATTTTCATCCTCAATTAATCTCTTGATTCTGACATTCAGTTGAGGGCTATCAAGAACGAACCAAATTAGTGTATGAGTATCTAACAGCACCCGCATTACATGTAATCCTTGAAATCTTCCAATGGTTCGTCAAAGTCGTCCGATATTGTAATTAACCCTTTTGCGCTTCCTGCTTTAGCTGGATAGCGTTTTGTCTGTTGAGTAACTGGAGTCAGCTTGACTACTGGCTGTTTATCTTTGGTTATAATAATTTCTTCGCCATTCATTGCAGCTTCGACTAATTCAGGAAGATGTTGTAATGCTTCTGCGAGAGTAATTTGTTGCATAATATAGCCGTCCTGGGGAATTGTTGAAATATACGTAGGTTGTGTTAGCGCGTTCTTCGTAACGTACCATCCGTCATGTTTCGGTGCGTTACGGATTTCATCCTAACGCACCCTACAAATACTTCTCCCCTTTCCCTATAAAACATTAGCCAAATAACGGTGGACGAATTGCACGCAAATCGAACCTTCCCCCACACCCGAAGCAACGCGCTTCACAGAACCCGAACGCACATCTCCCACTGCAAACACACCCGGAATATTCGTTTCTAACAAAAATGGGTCGCGTTCCAAATTCCAACCTTTTATTCTTTGCCCATTGTGCTGCAAATCGGGACCAGTAATAATAAAGCCGCGTTCGTCGCGTTCGATTACACCATCTAACCATTCGGTACGCGGTTCCGCACCAATAAAAATAAATAGCGAAGTAGCGGGAACTGTTTGCGTTTCCCTGGAGTGCGAATTTACAATTGTTAGTGCCTCCAAACTTGTTTCCCCTTTTGCCTCAACAACACTGCTGTGATTTTTAACTTCAATATTAGGAGTCTCGGCAATTTGGTTGATGAGATACTGCGACATACTCGCCGTCAACGATTCGCCACGTACTAACATTGTTACCTTGTGCGCGTACTTGGAAAAATACATTGCAGCTTGTCCGGCGGAGTTTGCACCGCCAATTAGATATACTTCTTCATCTTGACAACTCATCGCTTCGGCTTGTGCAGCACCATAATACACTCCTGCACCCGTTAAGCGTTCTAGTCCCGGTACATTCAATCGCCGCCAGGATACGCCCAATCCCAAAATTAAGGCATGACAGCTAATTTCACTACCATCAGATAATTGTACAAATCGATACGGGTCGGCTACGCGAATTTCCGTAACTTCTTGAGGCGTGAGAACCTCCACACCAAACCGCTTTGCCTGGGTTACGGCTCGTCGTGCTAAGTCTCCACCGCTCAACCCGCTGGGGAAACCGAGGTAATTTTCAATCCGCGAACTGGTTCCAGCTTGTCCGCCAGGGGC
The DNA here is from genome assembly GCA_964242965.1 of uncultured Calothrix sp. Classification (GTDB taxonomy): domain Bacteria; phylum Cyanobacteriota; class Cyanobacteriia; order Cyanobacteriales; family Nostocaceae; genus JANNFJ01. The sequence goes on along the minus strand of CAXTCQ010000041.1, from coordinate 2,638 downwards.
TTCGCGTTCAATCATCACGGTTCGCAGTCCTTCGGATGCGCCATATACCGCAGCGGCTAACCCGGCAGGACCGCCACCAACGATAATCAGGTCGTAAAAAGGTTTTTCTGCCTGGGTTCGCAGTCCGATTTTATTGGCAATTTCGGCATTAGTGGGCTGCATCAAACTCGAACCATCGGCAAATAGCACCAAAGGTAAGTTTAATTTATCGTATTTAGCGTAGTCGGCGAGTCGTTGGGCTTCTTCGGATAATTCGATATCGAGCCATTGATAGGGAATTTGGTTGCGGGCGAGAAAATCTTTGGCGGAATGCGATCGCGGCGACCAACGATTCCCAATCACGCGAATGCCATCGAAGGCTGGTTGGTATGAGGCTTGCCAATCATCGAGTAAATCATTGAGGATGGGATACAACCGTTCGGATGGTGGGTCCCAGGGTTTCATCAAGTAGTAGTCAATGTGGGTTTTATTGATAGCGCGGATGGCGGCATCGGTATCGGCGTAAGCAGTGAGGAGGGCGCGTTTGGCTGATGGAAAGATTTGCAGGGCGCTTTCGAGAAACTCTACACCCGACATTTGCGGCATTCGTTGGTCTACTAAGAATAACGCTACCGTTTCGTTGCGAAGTCGGAGTTGTTCGATTGCTTCGAGGGCGCTAGAACCTGAATCGGCGCGAACGATACGGTAGGTTGAGCCATATTCTTGACGCAAATCTCGCGCTACTGCTTGCAAAACTTCGGGGTCGTCATCAACTGTGAGAATTACAGGTTTCGCCATAATATATGTGTAGCTTCTTGCTGGAAAATTTACACTCTTAACTGCGTGCAAGCACTTGTAACTATCTTATTTCCTTAGCATCAGCTTCGATAGTTTTGGTATCTAGCCTAGCGCTGACTTTTGTTCAATGGTTACGGCATTTATTTGATTAGACCATGAAACGCGGAAATTGATTTTGCGTTGCCCAATATCTATGTATAATTACCATATTATGCCTCTACTTTTGATACCAAAAATATTTTGATCAAATGTAGCCTATTAACCTCGATTATACTTAATAATCAGCTTACATTAACGGAAGAACGTAAATGTTCATAATTAAATATATGGCTACTAAGGATGAAAACAGTATCTGTAATTATCCCTGTTTACAATTGTGCTGAATATATTAAGGAATCTATTTATTCTGCTATTTGTCAGACTTATCCTTCCACTGCTGTAGAAATTATTGTAGTTGATGATGGGTCAACAGATAATACCTTAGAAATTGTCAAAGAGATAAGTTCCCATCACAGTAATATTAGACTTTTTTCTCAATCGAATCAAGGTGCAAGTGCTGCTAGAAATTTTGGTCTATCTCAAGCAACGGGAGATTATATCCAGTTTTTAGATGCAGACGATATTATTTTACCATTAAAGTTAGAAAAACAAATAAAATTACTCGAACAAAACCCTATTATTATAGCTTGTTACTGTAACTACATACAGTTTTCTAACCATAATCAATTAGATAATTACTATGTACAAACAAATTTAAATTCTGAGAATCAACTTGTAGAAGTTTTAACAAGGTGGAGTCATAGTCTCATGATTCCTCCAATTGTCATGCTATTTCGTTCTTCACTGCTTCAAAATAGTCAAATCCATTGGAATAATCAACTTTGGGGAAGCGAAGACTGGAATTTATATCTACAAGCTTTACTAGCAGGTCACAGATTTATTCATATTCCAGAATTATTAGCAATGCATCGGGGAAGACCAAATTCGCTTAGTCAAGACCGCGTAAAAATGGCAATTTCTGACTTGCAGGTTCTCGATCAACTCGAGCAAAATTTAAGTAACGATGCAACTATAAACAAACAAAACTTAGTCGAGAAAGTACGTCAGCACGCCAAAAGTAGATTGGGATATACTCTTTTAGGTTATGGATACAACCTGGAAAGCTTTGAAATACTGATTGAATCGGTTCAAAAAGATAGTTGGAAGTATCAAATCAAAAGTTTAATAATTCTAATCTTTTCTATTTTTATTCAGGGAAGCATTGTGCTTAATATTTGGCACGCTTTGGGTCATCTTCAAAAAAGATTTCAGCCTGAATAAAAAGCACATTAAGAATTAGATGAACATCCCCTTAACGCACTACCAAATTATAAATTTGCCCAAATTAGATGCTCCATAATTAGTTAAATTCACATTCACTTTTTATATTCAACATATTATTCAATCTCAACATGAGTACTCTCAGTTTCTCTATAGTTATCTGTACCTTGAATCGCTCTGAATCGTTGAGGAAGACTTTAGAAGCTGCTATAAATTTACAAGGAAACTTTGAAATTATTGTAGTTAACGGACCTTCTACAGATGATACAAATAAATTACTTTACGAATATAAAGAGCATATAAAAGTTTTTAACAATCCGATTGCTAATATAAGTAAATCCCGACAAATTGCTTTATTAAATTCAAAAGGTGACATTATCGTTTCACTCGATGATGATGTGATTCCTCCTCCTGATTGGCTGAAAAGACTTGGTGCAGTATACGAACGAGAGGGAAATTTGTGCGGAGCGGTTGGTGGGATTGTTCTAGATATAGCAACCGCCAAGGCGGTTAAGACGCGGAACGCAAGGCATCCTCAATG
>CAXTCQ010000040.1:0-39316 GCA_964242965.1 uncultured Calothrix sp. | reverse complement strand
GGCACGATATATCGTGCCCCTACAACACCGTGGGATAACTAAAAATTGAACAAGGGGTCTCTCCCCCTCGCTTGCTGGAAAGACCGCCCCAGGGTGGAAAGAAAGGGGCTAATCGAAGCCAAGCCTGCTTCAAGCAGGCTTTGTCCCTATTAGCGATACCATTCTATGGTATCGCGGGATTTTAGGCATTCGAGAAAGCTATATGTAACCAATATTGAGGGGTGCGATCGCTTCGCTTATTTGCGAGCCGATCCTTTAATAAGTCGGGCATCTGGACATAGCCAAATCACTTACTTTGAGTAAACAAATTGTCCTCCACAACCCGTTTCCAAGAAGCCAACAAAGTATCAATTTGCTGTTGTTCCTTCGTGCGGGTTCCATTGACAACATCCGTCGCACCGACTTCTGGAGTTAACGCACGTCCCGCTAAAGCTTGGGCAACAAGACGTAATTGGGTAGCATCAGGTTGTGCTAAATTCAGGAAATTTTGAATTTCCTGGGGTTTATTTTCTGCTAGCCACAGTAAACGATGGAGAACATCAATTAAAGTTGGTGTACCAATTACTTCTGATTTAACATTGAATTTTTGTTGTTTTTCTGTCTTTTGGATACCTAATTCTTCATCCGCACCGCGTTCGCTATAGTCTCGCAATTGCACTTGATTTTTAGTTTTTTTCACAAGTGACAGCTTGCCATCGGTTAACCCACCAGCACTATCAAGTTCGACACCAACACCACGCGCTAAGGTGTTGGCTTCGTCAAATTCTACAACTGCTTCCCCATATTCGTAGCGTCCCAGGATGTAATATTGAGTGGGTTTATCGACGGCAGAAACACCTTTTTTATCGCACAGTAGCACATCGGTTAAAATTGCTTCCAGGACTTCTTTTTGCACTTCGTCAAGGAAGGAATTAGCATCTAATTCGTCACCGTTGGGCAGTTCTACGCGGTCGTATTGGGTGTAAGCGCGTAAGCCAGCACCGATGCAAGCGAACTTGCATATAACTTACTATTTCTAGCTGGTATATTCTACAACATTATTTAGTTATGCCTACAAAATTTAGATAAAAATAGTCATTGAGTTATAATAATTGATCTGTGTATTTTTGCAGTTCAACAATGTTAATTAGTAATCAAAATTTTTACGTAATCAAAGAAGCTATCTTAACATCGGAGCAAGGAAACTTAACATTAGGAGAAGCAGCTAAGGCAAAAGTTTACCGAGTCCTCACCAACGATGCAGGTCAAATTCTGTTAGACCCTATAGATATAGAAAAGATTCCTGAAGAACAGCGATGGTTATGGCAAAATCCGGAAGCCTTGGCAATGGTACTACGAGGTATTGAACAAGCAGCGAGGGGAGAAGTTCATGATTTAGGTTCATTTGCTCAATACGCCGATTTGGAGATTGATGATTAATGCAATTTCGTCTGCAATATTCAACTGAGTTTTGGTACTACGGTATCGGTCAAGGAGTTATAACAGTATTATCTATTACTCCTCATCCTTAATATTTATTCCCAAATTCGTTGCAGATTAAGTACAAAACCAGGTAAAACATTTTCTCCGGAAAGAGTTTGAGGTAATTTTAAAACTTCTACATCTTGTCCTGGACGATAAATTTCTACTTCCTGTTTTTTTCGGTTTATCAACCAACCTAGACGACAACCATTTTCGATATACTCTTGCATCTTATTCTGAGTTTTTTTCAAACTGTCATTAGGTGAAAGTATCTCGATGACAAAATCAGGACACAGAGGAATAAATTTCTCTTTTTGTTCTTTAGTCAAAGTATCCCAACGAGATTTTTCTACCCAAGAAACATCTGGAGAACGGTCAGCCCCTGAAGGTAAAGTAAATCCAGTTGATGAATCAAAAACTTCCCCCCCGTTGGTTTGGTCGTTCCAGAACCATATTTGAGCGTTAATAGTAGAATTACTTTTTCCCGTTTCCCCTCCCGTAGGTGGCATTATAATCAACTCTCCTTGGGCATTGCGTTCTAATTTTAAATCGGGGTTTTCTTCACATAATTGATAAAACTGCTCTCTTGTCAGTTTAATTACAGAATTGAGATTTAATGTAAGTGCTGTCATATCAACCAAAATAATTTTACTGTGGGCATTGATATCCTGACTTTTTCAAGGATACCGCTAGCGAATCAGGGATAGTATCCCTCACATAATGATTTTTCGTTAGCCGACAAGAGTAGAGACGCGAAATTTCGCGTCTCTACATTGATATTTTGGTTAAATGAGGTGTCTTACCCCACGCCAGAAGTATCCTTCAAGAAGTCGGGTATCTATAGCGAAAACTACAAATATCCTAACTTACTGCATTTTGCTGCAACGCCTCAGCCCCAACAATATACCGCGTCACCTGCTTGATTTCCTTCGCATCCCCCGCCAATACCTTAGCGGGATTTTGTATCATCAACAACTGCGGATTAACCGTATTACATCCCCAAACTATATACAGCCAGTAAGATTCCCCTAGCTGCTGTGCCTTTCGCCACTCATTCACCGTCAGCGATACTTCCTGATTATGCTGTGCCCGTCCCTTGACTTCAATCCTTCGCACGGGTGCGATTCCTGTAACATCAATTGGTCCCACGCTGCGAATGTCAAAACCGCTACCATCCTGCTTTTTACTAATATCCTCTGGTTCCCAACTGCGATCGCGTTCGTAGTTCATCACATATTCCATTGCAAAAGCTTCCACTTCTGGGTCATTTCGCATTCCTGGATGTGCCACTTCCGCAGGTGCGGGATGCACTAATGCAGTCCCCAAATATGCGACACGTCCGGGACGAATAATTTTGAGATAATCGAGTTGATTTTGCTTATTTTTATAGCGTTCGCGCAAATCGCGTACCTTATTTTGGGCATTATCCCTAGCTACACGGTAAGTTTCATCACCTTGGGCAACCTTACTAGCTAATTTCATTTTGGTACGTTCTGCTTCCTTAATGGCAGATTCCATCGCTTTTTGCAAATAATCTTGACGAATTTGTAACTCACGTTGCCGTTGCGATCGCTCCAAATCCATTAAAGGTCGCTGAATTTTCACTTTTAGCCAGTTTTCGACTTTTTGCTGTTCTTGCGGTGTGGGGGAATGGATTGCCGAATCCAGATATGATGATACGGGAGCTAAATCGTGCAAGCAATCGGGCGAAATTAACGCTAATTCCCCATTGGATTTTTCCGCAACAGCACACAATCGTGCTTTGAGAACAGTATCTTTACCCTGAGAACCAACACCAGCTACCTGCACTTCAAAAAAGTTGATTCGGTAGGGTTGCTTTGCATCGGCATCAATAAATACTGCGGAATGCTGCGCTATTTTTTCCCATAACTGATTATCTAAACGTTCGATAATTGCTGCAAATAAAGGATGTCCGGGTGATAATAAATCTGCATCTTGATGCACTGGTGCAGACAATTGTTCTTTATAAAATGTTAGTTTGAGATATTCTTTTTCTGGCGTTCCCAAACGTCGTACTGATTCTAAATTATTGGAGCGAAATTCCTCTTTAACATAGCTTACACGCCACAATCCATCAGCACGATTGTCTAAATTTATCCGCAAATACTCGCAAGTTCGTTTAAAAAATTCTTCGACATAACGCGGCATCAAACGCTGTTCTTCGGAAACAAAATCTTGGCTTTGGGTGCGACGAATTTTGGATAAATCGACATGAGAAGTGGCTAAAGCCACACCCGTTGCTTGTTCTAATTTTGCTAATAGTTCGGGGTCAAGACATTCAATTTGTTCGATAACTTCATCTTCATTCGCTTGGTTATAGGTGGCTTCCCGCAGCATTTCTTCAAATCGGATATCGTTTAATTGCAACAATTGACCGATGACATCAAAAACTCTATCCCCCATCGCTTTGCGAATTTCTTCTAACTTTGTTAGTAATTTATCTAATACTCGACCTTCGACAGTATTTACTGCCACAAAATTAAAAATAAAAACTTGATTTTCTTGACCAATACGGTGAATGCGTCCCATTCGCTGTTCTAAACGGTTGGGGTTCCAGGGAATATCATAGTTAATCATTAAGCGACAGAATTGCAAATTAATTCCTTCCCCTGCTGCTTCTGTAGCCAAACAAATTTGTCTGCTAAATTGAAAATCTCGCTGGGCTACTTTTCTGGCAAAGACATTCATTCCTCCATGAATTTCGCAAGTTGTATAACCCCACTCAATTAAATTTTTATTGAGATATTCTAAAGTATCTCGATGCTCAGTAAAAATTAATAATTTACCACTACCATCTTTAATTTCATTAAATTCGGCTTTTTCTAAACATTCTTTAAGTCGATATAACTTAGTCTCGCTACCAATATCAATTACCTGTTGAGTTAGTTTAACTAACCTATCTAATTCCCGTAATTCTTCGCGTAATTGGTCAACTTGTTCGGCAACAGTAGATTCAATCGCTAAATCTTCTAATTGTTCTTCCTCACAATCATCACTTTCTAACTCAGGGTCAACTACTTTCCCTAAATTAATTAAACGATGCTTTTGCTCCTGTGGTGAAAGTTCGTCCAAATCTTCGAGCAAATCAGCAAAACGCCGTTGCCGTCTTTTTAAAGAGTTAAAAATAGCATTCAAACTACTTGCTAATCGACGCTGTAATACGGTTCTAGCCAATGCCACAGCAGCCTGCTTCTTCCCTTTGGTTGCACCTAAATATTTATTAATATACTTAGTAATTTGCTCATATAAATGATGTTTCGCAGCCGACAAAGTAAAGGGAACAGTGTTCGCAAATCGTTCTTTAAATAGTTTTTTGCCTTCAAAATCGCGTAATTCCTCCTTAATTCGTCGCAAAAACCAAGGACTATCATCTAAACTAAGTAACTGCGGATTAATTTCATCGGAAATAAATTGTTCTGGGTCAAGCAAGCGTAAAAAATTATGGAACTGATTTACATCCCCTTGGTGAGGAGTAGCCGTTAATAATAAAATTCTTTCTGTAATTTTCGATAATTCTTCTGCTAACTTATAGCGTCCAGTCCGACGTAAATCTTCACCTTGCGTGCGTGCAGAACATTTATGCGCTTCATCAATAATTACTAAATCCCAATCAACCTGTAAAATACCAGGTGCAACGTCATCACGTTTAGCAAAATCAATCGAAGCAATACATTGACGAAATCGTTCCCAAGGATTACCCGCTAACTGATTTTTTGCCAAGCCAGAATTAATAACTTCAAAAGTTTCGGAAAATTTACTACGTAATTCATCCTGCCATTGTATTGTCAGTGGTGCTGGTGCAAGAATTAACACGCGGTCAATGGCATTTCTTAACTTCAATTCCTTTAACAACAATCCCGCCATAATAGTTTTACCAGCACCAGGGTCATCAGCGAGAAGGAACCGTAACCGCACTTGGGGCAAAATCCTTTCGTACACAGCTTCTAACTGGTGGGGTAGGGGACGCACACCGCTAAGACTTACAGCAAAGTGCGGGTCGTAGGCAAATGCAGTTTTAATCCGTGTAGACTCGATAAACAAAAAAAACGCATTCCCATCAACGCTTGCAACGGTCGTTTGCTGTTGTGCAGCAAAGACTTCTTCAATTTCCGTGCTACTCAAAATTGCTTCCCGCAACTCACCTTCTTGAGTACGAACCATTAGCAACACTGTATCATCAACAACAGTCCCAGACTCAACAGTTACAGCACCAGTAAATTGTCCGGGAATTTGAATCCGTTTTCCGATCAGTTGTTCCATTGGCTATTCTGTCTCGATATTCGTCAATGCTCGCGTATTCGATTGTATCTATTATTTCTAATATTGTTAGGGATAAAGACGATTACTAGTAAATTATGTTTTCGACTCAATTAACTTTTGTCTAGCTTTAAGACAAACACTGTTGCGTGTATTAAATGTTCTTTCTGCGTTACAACAGCGTATTCTCGTTTTGCTTGGATTCCCGGTTACTACTTACACTCAACTTGATGGTCAATTTTTTACCCCTGAGTAGGCTTTTTCCTAACTCCCGAAAAAATAGGCGAACCGGGTTATTATAAGCTTACGGCAAATTGTGGTTCAATTACCTGAAAATTGCTGTAAATTCTCGGTTGAAATGTGATACATCGTCATAACCAACACGGAATCCGGCACTTGCTGCGTCTAAGTCTTCACCAAGCATTAAACGCCAGACTTCCTGAAGACGAATTTGTTTGAAGCAATTAGTTAGGCAGCAAAATTCTCCATTTCGGATACAATTACCGATGATTCGGCTAACTTTACAGATAAAAGATTATCTATCATAAATATAGAAATTCAGATTTCAGTTAGAAAATAATTTGTGAGTAAATATTTATGAAAGTTATAGTGACAGGTTCATTAGGAAATATCAGTAAACCACTAGCACAAAAGTTAGTGAAAAAAGGGCATCAGGTCACAATTATCAGCAGCAAAGTCGAAAGGCAGAAAAATATTGAAGCACTTGGCGCAAAAGCTGCAATCGGCACAATAGAAGACGCTAGTTTTTTATCAGCGACTTTCAAAGGCGCAGATGTCGTTTATGTGATGGAAACGCTTGCCCCTAATGCTTTCTTCGACCCGAATGTTGATGTTATCGCGGCTATCACCGAGATCGGTAAAAATTATAAACAAGCCATTGAACAATCGGGCGTAAAACGTGTAGTGCATCTGAGCAGTATCGGCGCACATACCGATCGAGGTAACGGGATCAGAGCATTTCATTACAATGTAGAAAATATTTTGAATCAACTACCTGCCGATGTTTCCATCAAATTTATGCGACCGGTCGGGTTTTACACAGTAATGTTTTCGTTTATCCAAACTATAAAACAACAAGGTGCAATCATTCAAAACTATGGCGGCGATGAAAAAGAACCCTGGGTTTCACCTTTGGACATTGCGGCTGTCATCGCCGAAGAAGTTGAAAAACCTTTCGACGGCAGAGAAATTCGTTACATTGCCAGCGATGAAATGTCGCCAAATGAAGTAGCCAAACTGCTGGGTGAAGCGATTGGAAAACCCGATTTGAAATGGTTAGTTATCCCTGACGAACAATTTCTGAACGGTTTAATAGCAGCCGGAATGAACCCGCAGACAGCCAAAGGTTTTGTGGAATTAAATGCTGGCAGAGTCAGCGGTGTAATGTATGAAGATTATTTCCGCCACAAGCCGACTTTAGGAGAAGTAAAACTAAAAGATTTTACCTCAGAGTTTGCCGCAGAATATAATAAAAAGATTTAATAAAAAGTTAATGAAAAACGGTCAATTTCTTAGATTCAGAACGATCGCCGAATATCATCGGATGATGGAACTTCCTAAACCTGAGCATCCTTTAATCAGCGTGATTAATTTAGAATCCATTAAATACGTGCCTCCCCAAGAAACAATAAGTGTTATATTTGATTTTTACTCAATCGCACTTAAAAGAACACCGAATGCTAAATATAAATACGGTCAGCAGGAGTATGATTTTGATGAAGGTGTAATGTTTTTTATGTCGCCCGGTCAGGTTTTTGGAGTGAAGATTGATAAAGATGCAGTTTTGGAGCGTAGGGGATGGTTGCTGCTAGTCCATCCCGACTTTTTATGGAACACGTCGCTAGCCAAAACGATTAAGCAATACCAGTATTTCAGCTACTCGGTCAATGAAGCGTTGCACCTTTCGGAAAAAGAAGAGGCAATCATTAACGGTATTATCGAAAATATGGAGCAGGAATATCGCTCTAACATAGATAACTTTAGTCAGAGCGTGATTGTTTCACAGCTTGAATTACTGCTTAATTATTCAAACAGATTTTATAATCGGCAATTTATCACCCGCAAAAAGGCGAGCAGTGATTTGCTAATCAAACTAGAGGATTTGCTGAACGAGTATTTTGACAGACAAAATGAATTACAAGGAGGACTTCCAACCGTAAAATACATTGCCGATCAATTAAACGTCTCGCCGAATTATTTGAGCGATATGTTAAGAACACTGACGGGACAAAATGCCCAACAGCATATTCATAACAAATTAATCGAAAAAGCCAAAGAAGCTTTGTCCACAACATCACTTTCAGTCGGCGAAATCGCATATCGGCTTGGTTTTGAGCATCCGCAATCGTTTAACAAATTATTTAAGAATAAGACAAATGTCTCGCCGCTCGAATTTAGAAACTCGTTTGATTAGATTGGCGGAAATAAATCAAAACTCACTTACTGTATTCGCAATTTTATTCTGACGACTTGCCGACAAAACTGTGCAAAAACTATTCTTTTTGCACACTCTGTTTTATACTCTCTGTAGTTTAAAGGATAAGATGGCCGCTTTTAAAGGATAAAGTGGCCGCCCTCGGATTGCTGGAATGCTTATTATTCGGTTGTGCAGGATAAGCGATCGCTCGCATTCAAATCCTCAAACACTCTTCCCGATTAAGTTCTACCCTGCGGTCACTTTATGGTTTAAAAACGGCCACTTTATCCTTTAAGTAACACCATTTTTTGTATATACGCTAAAACGTTGCGGCAAAGTTATGGGTAAAGTCACAGCTTTAAACAGGAGTAATTTTGCGGAAGATATGGACGTAACTGGATTCGAACCAGTGACCCCGTCGATGTCAACGACGTACTCTAACCAACTGAGCTATACGTCCGCAATTTTCTTATTTTAGCATATATTTATTTCAAAAAGCAAATTTTTCGGATAGTCGAGAATATATTACTGTATGATGCCATACATTGTAGGGGCACAGCACTGCTGTGCCCTCCTCATATTCTAAACGACCCTGTTTCAAAACGCTTTTTCACAAACTTGGTAATTTCTGCCTTTCTTCATAGCTAGTTTTTAACCAAAGTTATACTAATACCATTTCACTTTATTGTTTATACAAATATGTCGGGTAGGGACACAGCACTGCCGTACACGCGGCTGTTGCTCAACGCTTTGTACCCCCGCACGCTCACTTATGCTCCCCTACGACTATTCATATTTATCATGATTTCTGTGAATTGGTATAACTCAAAAAATCTTTGTTACACATGTGTCGAAAAGGGCGCTGCGACCTTGCGCCCCTACATCATTTGTCGCATTCTTTTTTCAAATTGGTATTACGCCCATTACCTCTAGGTAATCTAAATAAATTAGAAGTAGCTTTTATTGCATCAGTCTGCTTATCTAAGCTTGTTTTGCGCGGATATCAAAAGTTGTTGCGATCGCACGTAAGCAGTTGTCCCCGGTTTGACTGTTCTAAGTTGGTTAATAATGCCTTGAATTTCGCTTTTATATTGTTGTATATTCGATGGAGGGGAAGCAATTAAACTTTGGATTTCTCGATTAGCTTGTGCGAGTATTTCTGTTGCTTCGCTTTCATATTTTTGTCGATTTTGAACAATATCTAAATTGGTTTGATATTGCGCGATTAACTTTTGTGCTTTGACATACCCAGCTTCTTGAACTTGAATATTTTGAAGTTGTCCAATTGCACTTTCCCACTGTTCGGCAATTTGTCCCCACTTGTCTGCTGGATGTGGTGGATTTTGTGATGCAATGGCTGCTTCCAAAGCATATTGCTTTGCCGCTTCTATATAATTGCCGCTACTAGATTTCTCAACTGTTTGATATCTAATTTGAATTGATGCAAGTAGCTGATTGGCTTCGAGATAACGGGGGTTTTCTTTCGGAATTTCGTTAAGTTGGTTAATTGCTTGTTGCCACAACTCCGAGGCAACTTGCGGTTGCGTTGGTTGGATTTTTTGAGCTTGTAAATCGTATTCTTGGGCAGCAGCGATTAGCGTTGCAGTTTGAGCATTTTGAAACTCTTGTTTGTAAGCTTTGAGTTTTGCTTGTGCGTTTTTTGCCGCTAGCGTTTCTGCAGGAATTTGTTCAAACAAATTAATTGCGCTTTGCCAAGCTTCAATTGCTTTTTGCTTATCTTTAATTTCTACAGCTTGTTTGTATTCCTGCTTTGCTGTCAAAAGTTCTTGCTGTGCTTCATCTAACGGTGTTAGTGCATTTTGATTTTGAAACGCAACTGCATCTAATCGCGCAACTTTTTTCCGTGCTGATTCAAATTCATCAAAGGTAAATCTCCAAGCGCATCCAAACCAGCTACAGTAAGCGTCAGGGTAATAATCTAAAAACCAAACAGGCAAATTATCCAGATGTTTCTTCGCTTCCTTAACTCTCTGACTACCGCGTTCAATATCTGCCGCACTTGTAGAATTATCTAACAATTGTTCGGCTTGTCCAAGCGTATCGATTGCGCCGCGATAGTGAGAATCCATACTCATGAAACTGGGAATGAGCAAAATAGGTGCAGTTTTCGCTATAGACTTGCGAATTAAGGGATTTGGAAAATTTACCAACCATATAAATCCCCCTGAACCTGCAAGAAATATTAATAAAAATGTAATTTTTGAAACAATACCTGGCGAACGGTTTGCTTTAACTGCTTGTTTGAGAACCTTCTCGCTGAACTGCGGGTAAACATCGAACAGCGTATCGTGCAATTCATCCAAAGTAACTGCGGAACCTTTTTCCTGGCGCAATTTTTCCAGACGCTTCATCACAATTTGCTTTTCGGTTTTGCCGATTGGATTCTCAGTAGTACAGCGTTCCACTTCTGCACGCAAAATTTCAAATGCTCGCCAGTTAAGCTTAGTCATTATTTACACCCATTTACGCACTTACTTAGTATTCCCACGCGAAATGGAAATTAAACAGATTTGGTAATGGGATTTTTCAACTTTTGGGTATACGACTCTGGACTAATCAAAATACCAGCGGTTGTTGTTAGTATTTGTAAAGCAATTACTAAATTATCGTAGTATCTATAATGTCAACTGCTTTAATAACTGGCGCTTCAGGTGGAATCGGTAAAGCTTTTGCAGAAGAACTTGCAGCCCGTAATATGGATTTGGTATTAGTAGCACGTTCTGAAGAAAAACTCAATCAACTTGCAGCAGAATTGCAAACCAAACATAACATTAAAGTTGATGTTATTGCCCGCGACCTCACCGAAATTGGTACTACAAATACTGTGTTTGAGTACACGCAAGAAAAGCGATTAACGATAGATTTATTGATTAATAATGCAGGTTTTGGCGATTATGGCGACTTTGCCGAACGTGATGGTGAAAGGCAACTTCAAATAGTGCAGTTAAATATTGTAGCACTCGTTGATTTAACGCATAAATACCTACCCCTGATGCGCTCAAGCCGTTCGGGTAGTATTATTAACGTAGCTTCGATTGCGGCATTTCAACCGATACCATATATGTCTGTGTATGCGGCAAGTAAAGCGTTTGTTTTGAGTTTTAGCCAAGCACTTTGGGCAGAAAATCGTAGTTACGGTGTGCGGGTTCTTTGCAGTTGTCCCGGTCCAACAGAGACTAACTTTTTTACCGAAGCAAAATTTCCAACCGCAATTGCAGCAAAAAATGCTCAAATTGTAGCACCACAAGTAGTTGTACGCGATGCGCTAAAAGCTTTGGAAAAAGGCGAATCGACAGTTGTTAGCGGTGGTTTCGCTAGCAGTATGATTACGAGTTTATCCCGGTTTGTACCGCGACAAACATTAGTTAGTATTTTAGAAAAGCAGTTTAAAAGTTAAACATACCTTGTTAGTTGAACGCGATATCGATCTTTTTTGGTAACGGCAATTTCGCCAACTTCTAAGCGTCCTTTACCGCGAATCGCTATCAAATCACCAGTTTTAACTTGCGAACTTGCTTGAGTAGTGTCTTTCCAATTAACGCGCACATCTCCACCATCGATTAAATCGACCATTTTGCTGCGCGACATCCCAAACCCTGCCGATGCAACTGCATCCAAGCGTAATGATGCTTCGACTGTAGTTAATTCTTTTTTCTTCGGTTCGCGGATTTTTAATTCGCTTAAATCGATACGTCGGGTAGTGACGGGAACCGAACGCACCTGCTTGAGGCTCATCTCTAAAAAGTCAACTAACTCAAGCGTGACAATAACTTGCGCTCCGCGCTCGCCCAAGACAATGATATCGCCTGTTTTGTCGCGGACGATACCAGTACCGAGCATCGCACCGAGAAAATCGCGGTGGCTGGCAGTGTCAAATAAAAAATTACCAGCGATATCAAGTGCAGCTAGTTCGACTTGAGATTGGTCAAGAGGCAGGTCGGAACGCGCTATGGCAAGTCGTTGGCGTTCTGCTTGTGGGTATCCACCCCAACTAAGCAAATGGATTTCTGTCAGTCGGCTAAATGACTTTTGAATTTCTGCCAACTCTGGGGGTGATAGAAAGTCCGTCATCACCACTTCCCAAGTTTTAATTGCTTGTTCCGCATTGTCGATTACACGCGCAACAACATCTCGATTTTCGACACCCTTTAAAAGTTCTTCTCGTGGCAGCATTTTAAGAAATTTTCGAGTTAGGAGTTAGGAGTTAAGAGTTAAGAGTTAAGAGTTAAGAGTTAGGAGTTAGGAGTTAGGAGTTAGGAGTTAGGAGTTAGGAGTTAGGAGTTAGAAGTTAGGAGTTAGAAGTTAAATTTTTAACTCCCTACTTATTCTAAAATACTAGTTGTGACATCTCCTAGATTCTAACGTCATCTCCCACCTAAACGCCTTCACACCGGGTGAATTGGATACTTCGATTCCCAAATTTTGCATTCCCAATTTTTCCATAATTTGAATCGAAGCAGCATTATCTTCCGGAGTATGTGCGGTGACTTTTTTAATCTCTAACTGCGTAAATGCAAAATCAACTAAAGCTTGTACTGCTTCGGTTGCATATCCTTGATTGTGGTAAGCTCTTAATACCTCGTAACCAAGTTCTAAACTGTCCTCAACTTCCGATTTACCGCCAAAGCTTACATCACCGATTAAAGTTGAATCGTCGGTGCGAATTATTAACCAAACTCCATAACCCAAATGCGATGGGTCTGCTTCTAACATCTTCATATATGTTGGTAAAAAACCTTGGACATCTGCGGTATACCATTCTTCAGGTACAAACGCAGCCAAATGTTTTTCAACGAGGGGTGTATTTTTGGCGATCGCAGCTTGAGCTACTTCCAAGGAACAAGGAAGCAACTCAAGGCGTTGTGTTTGAATGTATAAAACTTGATCCATTTAGTTAGGAGTTAGTTGTATCAGAATAACCCTGAATGTTCTCTGGGTCAAACTGACGTAAAATACGTGTTGCCGAGCGGCTAAGATTTTCTGAACCTTCAACTACAACTAGATATTTACCTGCATCAAGACGGTCACGGTATGGTATCGCATCTTTACCGCCAATAATCAAGCCAACTCCACCACCAGCAACAACACTACCCAATGCGCCACTTACAGCACCTAGCAGTCCCCCAATGATGCGGTTGCCGATTTCACCAGCGAATGCAAAGGTTTCTAAACCAGTAATCGAGTTAAATGCAAGACCAGCAATAAAGCCAAACGGTACAAGCCATACTGCCATAAATTTGACTTGCTTGCTTGCTTCTTCTTTAGGGTCAGTCAAACCAAACTCATCCGCAGTTTTATAGCCTCTTCCCAGGATAGTACTACTTATACCTGCCTGTTGTAATTCTAAGTAAGCGGCTTCGGCTTGGATGCGGTCTTTGAGTACGGCAACAAGGTAGTTCATTGATGTTAAATGGTTGCTTAATTAGATTTTCTATCAGTTAATAGCGTATCAGTAGTAGGGCGCAAGGGATTGCGCCTGTAGATTAGGGTAAAATCTATCTATCTGCATTTCCTTATTGCAAGCAACCAATGAACAGCTTCTAACTTGATTTTAACGAATCAAATGGCTCGCAAAAGTCGTTAATACCTTGCTTTGTTACATACATTAAAACTGGGGTTGCCAAAATACTCGGAAATGTTGGCATGGTTTTAAGGTGTTCCATCATCTCCTTGATTGAATTGTTTTGTAATGCGGTGCGAAATTCTGATTGGCAAATCACTGCACGCCATTTTCGTGCTAAAGCATCTAACCATTCCGAATTTGCGCGTTCGGGTTGTTGGCCAACTCGAATTGCCAATGTCATGGCAGCATCTTCTAAATCGCCTTCGCAGTCCTCTATAGTATCGAGTGCTTTCAAGGCAAGGGAGTCTTCTGCTAGTTGCGAACGAAATTGTGCTATTTCTTGGGATGTAACTATAGTCATGCGTAGCTAAATAGTCGATCGTTCATGTTATGTTATTGCAATTTTCGCGCTACGCAAACAAATCTTTAAATAAATATGAGGAAGAGGAAGGGATCTTTAATGTTGCGGTTCGAGGGTAAACTCCGTGAAGGGTTCAGCATGACAAAATTTTTTTACGTAAGTCCTGTCAAAGTAATGAAGCATGTAAATGACATTTACATGCTTCATTACTTAATATTTCGGCTCCTTTACCCCCTTCCCCCTTCCCCCGTATTTCTAGCGCGTTCCTCGGATAGTTACCGCACGTTGTATAGCAGCTAAAGCGCGGTTGTAATCCAAAATTGCTTGAATTCTATTACCTTCAGATAGCGTTAAGTCGTTTTCAGCCGAAATTACATCAAGTTGAGTGCCGACACCTGCTTGGAAGCGTAACCGTGCCAACCGCAGCGCTTCGCGTGCCTGTTCTAATGCCGTGTTAGAAGTTTGAACGTTTTCTAAATTGGATTGTAACTGCGAATAGGCTTGTTCGACTTCAAAGCGAACTTGGTTGCGCTGGTTAGCGAATGTATTTTCGGCGATCGCAATATTTGCCCTTGCTTGGGCTGCCTGTGCCCTTGCGGCTCCCCCCTCGTATAAGTTAATACTTGCTTGCAGCCCAATTGAATAACCGTCGGTAACAGAAACACTGTCGTTAAACTGGTCGAGTAAATCGTAAGTAGCAACTAAACTCACCTGCGGTCCCAATTGCGCTAGTGCTTGCCGTCGTTGTTGTTCGCCAATACTACGTTGTGCCAGTTGCTGTTGCAATTCCGGACGGTTTTGCAATGCCTGAACAATACTATCCTCAAGGGTTTGATTCCACAAACCAGCTAGTCGTACCGGGTCTGCGGCAATTAAATTTACCGATTGCGATACGCTCAATGTTGTCGCTAACTGCCGCTGGGCAATGCGTTGCTGCGAAATCGAATTTGTGAGGTTTTGTTGCGAATTTGCCAGATTGACCTGAAATCGCAATACATCAAATCGAGTTCCCACACCCGCACGTTCTAATGCCAAGGCATCGCGCAAACTTGCTTGAGCGTTGACTACTGCCGCTCGGTTAATCCTAACTTGCTCGTCTGCCTGCTGCAAATCGTAATATTGCCGCGTTACATTGAGTCGAACATCTTCGGACTGACTTTCAACTGTGAATTCGCTAACTCGAACCTGTTCTTCAGCTTGGCGGATTGTCGCTTGTCTTCTTCCAGAAGTATAAAGGTTGTAATTAAGTTGTGCCTGTCCCGAAAAACCTGTTGTCGGATCGTCGCCTTGTAAAGCATCGCTTTCGAATTGTTGCTGTCTAGCTCGCTGTTCGAGTCCCAGTTGTGACGATGCCGATTGCCGACGACTGATGGTACTATTTATACTCAGATTCGGAAACAGTGCCGCTTGTGACTCGCGCAAACTTGCTCGACTGCGTTCGAGTTGGAGTAATGCCGTCTGCAAGTCTCTATTGTTACGACGTGCCAATTCTAACACTTGCTCTAACGTGACTGGTTGCGTCCCTTGAATCCGCACTTCTGAGGATGTGGTTGGAAACTGGAGCGGGTTCGGGTTGGGATTGAGATAACTAGGTGCTGGAGTTCCAGGAGGCACAAGATTTACAGGTGTTGATGGAACTGCGATCGGTGGCTTGGATGCTGGAGCATTTGATTGCGCTAGCCATTGCCGATTTGGGTTTTGTGGCGCATTTAATGCGTCTGCACCTTTGCTTCGAGGTGGAATTTGGGCAACTGTTAACAGTGTTGGATTATTTTTCTTTGTTGTAGTTAACTGCAACAATTTATCAGAAGTTGTTTTATTCGCACTCGTAGTATTTAGGCTTTGGACATCCTCATTACTAAGATTTGAACTAAGGTTAAATATATTGGATGAAGTACTTGGTTTCGGCGTGCTGGCAATTGCGTTATCCGGACTTACCAGACCCACTTCATATAAGTCAGCAATTGTCAAGACAAGATTTGTATCTTCTGCGATCGCCTTGGGCGGTTCCCTCATAAGCATCGCCGCAACCACTTTTTCTTTGAGAATCGCACTTAACTCGATTCCTTTTAGGAGTATCGCATCCTCTATCCCTAGTGTCGCTTCTGCAAGTCGCGAGCTATTGCTAGCGCCTTCTTGCCCGGAACTCGAAGTAATCGAATCGCTGGCAATGACCGGAACTGGGTCGATTACAGTACGAAAACTAGCCTCGACATCGAACAATGGAACTAATGACGTTTGCTGCCATGCTCCTTCCGAAGCCTTGGGTGATACTTTGAGGGAGTCGTACCCTAAAGAAAGTAAATTCCGTTTGACTATCTCTTGGGTAAGAAAGCCATAATCAAACGCAATTTGCGGTTGCTTCTTTATACTGACAATATAAATCGAACTTAAAACACTAGTAGGAAAAACAACCAACCTGGGTTGACCTACCGGAGCAGTATTAGCCCAACTCGGTTGAGCAATTAACACTGCTGTTACACCGGGCAAGAAGCTACAAAATAGTTGCTGTCCGTTCACCGTATTCCTCACACAAAAATAAGCAGCAGAAATAGTCTCCTACGCCTAGAAATATAACATGACCCTAGCTGTTCGAGTCTGAACTTTCTTGGTCTTGAAAGCTCTGGACGATTCGAGACAATTCCATCTTTTCATCAACGCTAACGCGAGTCGGGGCACCACTGACAATTCCTTCGTAGTTGCGGAATGAATCTTTAATTTCGGGACCATCAGCAGTAATGTTGTATTCTCTAATACCTTTGTCATGCCAGGAACCGCGCATTTTAAAGACGTTAATCGCTCGTGACATTTCACCACGAATTTCGACATATTGCAACATCAAAATAGTGTCGGTAATTGTTGAAATATGCGAATCGGTAATCGAATGCGACCCCATGAATTGGTCGGTTGTATTTGTAAAGAAACCTGTAATTTCTTCTTGTTTGGCATAACCTGTAACGCCAATTACAAATTGTCGAAAAGCATTATTGCTAACTCCCCGTGCCAGTGCCGACAAGGAGTCAATCGCAATTCGCCCTGGTTTATGTTCCTCAATTTCTGTTTTAATAATTTGCAAATGGTCTTCTAAACCGGTTGATTCGGGATAAGTACAAATTATTTTCAATAAACCTTGTTGTTCCAACTCCTCAAAATCGATTCCCCACGATGAGGCATTTCGAGATAACTGCGCTCTTGATTCTTCATAGGCAAATAATATTGCCCGTTCGTTTCTGGCACAACCTTCTTGTATGAATTTACTCACTAATAATGTTTTTCCGGTTCCTGTAGCCCCAGTTGCCAAAATAATCGAGTCTTTGAAAAAACCACCACCACACATTTTATCTAAGGTTTTCACACCCGAAGAGACGCGGACATTCGACGAGCGTTGCGTCAAACGCATAGCTCCCAACGGGAAAATATTAACTCCTTTGTTGGTAATGGTAAATGGATATTCACCTTTCATGTGCGTTGTGCCGCGTAATTTTAGAATTTCAATTGTACGACGACGACGCTCGCCCTCTAATACGTTTCTAACGATAACGACGTTATCGGAAACAAATTCTTCGACTCCAAAAGATGCAACCGGACCGTATTCTTCGCCGCGTTCGGTGGTAATAATGGTTGTGACGTTGAGTAGTTTGAGTCTGGCAACGAGGCGAAAAATTTCACGTCGCACTACTCCAATTGCTTCGTATTGTTGAAATACTGCTGTCATCGAGTCGATGGAAACTCGACGAGCCTTGTATTTGCGAATTGCGTATTGCAATCGCTCAATTAGCGCTGATAGATCGAAGTTGCCGACAATATCTTGACCTTCGGGATCGGGGGAAGCATCGAGAATGAAAAGTTTGCCTTCATCGATTAAATTTTCTAAATTCCAACCAAATACATAAGCATTTTTAATAATATCGCTGGGCGATTCTTCAAAAGTAACAAATACTCCGGTTTCGTTGAAATAATGGATTCCATTATAAAGAAACTGGAGTGAAAATAACGTTTTACCAGTTCCAGATGTGCCGCTGAATAAAGTAGTTCGACCATTTGGTAAGCCGCCGTGGCTAACGTCGTCAAACCCCTCTATCATTGTGCGAATTTTATCTACACCTCCAATTCTCGGTGTAATTTTTAGCCCTGATTGGTCGTTTTCGCTCATTGTTTGACACTTTAAAATCGGAATTTAGCCTAAATTTTTAATCAATAGTTGTCAATAACGCTTTTGCATGTCATGTCGTGGGTAAGACATCGGGGTTTCGTAAAAGTTACCCGGATTCTTGTAACCCCAGCCTGTGGGTTCCTACAGAACTGATGAAACGAACTTTCATCGTGTTCTATTTTATTAATTTTTACATGTTCTGGGTAAGACATCCGGATTTCGTAAAAATTACCTGGATTCTTGGAACCTGCTAAAAATAACCCCAAAACTTAGAATCAAAGTTTTTAAATTTTGCTACCTGCGTAGAGGATTATTACTTTTCATACAAAGTAATAATCCTCAGATTGCTTTTGTTCACTCACTAAAGTAATTTTCTTCGTTGAGTTCTTCGTAAAGCAAATCTAATCCAATTAATACTCGTTCGCGGTCGGATAGATCCCCAATAATTTTACGAACGGGTGGAGGCAAAATTTTAGATAAAGTTGGTGTCGCTAGTATTTTATCTTCTTCCGCCAATTGCGGGTTTTTCAGTACGTCTATCACTTTCAAAGCATATACACCTTGAAATTCTTGCTCTAATATCTCTTTGAGTGTTTTTAATGCCCGTACTGAGTTAGGGGTATTCCCTGCTACATACAGTTTGAGAACATAAGTTTTTTTGACTTTATCCATATGCGTACAGGCTACTTGTGAAAATATAAATTGAATCCGCGTATAGCCGTTGAAGTCGTAACCGATGGCACGACCAAGCGATGGCAACGCGCTTTACAAAAGTAGGAGAAAAAATTATTTCGGAATCGAGCGTCGATAGGTTTCGCACAGGTGAGCCAAAATGTCAATTAGCGTTAGGCGGTAATCGAGTAACGCATCCTCATTTCTTCCTTCCAATTTTAGCTGTTTGGAAAACTCGTCAATTAGATCCATATGGATTTCGATAATTTGCGGCACAGGGATATTAGCACAAAATAGTGCATTGACCAATTTATCAACCTTTTCTGGCAGCGCCTTGTTGGGTGTAAAATAGGTGATTAGAATTTGACGGTAGTCTAATTTGATTTGCTGCAACAATGCTTGCTGGTCAGCTGTCGTCATGTGGACTTAAAAAGGTTTGTATTTATTGCTTGTAACATTTACATACATAATAATTATTGTTACTTAATAGTTTATAATAATGTGGATTTAGTTCCGCTTGCAACATATTGAGTAAGCTTTGACTCTTCTTGGGTAGCGATATGATTACGCGATCGCTCTTGAAACGCAACTTTTGTTTGGAGCAGCCCTAACGCTCGCTGCTGATTACAAAAACAGTAAAAATTCAATTTTTCTCCCAAATATGCTATCGATAGCATTGCCGATCAATTCTCCAATCCCCATAAAACAACTAAACAACTATCTCAAGATAGAAATTTCTAGTATATGTATATAGCAGTTCCGAGTCTGCTGAAGTAGATACGGGCGGTCATCTGCCCACCCCACAAGATTTTTACCATTTTTATCTGTACCTCACTTAAGTGAGAAACCCTATATTTAAAAATATAAACAGACGTAAATGAAGTTAAATATATCTAAATAATAACTTAGTTTAAACTCAACTTCGAGTGTTAATATTTGATAATTTGAGAATAAATTGATAATTTTATACTTTAAAATCTACCTAAATAGAGAATTTTTATATAGCGTTTCTCAGTTGGATGAAATACAGTTTTTTCGTAGGGCGTAGGGGCACAGCACTGCTGTGCCCCTACTGTGTATTCTACCCAAACGAGAACTGCTATAGGTCGAGCAATCAAATACTTAAATAAACATTAAAGATTATCACATTCAAAATCATTATAATTCCTAAAGGTTTTAAAGCGGTATTTCCGGGTCATAATTGTTTTAACTGTCGTTATCGATCGGGAATTTCAACACTAGCTATAGAGCTAATGGAGACACAAGCGGTTATTAAATCTTTACAAAAGGAGTCAATCTTCCTTTGAAAGGCAAAATAATCGAAGTCGGTTTTATACAGGGTTTTGTTAAAATGGCATGACAGAATAATAGCTCTTGTGATGTGAAATATAATTTACTACAAAGTAAATATTTATCCCTTGGGAGAGGTGGTAGGTAAAAGCCGCAGACCCGACAATATCTTGGTTATAAAAGCTTGTCGGTTTGTGCCCAACCTAATTTTTATCGAAGCGTTGAAGTTGCATTCAATTATCCTAAGTTCATTTCTTCCTGATGAAGGCAAACTGAATTCTAATTCGGTCTAGACCTAAAAGGAAGAATAACCATTATGCCCTATGTCAATGCTACAGTATCGGCTTGATGATTTTATTTCAACCGTGCCCAGTTGCCTTTCAACGGCAACATTGGCAACGGTGCTGTCTATGTTTGAGTCTGAGAATTGTCATCAAGGCAGCCACTGCGGTGAGTATCGCTTAGTAGTATTGAACGAGCGTTCTCATCCGATTGGTTTGCTGTCTTCGGCACGATTGCTTGGGCAATTACTCAGAACCGGGCAAGGCAAACAAACCCAAGACGCACTAAAGCAACCGTTTCAAGCTTTGGGTGACGGTATTATCGAACCGATACAAACATTATCGGCAGCGGTCAGCGTGGAAGAATTTAGTCAATTTTTGCAACCTCCAACTAACCCAAAAAATACAAATTGGGATTGGGCATTAATTGATACTAATGGCAAATATTTGGGGCTAGTGGATAGCACCCGTTTATTAAATTTTTTTCTGAAATCGGTGCATCCAGTCGCAGCCAAAGCATTACAGCATGAAGCTCGACATCAGAAAAACCCCCTGCAAACAAAGGAAAAAGCAAGTAGACTCACTGAGGAATGTCAAATTTCGTCACATCAGTCGTTTGTAAAACTGGTCGAACGGCTACCGTGGCCCTTAATGTTACAAACAAGCAATGGCGAAGTTGTCACCCAAAATCCGGCATGGTGGCAGCAGCTAGGGATGTTGAAAGATCCAGAAGGGATACGACAAGAAGTCGAAGCAATTTTATCGCCAATCAAGGTGTCGAGGTATGCATCGCCATCGGTTGAAGAATTTTCTTACGGTAGTGATGGGAATAATGAAGCTATAGCGCTTGCGAAGTCAACTACAATCCTCCGTGACGATACCACAATCGCAGCCAACACCGCCAAAAACCGTCCGAATCGCTGTTTTTTGGATAGCGAACTTGGTACTTGTACCTGCGTGGTTGAAGTGCAAAGCGGTCAGGAGCGAGTTTGGCAATTTGCGAAAATCCCATTAGATAGTTCGGAGTTAGTGAGCTTAAGTTCGGAACTAACTGCTACACCCGAAGCCATAAATGATTACGTAACAAAGCATACTCTTAGAGATAATATTCCCCCAGAAGATACTGATTTTGTCTGTGCTGAAGGTCGAAGCGCCAGAAATCCGAGGGTTGAAAAATCTGAGCGAGGAGAAGCCCGCAAACGCAAAACTAGAAACACTGAAAGTAAAGAAGCAAGCCCGATTCAGGAGGTATCTTTACAAAATTTAAAAGATACTCTCCCAGAAATTACCCCAAAAGTATTTTCGACCCTTAAAGAAGAACTTGACTGCTCGGATACCTACGGTAAAGACTTGTGGTTGATGCTGGCTACCGATATCACCGAACAGCAACAACTTTGTAAAGAATTAGCTGCGAAAAATGCCGATTTAGTTCAATTGAATCGGTTGAAAGACGAATTTTTGGCTTGTATTAGCCACGAATTGAAAACACCGCTGACGGCAGTATTAGGGCTGTCGCGGTTGCTAGTTGACCAACAACTAGGAGAATTAAACGAACGTCAAGCTCGATATGCCGGACTAATTCATCAAAGCGGGCGGCATTTAATGACCGTGGTTAATGATATTTTGGATTTGACCCGGATGGAAACGGGACAAATGGAACTGTCTGTCGGCTCAGTCAAGTTACGTGCGGTATGCGATCGCGCTGTTGCCGATGCCAAAACGGCTCAAACTCAAAATAGTAAAAATGCTCCCGTTGCGACATCCCCCAACCACGAATTTATTCTGACGATTGAACCCGATTTAGATGAAATTGTTGCCGACGAACTACGACTGCGGCAAATGCTCGTCCACCTGCTTTCCAACGCCTTTAAATTTACCGAAGGTGGCGGCAAAATCGGGTTGCGCGTCAATCGTTGGGAAGGTTGGATTGCGTTCACCGTTTGGGACACAGGAATTGGCATACCCGAACAACAACAGCATCTAATTTTTCAGAAATTTCAACAACTCGAAAACCCCCTGACGCGGCAGTTTGAAGGCACAGGTTTGGGGTTAGTATTAACACGCGCCCTTGCCAGACTCCACGGAGGCGATGTCAGTTTCCTATCGCGGGAAGGCAAAGGCAGTCAATTTACCCTTTTGCTTCCCCCCAGTCCCCCCAAAACAGGTTTCACCGACCAAGAAGTTAAACGCTGGTCATCGGTCAAAGACGATGAAACTAGGCTTAGTGACATTAAAAATTCTCTCCACGCACAAACTAATACAGGGGAATGGGTATCGGACTTAAATGCCAAAAGTACCCCCACACGCGATCGCGGCACTAAACGAGACCGTAAATTATCCTCACCCACCGCAAAGCCAGTTTCTTCACGTCAAGTTCCTCCTTCCTGCCAACACTCCTCCAACTCATCGCAACGGCTAGTGTTGATAGTTGAAGCAGTAGGTAGATATATCGAAGAAATAACTGAACAACTAACTGGGTTAGGGTATCGCGTCGTTATTGCCCGTTCGGGATGCGAGGCAGTGGAAAAAGCTCGACGGTTACAGCCCAAAGCTATATTTCTCAATCCATTGTTACCGTTATTGTCGGGTTGGGACGTGTTGACATTACTCAAATCTGACGACCTTACCCGTCGCATCCCTGTTATTGTCACCTCAACTGGTGCAGAAAAAGAACAAGCCTTTGCTAACCGTGCGGATGGATTTTTGCGATTGCCAGTACAGAATCAACTTCTCGCACCGTTAGTTGATAGTTTATGCTACACACCCGAAGTCAAAAAGCACAGCAAAGAAATTGCACCGATTGTTACGAACAACCCGTTGCGGATTTTGCGATTAGTTAATCCCGACATCGAATCGATAACTCAACCTTCGCTTCCCGAACATCGAGTCATCGAAGTTGACGACCTCGAACAGGCAGATTTGCTATCGCGGGTTTGGCAGTTTGATGTGGTGTTATTGGATGCGGATGTTCCTTTCTCACAGATTTATCTCGAACAGTTAAGCCAAAATCCCCGTTTGTCGGCAATACCGTTAGTAACTTGCAACGTTGAGATTTCTCAAGCTGCATCTCAAATTCCAGAGCTTTCGGTGTACCCTTGTTTGACACCTTTCGGTAGCAATAATAGTTCTAACGGTAAAAATGCATTACTGTCGGTACTGCAAATTGCCGCTGGTATATCTTGTCCCCCCAGTATTTTAGTAATTGATTTGACAATGCTGCGCGATTTGCCCAAATCTCAAAACAATTACTTACGCAACCAAAAGCTAAAAAATAGAGCATCAAATAATAGTATAAATTCGGATAAAACTTCATTTAAAGAATCAGAATCACTAATTCCTTGCCGTGGTTCGGAGTGGTTCCAAGCCTTGATTCAGTACCTGCAAACCGCTGGATTTAAAGCTGCAATGGGTCGTTCTTGGGCAGAATTATTACAACAAATTCGCCATCACAGCGTCGATTTATTGCTACTTGATTTAGGAGAATCTGCCCCTAGCAAAGAAGTAATTGCAGCATTGAAAGCACTGCAAAAGTTTCCCTTCGATTTACCTCCCTTGTTAGTTCTCAACCAACGGTTGAATCATGCTGAGGTAGATGCACAAACACCAACAACACCGATATCCGAATCAGTCGAAATTGCTATTGATGCGATCGCAACCACAATTTTGCCACGTTCGATATCGATGGAGGAGTTATTAAATGAGATTCATCAAGCTATTAGGGAGTAGGGAGTAGGGAGTAGGAAGTTAGAAGTTAGAAGTTAGAAGTCAGGAGTTAGGAGTTAGGAGTTAGAAGTTAAATTTTTAACTCCCTACTTATTCTAAAATATGAGGTTAAGCTCCCTACTCCCTCTTTAATGGTACTCGAATCAATTGATACGCGCCGCTATCGCCTAATATTTGGTAATCTTTTGGTTTTAAACCGATTTGGGGAAACTTCTTCGGTTGCGCTAAAACCATTACCGATGATTGAGGTTTTTTAACAGCTTGATTTTGAATATAGTCGCTAGCAGTTTCGTTTAGTTTAATATAATTAACAGTCCGCTGAGTGTAAAAAGTTACAGTCGGTTTTTTAAAGCCAATCATAATCAATTCTTCCTGGGGTTGCTGATTTTCAACTGCTATCGCAGCTAGTTTTCGTAGTGGCAATTGCCTCTCGCTATCCATAATAAATAGGGCTGGTGTAAGAACAAGTAATAAAAATGCCGTAAATGCTGTGAGATTTACGCCAATTACCGCTAACCAATGCTGTCGCAATAACAAAAAGCATAAGATCATAGCACATAAAAGCCAAATAATACCGCCGACGACAGTTAAACCCGACTGCTGTAAAAGTTGGCGAAAATTTGGCGCTGCCGAATCGTTACCAATTATTTTGGGAAGATAAAACATCGCCACAGCAATGGTTGACGCGAATGCGACATTTACCCAACCGCTGATGCGTAGTCCTGTGGGGGGGGCTTTTTTGATGTTGCAACCGAGTAAATCACTCCATAATAATGCAATGAGAATGGCAGCAGCTGGCATTAAGGGTAAGACGTAGCTAGGAAGTTTAGTGACTGCAATGGTGAAAAAGCCGAAGATAACGAAGAACCAAATTAATGCAAAAATACTAAATTGTTGGCTGCGCGATTGATTGCGCCAGTAACTTGGTTGCCAAAACTTTAACCTTTGTATTGCACTGGGCAAATAAACTGAATATGGGGCAAAACCTAACAATACGACTAAAAAATAAAAAAACCAGGGTGCCGAATGGCGATTCACTACGCTTGTGAAACGTTCGACGTTGTGATAACCAAAAAAACTATTGATGAAGTTCCAACCATTTCGCCAAGTTACTAACACGTACCAAGGCGCTGATATGACAGTAATAATTAAAATACCTAGAAGCAAGCGCATTTCACGTAAAACTTGACGCAACTTGCCGACATAAATCAGAAACGTGCCAACAATTAACCCTGGTAAAACAATTCCCACCGGACCTTTTGTTAAAATTGCCCCAGCTATTAATATATAAAATCCTGTATACCATCTCGAAGGTAAAAACGCATTTATCTGACTTTGCTGATGTTGTTGCGTTGCATATCCAAGAAAGAAGCAAAACAGCGCACATACTATACACGCAGTCAGCAACATATCCGACACTCCAGTTCTTGCCCAAACAATCATTTCTGGGTTCAAACTTGCCAACGCAGCACCCAAACTGGCAGTAAACCAGCGACGACCTGGACGTGAAACTCCTTCTAATTCATCTTTTTTAGATTGATACCAATATAAAGTATAGAAAGTAAAACCGATTACCGCTGTTGCTGCTAGGGCACTAGGAAGACGCACCGCCCACTCGTTTACCCCTAAAATTGAATATGCTAGAGCTTGGCACCAATAAATCAAAGCAGGTTTATCGAACCGCGTTTCCGAGTTAAAAAACGGTGTAATCCAATCCCCACGTACCAACATTTGCCGCGACGCTTCCGCAAATAAAGGTTCGGTTTCATCAATCAAACCGATACTGCCCAAATGCAAAAAAAACGCCACTCCACTCACTAAAGCCAACCATAAAATCGATGCGATCGCAGCAAGGGCTGGACGTTTCTCGATATTATTACACCACTGGTCAAAAGCGCGATTCATCATCACTCAACAATTACTAAGTAGGTAGGTACGAATAAAGCGTTTCTTGTAAAGGTCATCCTTTGTCCTTTATCCCTTGTCCTTTGACATTAGTCATTGGTAAGGGTTTGAGCCACGTTTACAAGTCGTAATATAGTCATGTTTATTCTCGCCTACCTACTTAGTTACTAGTCAATAGTCGTGGATTACTTTATTTTTGTTCTTGAATGGCGAAAGAAAAATCGCTTGGCTTGAAGGGGAGCAGTTGTATTATAACTACGGCTCCCCTTGGACTATTTACTACCAGCCCAAGTTACCCACTTGTGGGATGAACCGGTATGCAATCTTTCACGACTCATTTCTTTTTCGGTCATAATTATGCCAGTTAAATCGGTTCCAACTATTTCTGCTTCATATAGATTACTAGCTGTCAAATTGGCATAACTGAGATTAGCTCCGCTTAAGTTGGCACCGCTTAGTTCTGACTCGCTTAGATTAGCGCGAACTAGATTTGCCAGAACTAAATTGCACGAACGCAAGTCAGCACGAATCAGATTTGTTCCCTCCAAATTGACGCGAACCATATCTGCACCAATTAAATTAGTTTCGCTCAAGTTGGCATTTATAATACTTGCCCCATTCAGTTCTGCATCCGTCAAGTTAGCACGGCTAAGATTGCAACGACTCAAATCAGCGCCACTGAGGTCTGCACCGCTCAAATCTGCTCCTCTGAGGTTAGCACCACTTAAGTTGATATTGCTAAGATTTGCTTGATGCAAATTTACCCCACTAAAATCGCGTTCTCCTGCTGCATATCGATTCAGGAGCATATCTTTATTCATAATATTTGCCTCACAATGTCTATTGGTTTGCTTTTTTTCCTGAGATTTACGCTCCCCTCAAACCACATTCAAGTCAAAGATATTATTTGATTGCTTGAAATTAAAGCTTTAGCTAAAACTTGTACTATTCATTGTGCTTTACTTTCTCATTTTTGGAACTTTTTCTTAACGTAAATAAATAATAGAGGTTATTGGTAATTTAGTAATAAGTAATAAGACTTACTATTTATTATCTAGTAAATTTTTCTAAAAAAACATCTATCTTTAGTTCTGTTAATTAAAAAACTTGAAATGCTTTAGGATATTTATATTAATTAATGTATATGATAATTTTATATCGGCGGTAGGAGACGTGCTAAGTAATTCGGCGTTGTTAAATTAATGTATTAATTATACAAATATAGGACTTACGCACGAATCACGCAATTATATATACCACAGAGACACAAAGAAGCCAGTGCGTTGCGGAGCCAGTTGCGTGCGGAGGTTCCCTCCGTTGAGCAATCTGGCGTTGGGGTTCCCCCCGTTGTAGCACCTGGCGCAACACAGAGTTAAGAGGCTTTGGGAGAGTTTTTGCGTAAGTCCTAAAATACTTCAAGTCATGCGGAGGCTTCACACTCGCGGGGTCACAAAGCCAGACTTCAAATAATATATGGGGATGCAGGAACAGAGACAACGTTAAGGTTAGCAACTAACCCATAAGTTGATACATAATCTTCTAACTCTTGCAAATCAACCGTCCCACTTTTATCGGAGTCAAGAGTGGCAAAAAGATGATCGGTTACGTACCTCCTGACTTTTTCAGAACTACGGTCGCCTGTTGTCATATCTTCTATTCGCCCTAAAAGCTGCATAATCTCGTCTTTATCGAGTGCATTGCTTCCATCAGTATCCAATTGATGAAAAAGTTTTCTCACATCTTCTGTATTCATTCTCGAAGAACGCAGTATTTCTCTTAATAATTCATTACCAAATGAATTCATAAACAATATCTGCTCGACGAGTGGTATGCAGAAGAATCCTAATGCTGCCCAAAAAATCGCATATTTTACGGCTTCGGGATTTGCAGTTGCACTAACTCCAAGAAAAAGAACTGCCCAAAGGAAAAAGTTTGGATTAACAAGCAAGATATAAGCATCCCTCGCTTCTGCCTTATTTAGCTTGCCTTTTGTAAACACTGAAGTTAATACGGCAAAGACGCGCATTAAGATAAAGACTAATGTTGCCACTGCCAGTTGTTGTAGACAAGCTAGCGATCGCGTTGCATCCGTTGAGAAAAATAAATCCGAAAGGAATGTTGGCGGAGTAAACTCAAACCCAGTTGCCAAAGCCATTAATGCGACAGCAAGCACTCCAATAAATTTCCAGTTCTTACTGTGGTGGTTTGATTCAACAGGAGATTTGTCACGCCACACTTGGGCTAAAGCTCCCGGTATTGCCAAACCAACAATTAGAATGACACCGAAAAACATCAGGCTTGAACTGTTAATTGGTAATTGTTTTGCCAAACCAAATGTAACAATAAGTCCAACTGGAGCGATAATTGATAACGTTCTTGATAAGATAGCCGAGGGATAGAGATTACCGCCCCAAAGTATCGATAAAACTGGGGAAGTAAGAGCGGGTGGAACCATCCAAAAAAGCACCCACATAACTTTGTACAAATCGCCGGGACTTTGATACAAGATTCCAGAAAATATTAAAAGTAGCCCAACTACCCATCTGACCAACATCCAGGTATAGACTATATACTTTACAGTTGGAGTGACTTTGCGTTTACTCGCTGCAAAGTCAATGTCCAGGTAGGTATAAAACGTTGAAGCAGCGAGACAGGCAACAATTATCGCTCGAAATAGTTCTGACCCAATTGCGACTGACGAGGCGTTTATTGCCCTAACCAAGCATCCTAGTAAGAAAGCAGCAGCATACAGCAAAATTGCCCACATAATTGACAGATCGTTGATCTGTTTACGCAAGGAAGCTGCACCGCCAGATTCCTTGTTGCGAAACTTAACTAGTTCTTCACGACTGAGAGCTTTACCATTGGGGAGTTTCAGATGTTTATAAGCCTGCGGTGGTAAATCACTTAAATAAAGTGCTAGAGGCTCCAATACATACTGGTGGCACACTACTAGAACAGTTTCGCCCCGTTCTAAGTGCGGTACAATCCGCTCTTGGTAGAAAGAAGCAGCGCGTCCGTAAACTTGTGCAATCTTCTCGCCAGCCGGAGGTGCTTCGTTGTGGGAATGCAACATTTCCTCGAAGCCTTCGTAGCCAAGGGCAAGACGCAGCAAATTTAGGTTACGACCCGCAAAAATGCCAAAGGATTTCTCGCTAATCCGATGGTCGATCTCAACAGAAATATCGGGCGACTTCAACGCCTGACTTTCAGCAAGGGCGATTTCACAAGTTTGCCACGCACGTCTCATGTGAGATACGTATACTGCGTCAAACTTGACACCTTTTCTCTTAATGTCAACACCTGCACGGCGTGCCTGCAACCTACCAAATGCGGTGAGGTCAACATCGAGTACCCCGGCAAAAATATTACGTTCGTTGCTGGTACTTTCTCCATGCCGAATAAAGTAGGCACGTCCTGGATAATCATCCTTCTGTGCAACAAAGGTGCTGGCATTATTAGTTTTTACCATGTGACATTCCCGTATTAGCAGCTATTTTGATCGTGTATCCTTGATTTGGTAAGCAAACAAGGAAAACAAGATGTATAAATAATTTTCTCTACCCACTTATATCCCAAGTCGATTGACTATAAATCGATTGGAATTGTGGATTCAATTAGCTCACGCGCTAGTTGTTAGCGACATATTTTTAGAGCATTCGTTTAAAAAGCTAATTTTTCTTGTACGCGCAACTTCAACCAGTGCTTGAAAGATACGCTGCTGTGTTGGGTCGTCAATTGCCAGTTCTGGATGCCATTGAAGCGCGATCGCCCAAGGATGATATTCGTGTTCTAGCGCTTCAATTACGCCATCCATACCGGATGCAGCAATGTGCCATCCTTGAGGTACAGTACGCACAGCTTGGTGGTGCAACGAAACAACTTCGGCAACAGTTGTTTCCATAATTGCAGCAAGATAGCTATCAGGTTTAATTTGAACTAAGTGTTTAACTGATTGCGAAGAGTTTCCTTTATGCGCTATTAAATTGAACTCATCTGGAATATGAGCTATCAGACTGCCACCACTGGCTACAGTCATTACAGCAGTTCCCCTACAGATGCCTAACACGGGGATATCAGTGTTTAAAGCCTGTTTAAAAAGTGTTAGTTCAAAGGCATCGCGATCGCAGTCAACATCGGAGATAGCTGGATGATTAAAGCCGTTATAAGCTCCTGGGTCGAGGTCGCCACCACCAGAGAAAATTAAACCATCGACAACTTCTAAAATTGCAGCACTGTCTTCGGGTTTACCAGGAGGCAGTAAGATCGGCAAACCACCACAACGGCGTATTGCTTCTACGCATGTACTTGCTAGATGGTATTGACCATCTTCATTCTGGTTAAATGTAGTAATACCGATAGTGGGTTTTGTAAATTTGTTCATAATGCAATTGAAGGCAAACGAGAGCAATTTCCGTGAAAAGATGCAACAGCTAGGGTAATACCCCGGAGAAAACCTTTGTTGCTTTCAGTTTGGCGAACAATAGTGACAACAATATGTCAAATGCAATTTACAGCAGTTTCCTTTGTAAATAGATCGCACCGTAGGGGCACGGCAGTGCCGTGCCCCTACAAAAATCTGTGGTTCAATTAACTAAAAATAGCTAAGTCATAATGTATATTTAAAATAAGCGATTATCAGATTTGCAATCAATACGAAAAAATGACTCAGTTATACGATAACCGTCTGCCTGGTAGAGGTAGGATATTTCCTAACTATAAAATACCAGTCGAGGAGTTAGCACAACGCGAAGCAGAACGTGAAAAACGATACCAAAAATGTCGTGCGATCTTTGAGCGAATCAGTCCAGAGCTTATCAATGACCATTACAACTGGTTTATTGTAATTGAAGCAAATAGTGCCGATTATTTTGTTGATATTAATCAAAATGATGCTATTACAAAAGCCCGTCAAAAGTATCTAGTAGGAAGACTTGCTGTTTTCCGGTTGAATGAGACTGGAGCCTGCGGAAGAATATGATTTTGGGTCGGTTTGGTAGCATTGGTGAATTATTTTATAATGCAGAAAAATTCCCAAATCTAGATGAGTATTAGCAGTAGATTTCAGCAATTCACCGAGGATGCCTATATATGTATAGTCTATATAGTCTATATAGTCTAAAATAAGAAAATATTTTTTTATTATTACGAAGAAAGCAAAGGTGCTTAGGAGTCATTTCCTACTTAATCGTTATCCGATGCAAATAAAGATTCTAAATCTCTATAACCACTAACTACACGTAAAATTTCAATTCCTCTATCTGTAACTCGGTAAAGAATGATGTAATTTTCTATTGGTACACCCCGCAAATAATCCTTCACATCTGTATAACTACGTCCCATATTAGGAAAATTAGCAAGATATCTACATTTTTTATTAAACTCATCAACAAAACGCTCCCCGGCATCAATATTACGACTCGTAAAATAATCAATAATTTCTTCTAAATCTTGATTTGCCTCTGGGGAGATAATATGTTGTTTCATACTTGATTTTCTCTGGCTTGACGTAGTTTTTCCCGTAGTCGCTCAACTACAACTTCCCCGTCAATTCCTTCGCCTAATTCCAACTGCTCAACAGCGATTTCTACTTTATGACGGGTTTCTTCAACCCAATTTTCATAACCCTTTTCCCACTCGTCTAATAATTTCAATGCTTTACTAATAACTTCTGACGCATTTTCATATTTACCTCTGGCAATTTGTATTTGAATTAATTGCTCATCTTCGGGTTTGAGTCGGATATTCATAATTTTAGCCTGTTGTGGATTTGCTCTTTTACCCTTTATTATGAAGCACAGGGTTTTCAAACCAATTATTATAATTTTAATAAGCTTTGCTCAATTATGCTGCTAACGAACTGATTTCCTGGCAAATTTAAGTGGATATGGTCGTGGTATAAAGATTTTGGGTCTTGGTGAGCGTTGAATAAGGGAAGAAAATCAATGTAAGTAATTTTCTGCACTTTGGTAAATTCGGTTACCCTTTGACGTGCTTTGATTTCGTAGTCGCGGGAACCTGGTTCGCCAATTTCCCGCTTCAAGGGTGTCATCGCAAGCAGAAATTTACTTTGATGCTGCAAAACGAAAGCTTGAATTTCGCCGATTGCTTCTAAATTAATTCCTACCCTATCTCCTCCTTCTTGCTGAATTGCTGCAAGTTCGGGAATGGGTTTCGGCTTTTGAACGTAACGCTGGAAGACTTCGACTAACGCGAGGGGTGGTTTCTTGTCGGGATAATTGCGATCGCGTCCGACTGGCAGCGAAGTCGGGGCTGTCGCAAATAAGTCATCGGTATTAATCAACAGTACAATTACTTGCGCGTTAAAGCTTCCAAATCGTTGTAAATAAGCAAGTTCGTTGCGCGGTCCCCAAGAATTGGCTGATGCATTTAATACTTCTACTTCTTGGTTTTGAGTGCTTACCTTAGTCAATGACTCCATCATCAAGCTAGATATCGTATTTTTTTGGTCTGTCCACCAGCCACCATTGGCAATCGAGTCCCCTAATAGCAAAATTCGCAGTGTCGAAGGTGCGGGTGTTTTTGGGATTGGTGCGCTACGCATCGAATAAGAGTTGATTTCAATCCGCTTACCATTGCGACGAGTGCTTTGATTCGGTGCGAGTAAGTAACCAATTTTCTCGTCCCCGATGTAAATTAATGGGTTGCCAAATCCGAAACGCGATCGCAATCCCACTTCAACCACTAAAATCAATCCCAATATAACTACAAAAATTGCTACCAATACGACTTTCACTTACTCAGCCTCGCCATTCATTAAGTAATCGTTAAAAAATTTCGGGTTAAAAGTCATATCTTATACCAATTTTTGCAAAATGCCTTTGGGCTTGGGCTACTGTAGCCTTGATATTATCGCTTTCGGTATCTGTATATATAATGAAGTAAAGTGTTATAAAACTAAATCATATTCTTAATTAACTAATCGTATACTTCGCCGCCAAAAAGACTACAATCGAAGCGAGCAAAGTCTTGCTCAAACAAACTATTGAGGCTAAGACAAGCTATGTCAGACTTAAACCGAGGCATCATGAAATTTGACGGCGCGGATTCTCCGAAAGTTGTCACAATTTCGACTGTGGTATTGTTAGGGTCAATCGCGGCTTTAATTATTTGGGCACTACAATCAGCTTACGCTGTAAATTAATGCGCGACAATTAGCGCATAAAAGTTCAAGTTGCGTTGATTTTATTAATTACGTATGTAGAGACGTTACATGTGGCGTTCTCTACAAATATAATTCGGTGGCGCTGTGTCAATAATTGCGACAAACACGCTACAATGTGCAACCGGAAGCGTAATTTTACTCACGCGCTTTGAAAATTAAAAAAAAAATTATTTATCGGATTTTAGATTTTAGAGTAAAGGAAAGTCTAAAGTCCAAATTTTAGAATGCTTGAACTTGGTGGTTTCTTAATTATATTTGTTATTTGCCCGCTTCTAGGTGGTTTACCGCTAATTGCTTGGATTACGCAGGCACTGTCGAAGAAGCAATTGGCAAAACTTGGCACTGGCAATATCGGTGTCTCGGCTGCTTTCTATCATGGTGGTACGCTGGTAGGAATGCTGGCTGTACTATCGGAAGCTTTTAAGGGAATTGCAGCGGTTTTATTAGCGCGTGCGGTCTTTCCAAGTAATTCAGCATGGGAATTGCTGGCATTATTGACCCTTGTAGTCGGTCGATACTGGGTAGCAAAAGGTGCTGGAACCACGAATGTAGCCTGGGGGTTTGCAGTTCACGACCCTTTAGCAGCAGCTTACGTGTTGTTGCTAGCAGGAATTAGTTTTACAATTATTCGTTCCAAACAAGCAGCTAAATTTGGGGTTTTGGTATTGTTTCCGATTATTGTGGCGATTTTGCATCCTGAAGATGGGTTTAGAGTCTTAGTGGCTGTTGCACTTGCGGTTTTACTGGGATGGATTTACAAGCAAATTCCGGACGATTTACAATTATCGGTGGCTGAGGCTAACCCAGAGTCGCAAGCTGCGATGAATTTTCTACGCGGCGACCAACATATTTTAATGTTGGATGATGAACTCGATGCTGCGATGGTTGGGAGTAAAGCCGCAAAATTAGCAGAAATTAAGCGTTGGGGTTATCAAGTTCCGAAGGGATGGGTGCTTCTACCTGACTCAGACCCGCAATCATTAATTGACATCCTCCAACCTTCCGAATTATCACCCCTTGTAGTCCGGTCGTCGGCAATTGGCGAAGATACAGATACTGCTTCGGCTGCTGGACAATATGAAAGTATTTTAAATGTCACCACTAAACAGTCTTTACAGAATGCGATCGCCCGGACAATTGCTTCGTACAATAGTCCTGGTGCCCAACAATATCGACGCGATCGCAATGTCAAAGAAGCCGCAATGGCGGTATTAGTACAGCAACAAATTCGTAGCGTCTATTCGGGTGTCGCATTTAGCCGCGACCCCATCACCCAAGAATTTGATGCGATTATTATTGAAGCATTACCGGGAAGTCCGACGCAAATTGTTTCGGGACGGGTAACACCCGAACAATATCGCGCTTTTGTTGTCGATAGCAATGATGTTTCCTTTATCCACCTCGAAGGACAGGGAAAAGTTCCCGCAGTCATTATCAAGCAAGTTGCATACTTAGTTCGCCACCTCGAAGAACGCTATCACGGTGTCCCTCAAGATGTTGAGTGGAGTTACGACGGTCAAACGTTGTGGGTATTGCAAGCACGTCCCATTACAACTTTACTGCCGATTTGGACGCGCAAAATTGCCGCCGAAGTTATTCCAGGTTTGATTCGTCCTCTGACTTGGTCGATTAACCGTCCCTTGACATGTGGCGTATGGGGAGGAATTTTTGCAGTAGTATTAGGAGAACGTTCGCTAGGTTTAGATTTTAACGACACTGCGACATTACACTTTTCCCACGCTTACTTCAATGCGACATTGTTAGGACAGATTTTTCGCCGCATGGGTTTACCACCCGAAAGCCTGGAATTTTTAACGCGAGGTACGAAGATGAGCAAACCCTCGCTCGATACGACGTTACGAAATTTACCAGGATTGCTGCGGTTAGTTGGGCGCGAAATCTCGTTAAAGCAGGACTTTCAACGCGAAAATCGCCGGAAATTTGCAATTGGCTTGTCGCAATTAACACAAGAAATGGTCGATGATTTAGAGCCGCATTTGTTACTAACGCGCATCGATTATATATTAGAACTATTACAGCGAGCAACTTACTACAGTATTTTGGCACCTTTGAGTGTGGCACTACGGCAGGCGATATTTAAAGTCAAAGACACCGATATCGATAACAGCCTAGCACCCGAAGTCGCAGCCGTGCGATCGCTCCAAAATTTAGCCCAAGAAGCAAGACCGATACTCACCGAATTCGATTCCGATAATGTGTTTGAGGATTTAGCAGTTTCCACCGAAGGGCAAAAAATTCTCGCCGAATTCGAGTCTATCTTGCAGCGTTACGGATATTTAAGCGACGTTGGTACTGATATTGCTATTCCCACTTGGAAGGAAGAACCCAAAGCGGTAAAACAATTGTTCGTACAATTTATGTTGGGAAGTCAGCCATCAAAAGTAGGTAAACGTTCTCGAAGACGGGGTGGTTTTGTTCAAAGTCGCGTCGATTTGAAAGGGAAAGTTACTGAAATATACTCGCGGTTGTTGGCCCAATTGCGCTGGTGCTTCGTCGCGTTAGAAAAACAGTGGTTGAATTCAGGAATTTTGCAGCAAACGGGTGATATCTTCTTTTTGGAATTTGAAGAAATCCGCGAACTAGTCGCAGCACCCGACCTCGATACAATGGGTCGCTTACAAGTATTAATTTACAGAAGGCAATCTTCCCTCGCACACGATAGGCAACTTAACCCCATTCCCCTACTAGTTTACGGCGACGCACCCCCAATTATCCCCACTTTGATGCCCGCACTCGCACCCGACCAAGTTTTACAAGGTATCCCCGCAAGTCCCGGACAAGTTGAAGGCAGAGTAAAAGTATTGCGAAACTTGCAAGAATTACCCGAAATCGACGATGATACGATACTAGTAGTACCTTATACAGATTCTGGGTGGGCGGCATTACTCGTTCGAGCCAAAGGAATTATTGCCGAAGCAGGCGGTAAACTATCTCACGGCGCAATCATTGCCCGCGAGTACGGAATTCCCGCTATTATGGATGTTCGTAATGCAACATGGTTATTGCAAGACGGGCAGCGCGTGCGAATCGACGGTTCGAGGGGTATTGTGGAAATAGATAACGATTTAAGACCAGGATAAAATTTACATCGACTCAATTACCGAAGAATCGGTAGTTCATAATCTGGCAATTAAAAAGAAGGTAATGTTGCGTCTCGGTCACTTGCCGCAGGGAAATTTATCGTCAGAAAACGACGCAGGTAAGTAGCTTAGGAGTAGCAAATGCCTTTGGATTATATGATACGCACGGGAATGTGTGGGAATGGTGTGGAGACCACTGGCATAGTAATTATAAAGGAGCGCCAACAGATGGAAGTGTATGGTTGATAAAGAATGATAATAATTATTGGCTGCTGCACGCTGGTTCTTGGCACTACAGTCTTGAAAGCTGCCGTGCTGCTTATCGCAACGTCAACTTCCCCGACAGCGCTTACAGCAGTATTGGTTTTCGGGTTGTGTGCGGTGTTTTGTCGTCAAGGATTCTTAGCCCTTGACACTTTAGCCCTTTTACCCTCTGCTCTTTTATTTTTACCTTTTCAAAGTGTCGTGCAGCGGAGCGATTAAATTTTTTTTCAAAAATTGAGTTTATCAAATAAATTTAGGTTGAGTAGATGTAACACATAGATTATATAAG
Source organism: uncultured Calothrix sp. (assembly GCA_964242965.1). Lineage (GTDB taxonomy): Bacteria > Cyanobacteriota > Cyanobacteriia > Cyanobacteriales > Nostocaceae > JANNFJ01. Next base: position 2,331 of record CAXTCQ010000040.1, on the reverse strand, counting down.
ATTAAAATGTCTTGATATTTTTTGATGAAAACAAGTGGATGAATTACCAATTATCCAAAAAACATACGAATTAATCAAAATTTACATGTAACATTTATACTAAAAACCAATATTTAATTATTCGGTTTTAGATTGGTAAATTTGCCGCAATTTGTCTACTGTTGCCGTTGTTTCTATTGCTTCTAATATTACTTCTAAAGTATCAACATCCTCGATAGCTTCAATTTCTGGTAATAAATCTTGACCCTTATCACCAAACTTAAGCCTCAATCCCAAAGATATACCCTTTATAAGAGCTTCCTTTTTACCTTCCTTTTTACCTTCCTTTCTTGCATCCCGTTCAAAAGTAGTAACATATTTCATGCGTCGTCCTTCCTCCAGTTGTCTTACTTCAAGTTTAAACTCTGCTTCCAAATTGGGTGGTAAAGTCAACATCCAGTCTATAAATGCCAGTAAATTCAGAATATCTTGCTTTTCCAACCCCTGTTCGTACAATCTCCGTACCAAAGCTAGTTTTTGTATTTTACGCTCGTTACGGTCACTCTTCGTATTAAGTGCTGTCAAGTGTGCCATAACTACAGTAGCAAAGGGGTTTCTGTCGTTTTCAATCTCGGCTAATCTTTGCTGATATTCTATTAATTTAACAATTGGGAACTCAAAATTCAACGTACACCCAAATAAACTATAACCGAATTGCGATGGACACCAATTTGGGTTACTATCTCCCAAGACCCCTATGGACACTACAGACTTTTTATAATTATCGTAGATGCGATAGTTATAAGTATACATCCGTGCAGGAAATTCTTGTTCTTCTTGAGCTTGCACCTCGACGTGAACTAACAGCCACTCCTCTTTACCGTTCTTTAAATACAATTTTACCAACTTGTCTGCAAAACGGCGTCCAATTTCCGCATCCTTGGTTACTTCCTCCAATTCTTTATCCAAAAACTGGATTTCTCTTGTCCAATCAATTTGGACATGTGCCGCAGGGAAAAAAAACTGCATGAATTCTTCAAAATATGTTTGTAAAATGTCTTTCCACGGAGAATCGTAGGCAGTTGGTGGATTTTTTTGATTCGGTTCGTTGGTGTCATTACTATCAGTCATATGAATAAATAAATCTTCTTAACTTAAATTTAAATATACAGTAATAAGTATTGTAGGGTGCGTTAGACGCAAGTCGTAACGCACCGTTATCAAGGGTTCGGTGCGTTACGCTATCGCTAACGCACCCTACGTATATTTTCAAAAATCAAATCGGAATCCTATATTTAAATAAATACTTAAATAAATAACCGGGGTAAAAAATGATTGTAGGGACTACCAAACTTCTAGGTGTAATTGGACATCCGGTAGAGCATTCGCTGTCACCAATGATGCATAATGCAGCGATCGCGCAAATGGGTATCGATTATGCTTATCTTCCGTTTCCAATTGCGCCCCAAAATTTACAAGCAGCATTAGATGGTTTTGCGGCAATTGGAGTTGCGGGTTTTAGCGTCACAATCCCGCACAAACAAGCAATTATCCCGTTAATGTCGGAAGTATCCAGCGTTGCCGAAGCGGTGGGAGCAGTTAATACCGTTGTTCGCAAAGATAACGGTTGGATTGGTACAAATACCGATATTGAAGGATTTATTGCCCCGTTACAAACTACCTACAACCGCGATTGGAGTCAAACAACAGCGGTGATTTTGGGCAATGGTGGAGCAGCACGGGCAGTTGTTGCAGGTTGTGCCCAACTTGGTTGTGCGGAGATTCACGTTGTTGGGCGGAATTTGACAAAATTAGAAAATTTTCGGGATAGTTGGAGTAATTCAGCTTTGGGGAAGAATTTGCAAGTTCATCACTGGGATTTGCTACCGAAATTACTTCCGTCAACCAATTTACTCGTGAATACCACACCGATTGGCATGTATCCGCACGTTGACGAGTCACCTTTGAGTCACAAAGAAATCAAGAAATTTTCCAAAAATGCGATCGCATATGATTTAATCTACACTCCAAACCCAACTCAATTTCTGAAACTGGCTCGACAAGTTGGAGCAATTCCCATTGATGGACTAGAAATGCTCGTCCAACAAGGTGCAGCAGCATTAAAAATTTGGCTCGAACGCGATACCGTACCAGTTGATGTGATGCGACAAGTTTTGCGATCGCATTTGAAAATTGGGGAGTAGGGGAAAGAAGGGGTAAAGGTTAAAGGTTAAAGGGGAAGGGGAAAGAGGTAAAAGCTTAATTGCTCACTTCCAACTCCTAACTCCTAACTTCTCTAACTCCTAACTCCTAACTCCTAACTCTTAACTCTTAACTCCTAACTCTTAACTC
>CAXTCQ010000039.1:12704-40116 GCA_964242965.1 uncultured Calothrix sp. | reverse complement strand
TAAAAAAAGGGGTTACTTCTAGTCTATACCCTAACCGCCTTGGCGGTTGCTATATCTCAATACTGCTCGGTTAAAGGGAAAAGGGGAAGGGGTAAAGGCGTGGAATCTTGATATATAAGGATTTTTTCCCTTTCACCTTTTCCCTTTCCCCCAAAACCTCCAAGTATTGAGAGCTATCTCGTTTGCAGGAAACACGTCACTGTTCCCAAAAAGTTATACCTGCATTACTTGAACCAATTGTCAATTTACTTTTTCACCAAAATATAAGCATTTGCATATTCAGGTAACTGATTAACATACTGCTGAAAATCATTTTTGTTTTTGAAAATACCCGAAAGGAAATCGAGTTGATAGAGACTAGGTAAGAAAGCACCACCAGTATCAGCAATAATACCCATTCGCATCCGCTTATTTTTACCTTGTCCCGATTCCAGAACAACCATTTTACCCAAACCAATATTTAAGACATCACCAGCAAAAGTTACACCAGGTTGAATCGAGATTTTCGCATCTATCTTATAACCGTAACCTTTGATAGCATCAACCTTTCTAAAGTACCAATAGCGTTTTTGTTTGCGGGGTTGGACACCCTTGACAAAAGGAATTTCATTACTTCTATCAACATTAAAAAAACCACTCGAACCGTCAGGGAAGTTAATTAGGATAGTACCTTCCATCAAAGCTTCCTCCAACCCCTCTCGACTTAGATATGCGAGGGGTTTAACTTTGCCGAATTCCTTTCCACCAGGTTCGTAAATTCCTGACAAAACATCTTGCTTGGTGTACTTGGTGTAAAACTTATCAGCAGCTAAGTTATCTTTTAAGCTGTAAATAGGGACATTGAAAGATGAAGTTTTGGTACGGGAACCGGGATACGTGAAGACAGCGTATTTTGTCATCCGCAGTTGCTTTTGGTTGGGTTTTTTGGGGTTATAGGGATTCCACTTGATGACTCGAAAATTCTTGTTGATGAAATTAGCATCTTGCAGACGAGTTGGACGTTTGTTTGCGATATCTTCCTGCAAGGTAGCAATCATAAAATCGAGAGTTTTGAGAGTATCATCAACAGTTACCCCCTGCGTACCGAGTAAACCGGGACGGAGAATATCCGGGTCAGCTTCGCTATGTTCTTGAAAATATTTGCGAGTATTGATAAGAGTAGCGAGTAAATCGCTTGATTTGAAAGTAACTTTCGCAGTTGGTAAGTTTCCATTACTAAGAACTCGATTACCTTGGATGCTAAACTTATATTTCTTTAACTCATCAATAACTTGGTAAGAGGTGGGTGCTTGTGCTAACTTTTGTTTGGAAGTAAACAATACATTTTGTAACGGTAAATATTGTTTAGAAGTTAGTTCGTTTTTTGACTGAGCATGTAAATTACTGCCAGCGCAACCGACAATTGAGAATGCCGCGAAAGCTGATAGAATAAGGGATTTTGGTCTGAATCGGTTACTCATATAAATAATCAAATCATTTAGGCATAAATTGCACATGCTGAAGTGTAACATGCCGAGCTTCGGCTCATTACTGTGCCACTGACAGAAGCGCTAGAGCATTAGTTCCCAATACTGTAAGGAAGGGGAAATACTCACTATATTGAGATTATTTGACTTCGCTTTTGACCCGACTGGGATTGTAAATCGAATGGCACGCTTGTAATGCCCTGAAATAAATTTCGGGCTGAAAGCTTAAACCCGTTTTAACTGACATCTTGCACCATTATCAATTAGCCGTACTGCCAGCCATTGAAGTAAATGTATAAACCCTGAGACCGGGCAAGATTATGGTGTCGCTTGATATCACAAAGGAGCAGGAGTATAACCAACGATGGAAATACAGTTTCAAGCACTAAGTGTGAGGCATAAGTCCAATCAGGTTGGTAGATCATTCCTGACCACAAACAAGCGCTCGTGTGCTTTGAAAGTAGGCTAGTAGAGACAGAACAATCCAACGGTAAACACCAAAGAACAGTTGCTTGCCCAAATCGATGTAAACAAAAACGATGTTTTACAGTTTTAAAAAAGCCTTCAATAGACCAACAGCAGTCAAACAACCGTCCCACAAACGTTTCAGCGTAAGCCTTAACGTTTCGTAAAAATAGATAAAGTCGAGCTAAAATAAAATAAATAATTAGAACAATATTTATATTATTAAATAAATTATTAAGTAAGTAGGACTTACGCACACTATACGAAAAATTAAGCGTTCTAGTCCTTGGAGATCCCCCCAACCCCCCTTAAAAAGGCAGGGCTGTTTCATTCTTTATAGAAAAATCAGGAAATCTCATTTTTCGCTTGAATTTGAGGCAGTCCTAGGGGCACGGCACTGCCGTGCCCCTACAATATTGTGGGCTAAACTTATTTTCTCCGAAGAATTGTAATTTGTACTTGCCGATATAATCCCGTCAATGCTCCACTTAAACCAATGCCGGAACGTCAAGTTTCCGTCGATTCGTTCGGTGGTGATAGGGAAGCTTTCTCCCAATGGTTAGAGTCTAATAAGGAAATGGCTGAGGTGTAGTACTAAGGAAGAAGATGTCGTTTGTTAAATTGCGATCTGCCACAAGGCAGCAGCGCTTGCCCTAAGGGGCACGCACTCGCATTTGCGATCGCAGCAGATAAATAATTTGACAATCGACACGCTACTTAGCTTTTCCTAACATTTATTACTACAGTTTTTCCTTGAATTCCATAGCGAGTAACACCAGAAATGGCAAAAGTTTCTATTTGGTTTTCATCCAACTCATAATAATTTTGAATTCCAGGTAAAATCTCTGTATTCCAATCGCTACCCTTTTTGATTTGCAGTACCCATAATTGAATTTTTTTATCTGCTGGTTGCCAATAAAACTGAATTTTTCCCGATTTAATATCGCGGCTAATTTTTAATTCCGGTTTACCAGGTAAAGTATTATTTAACCACCCAAAGGTAGGAATTAAAGCTGGTTGAGCGTAAACATCCTTTGCTAATACATCGGTAATTCCACCTTTATTTTCCATTAATGATTTCATACTAAAGTGAATATTTCCACTCTCTTTACTAAAACCTCGCGTTGTTTTGATTTGGTAAGCAATCTCATTCGCATCCCACCGACCAACGCGACTTGTGTAAATCCCAGGAAAAATATTTCGGTTTTTCGTGTTTTGCTCTAACCACCAATTAAGCAACACGGGATAACTCTGTTGTGTCTGCTCGATTTTCCAATATAGTTGAGGTGAAAAGTAATCTAACCAGCCATTCTGAAGCCACTTGCGAGAATCAGCATATATTTGTTCGTAAGCATTGAAACCCGCTCCTTTATCTGTATTAGATATATTTTGAGGATATCCCGGTTTCCAAACCCCAAAGGGACTAATACCGACTTTGACCCAAAGTTTTTCTTTTTTAACACTGCTATATATCTGTCGAACAAATGTGTTGATATTCTCACGTCTCCAGTCAGCGCGATTAAGTTGTCCTCCTGATGCTAGATATTTTTGCCAACTTGGTTCGTCTGGAAAGTCAATAAGTTTATTTTGCTCGTTACGTTGCGGGTAAGGATAAAAATAATCATCAATGTGAACCCCATCGATATCATAGCGGCGAACAACATCCATAATTACTTTTAGAGAATAATCTTGAACAGCCTTTTCACCTGGGTCTAACCAGAGATACTTACCATATTGTTTAACTAACTCCGGTTGAGTTTTACTAATATGATTTGAGGAAATTGGCGATTTAGCTTGCGCGTGATAAGCACGATACGGGTTAAACCAAGCGTGTAACTCCAAACCACGTTTATGCGCTTCTGCCACTGCAAACGTTAATGGGTCGTAAAATGGTTCTGGTGCTTTACCCATTTCGACCGTTAGAAACTCTGACCAAGGTTCGTATGGTGAAGAATATAAAGCATCACAAGCTGGACGTACCTGAAAAATGACAGCGTTCAATCTTAATGTTGCTGCTTTGTCAAGAATTGCGATTAATTCGGTTTTTTGTTCCTCGGTAGTCAAACTTGGTTTCGAGGGAAAGTCAATGTTAGCTACAGTCGCAACCCAGACACCTCGAAACTCTCTGACTAGCGCTGGTGGAGTGATGTTTTCTATACCAAGTGGTTCTTGAGAGCGCACTGGAAAAACAAAACTCAATAACAAGGCAGTAATGAAAATTACTTTAGTGTAAAAAGGTAATTTCATGAACTTCGCGCAAAAGATAATATTGTAGCAACTGTGCAGATATTTATAGGACTTACACGCAGTCAACGAGAAAGTAGGTATTTCACACGTATTAGATAGAACTAACCCTTTTAAAAAGTAGGGCTGTTTCATTCTTTGTAAAAACTGGAAGTCTTATTTTTCGTTTGAATTTCGGTTAGTCGTAGGGGCGGGGTATCCCCGCCCGACAATACCGCGTGCTAAACTGATTTTCTCTAGAAAATGAAACAGTCTTACCCTTAAAAAGGGGAGCTTTGATTAAGGAAAAAGTAAAGAAAGTAAAGAAAGTATAGAGAAATTTTGCAAGCCTGGACTTTCAAAATGGTATCGCCACCTGCCTTAAAATAATAAAGTCCGCTTTTTCAAGTTTCCAACAATAGCAATGAGCAGCTACTTCCGTCCTTCTGTTGATGCGATGACAGGTTATATTCCTGGAGAACAGCCAAAACCGGGTACTAATATCATCAAGCTCAACACGAATGAAAATCCTTATCCACCTTCCCCTGCTGCAATGTCCGTGTTACGAAGTTTGGATAGTGAGCGGTTGCGACGTTACCCAAACCCCTTTGCAAATGACTTTCGTGCTGCTATCAGCGAAGTATTAAATGTACCTATCGACTGGATTATTGCCGGGAACGGTAGTGACGAAATCCTAAATGTAATCGTCCGGGCTTGTGCGGAACAGCAACGAACCATAGTATATCCCACACCAACGTATGTGCTTTATGAAACTTTAGCACAAATGCAGCCTGCGGAAGTTATAGAAATTCCCTACGGTGAAAATAATCGTTTACCGATTGCAGAATTAATCGCGGCAAACGGTGCTGTCACCTTCATTGCATCACCAAACAGCCCATCGGGACATACTGTATCAGTAGAAGATTTGCGGCAACTTGCAAGTAAACTTCCTGGGGTATTGCTAATTGACGAAGCTTATGTGGATTTTGCTGAAGAAACGGCACTTTCTTTAGTTAGCGAATTTGATAATGTGATGGTTAGCCGTACCATGAGTAAAGGTTACTCGTTGGCTGGGTTACGACTGGGTTTTGGGATTGCTAATCCTCAGTTATTGAGCGGATTATTTAAGGTCAAGGATAGTTATAACATTGATGCGATCGCATGTGCTGTTGGTGCTGCTTCAATGCGCGACCAAGCGTATAAAAATCAATGCGTAGAGAAAGTAAAGGTTTCTCGCAGTCAGCTTACTGTTGATTTAAAACAGCTTGGTTTTGAAGTGCCAGAAACGCAAACTAATTTTTTGCTTGTTACTCCATTAAATAATAATGCCGAAAGCATTTATCTCGGTCTTAAAGAACGCGGTATTTTAGTACGGTACTTTAAACAGCCCGGACTTGATAATAAACTTCGCATTACAGTAGGTACAGACGAACAAAATCACATCTTGATTGAGGCACTGATTCACTTGATATAAATCTCGACATAATTCTTTGCGTAAAGGGTCTTATTGTTGAAGAATTGTAAATATCATACACTTACAATTATATCAATAGTAGTTTAATCTCAGTATTTGCACTGTTTCATAAAGCTTCGAGATTAAGAAACGCTTCCCTATTGAGTGAGGTACAGTCGTAGGGGCAACGAGCCTTGCTGTGCCCCTACCTCAATGAAAGGTTTAATTGTACTTCATACAATTGAGAACCGCTATCAGCTTATTTGTAATATATTTAACCAAGTACCAACTATTGATTATTAAGTATTAATAAATTTGAATTCTTGATAACTTTTGCTAAAAAACCTTAAGTAACATCAATGGCTGTTAAATATTGTCAGTAAGGTGAGTCTAATAAATAAGAAGCTTTAATTAAAGAGTTATGAGTATTGATGAATTGTTATTGCGTTATCAGGCTGGCGAAAGAAACTTTAAAGGTGTAAATCTAATTGGTGGTTATTTGAATGGAGTAGACTTGAGTGGAGCAAATCTTCAAGGTGCTTCGATTTGCGAGGCTGACTTAAGTAAAGCTGTCTTAACAGGGGCAGATTTAACCGAAGCGTCGTTAATTGGCGCAAATCTCAGCGGTGCCGACTTGAGGGGTGCAAATTTGAGTGGAGCAAAATTATTTGAAGCCAAACTGACAGGGGCAATGCTGTATGGAGCAAAGTTAAAAATGGCGGATTTAATCGATGCTGATTTTTCTGCCGCTGAATTAGCACAAGCTAATCTTTACGGTGCGTATTTAAATGGGACGAACCTAGAAGGTGCAATTATGCCCGATGGTACGGTTCACGATTAAATAAAGCACAAAAAGGCGTATTTTGATGAATAACCGATTCTAATAAAGGTTATAGAATCGTTCAGATAAAAATTTGAAAAAGAATGCGACAAATATATTTGTAGGGGTGGGGTTTCCCCACCCTGTTTTTATATAGGACTTACACAAAAACCGAAACATACCCTCTTAACTCCGTGGTCTCTGTGTCTAATAAGGTCAGTCTTGCTGTCACTGTTGCGTTATATTGAAAAATCTCAAACCCCAAATCCCAAAATGGTATCCCTTTCTGATATTTTAAAATAATCACCACAGCAGAAGTACCACTACAACGTCATTCGGCGCGTAAGGTAATTAAAATGTCGGAAAATTTTAGAAGTCAGGCTATCACACAAGGGGTGCAACGTTCGCCGAATCGAGCGATGTTGCGTGCTACGGGTTTTCAGGATGCAGATTTTAACAAAGCCATTGTCGGCGTAGCTAACGCCTACAGTACCATCACCCCTTGCAACATGGGGTTAAACGACTTAGCAAAACGCGCCGAAGACGGAATACGCAACGCCGGGGGAATGCCGCAAATATTCGGCACAATTACCGTCAGCGATGGGATTTCGATGGGAACCGAGGGGATGAAATATTCCCTCGTATCGCGGGAAGTTATCGCCGATTCGATCGAAACCGCTTGTAACGGCGAAAGTATGGACGGTGTGCTAACTATCGGCGGATGCGACAAAAATATGCCCGGTTCGATGATTGCGATCGCCCGCATGAATATCCCAGCTATCTTTGTTTACGGCGGCACCATCAAACCCGGCAGTTACCGCGAATGCGATTTAACTGTAGTTAGTTCCTTTGAAGCCGTCGGTGCCTACAAAGCCGGCAAAATGCCCGAAAGCGAACTCATGGAAATCGAACGTCGCGCCTGTCCCGGAGCCGGTTCCTGCGGCGGCATGTATACTGCTAATACCATGTCCTCGGCATTTGAAGCAATCGGGATGAGCTTACCTTATTCTTCCACAATGGCAGCTGAAGACGCAGAAAAAGCCGACAGCGCCGAAAAATCGGGTCACGTCCTCGTCGAAGCCATCCGCAAACAACTTCTACCCCGACAAATCATTACCCGCAAATCGATCGAAAATGCCATTTCGGTAATTATGGCAGTTGGTGGTTCCACTAACGCAGTTCTACATTTTCTCGCTATTGCCCGTGCAGCAGATGTCGAACTCAACCTTGACGACTTTGAAACTATCCGAGGTCGCGTTCCGGTATTGTGTGACTTGAAACCTAGCGGTCGCTATGTAGCTACGGATTTACACAGAGCCGGAGGGATTCCCCAAGTGATGAAAATGCTCCTCTACCATGACTTACTTCATGGCGAATGCACCACTATCACCGGACAAACTATCGCCGATGTCCTTAAAGACGTGCCCTCCGAACCTAATCCCAATCAAGAAGATGTGATTCGTCCTTGGGATAACCCGATGTATGCACAAGGACACCTCGCTATCTTAAAAGGCAACCTGGCAACAGAAGGAGCAGTAGCAAAAATCACAGGTATTAAGAAATCGCAAATCACGGGACCAGCCCGCGTTTTCGAGTCCGAGGAAGAATGTTTAGATGCCATTCTCGCCGACAAAATCAACCCAGGTGACGTGTTAGTTATCCGCTACGAAGGACCCAAAGGAGGTCCAGGAATGCGCGAAATGCTAGCCCCCACTTCAGCATTAATTGGTGCTGGATTGGGGGATTCGGTGGGATTAATAACTGACGGACGGTTTTCGGGTGGCACCTACGGGATGGTAGTCGGACATGTGGCACCAGAGGCAGCAGTTGGGGGTGCGATCGCGTTGGTTAAAGAAGGCGATAGTATTACCATCGACGCACCAGCGAGAAACCTACAATTAAATGTCTCCGACGAAGAATTAAACAGCCGTCGCGCCAACTGGAAACCAATGCCACCGCGTTACACTAAAGGAGTTTTGGGCAAATATGCCAAACTGGTATCTTCGAGTAGCTTGGGTGCCGTGACAGATTTGGATTTATTCGATTAAATGCATTGTCGATGCGATCTGTCACCGCTCTCCGGGCGTCCGTTGTTCTTGATTTAACCACCAACAAGTGTTAGCAATCCGCCTACTACTGGATTTAATATCGTAGATAATCCATCACCAACTTGTCCTAACCCACTGCCTAATGGGGTAGTAGCACCACCATTGATTGCCATTAAATCTGCATCGGACAGTTCTTCGTTCTCGAAACTGATGTTGTTTAGTTCAGATTCGTTAGTTGCAGTAGCAAATACGTCTGTGTTGTGTGCTTTCATTTTTTTACCCCTGTTTTACGTGTTTTTATTCAAAGTTTGATTGCTTGTGGAATCAGATTTTTAATCACCTGACTTTTTTGAACTTAGACGCTTTAAATCAGCGTCTTAAGAGCGAATAAGACAGTTATGTCTAGTTGTGTAGAAGTAGTAAAAAAGTTTGTCACCGCGTAAGCGACGCATTTAAATAGATTGCAACTTTCACTAATTGGGTGTACACTGGGAGTACAAAAAGAGTCATAGGAGAAAAATCATGGTTGAGGCAGCAACCGCTACGCCAAAAGAAACGCGGCTTTCCATTCGCGCAACGGAGCCGGAAAAGGCAATACTGGCAGAAGCGGCACGAGCCCGGCACACGAATGTAAGCAAGTTTGTACTACAAGCATCGCTTGATGCCGCAAATGCTATTCTGATGCATCAAACCGAGTTTCCCTTGCCACCTGACCAGTGGGAAGCGTTCTGCGAACGTCTTGACGCGCCGCCGAAAGTCGTTCCAGAATTGCAGCGACTCTTTAGCGAACAAGAACCGTTTTAATGCAAGGAACTGGAATTGTTTTCATGCAAAGTGAGCCTTTAAATGAGCCTATTCTGCTTGCCAAAAGTCATATCATTGCGGATTTCGATTGTGGCAAGCCGCCACTTAATGATTTCCTGATGAAATACGCTTTGCAAAATCAGGCAAGCGGCGGAGCCAGAACCTATGTCCTGAGCCGCGCCGAGCGCGTCATCGGCTATTATAGCCTTGCCCCTGCTTCCGTATCGCCGGACGATGCCCCCGCTCGTGTCATGAAAGGGCAGGGGCGTTATCCCGTGCCGGTTATCCTGATGGCGCGGTTTGCCATAGACAGAGGCGAACAAGGAAAAGGCTTAGGTAAAGCCATGTTCCGCAACGCGCTACGCCGCTCCCTGGCGGGGGCAGAAACTATTGGCGGTCGCGCTTTTCTTGTCCATGCTAAAGACGACGAAGCCCGCGCCTTTTACCTCAAATTCGGCATGGAAGAATCTCCAACCAATCCCCTGCACCTGCTTTTGCTCTTCAAGGACATTCGACAATCCCTAGAAGCCGCAGGGTAAGTTTTCAAGTATCCGCTCAATAAGTCGGGGTAACGGAGAAAAATAAGAAGGTGTCATGTGCTTCTAAAGTTATTAAAGGAGATGCTTCTCTAATTGTATTTAACTTGATTTTTTGTTTATCCATCAGATTATCTTCTGCTTTTAAAATTGTATATTTGTTACCTTTTAAACTATCAAATACTTTTTCTCTCGATTTAACATTTAATTCCAAATCAGCTTTTTTTTCTGCTATTCTAGCTTGGTTTAGCTCTTCGTGTATTATTTTTGTAACATGGAATCTATCCACTGTAACAACGGCGTTTGGGCATATCTTCTCAACTAAACTTTTATAATTTCCGGTCATGTCCGTAGCTAGTCCCAATCCTGTGTAAATTAGGCGACGACGGGTGATTTTTTGTTGAAAAATCTCAACTAACTCATCAGTAGGAATTCCAGTTTCGATAGATGCTTGAGCAATCTTGCAAGCTTTTCGCAATGACGCTATTAATGTATATCTTGACATTGCCTACACTTAAAATTGCGTTACTTGCAACTGTAAACCAGAAACGAGTTTAGGATACAATTTTTAATGGAAATGGGCTTTTTAGGGCTGAACTTTATATGCGGCAGCGCTTTGCGATATGCCGGAGGCACAAACCATGCTTGGCGATATTTTCGGAAATTTACAACTTTCATATTCATCCTAACTCCTAACTCTAGCCCTGTTAAGGTGAAACTAAAATACGCTTCTCCTTCGTGTCCTTTGTGTCCTTTGTGGTTCAAAAAAATCTTTATGTTGAACCACAAAGGACGCAAAGGGAAGAGAAAAATTAGCAATTTTAGACCAGTTTTTATCCACTCCTGTCGCGGGCTACTCCTAACTCCTAACTCCTAACTCCTAACTCCTAACTCCTAACTCCTAACTCCTGACTCCCTAAGTTTCAGTACGGTTATTACATCAGAAAATCCGCCTATAGTTTGCTGCCTTCACCCAGTAATAAACGGTAAATTAGAGAAGTAGCCGATATCTCATGGTTACTTAATTCGCGGTTGGCGTTACCAAGCAAGCGCAGAATATAACCAAAACAATTTTCAAGGAATGCGTTATGCGTAAAAAAATACTACAAACTATCAAACCGCTTTTAACATCGTTACTCCTACTGTCTCTAGTATTTGGCTTGACATTCGGTCACGCTGACGATGCGATGGCAGCCCGCAGTGGAGGTCGAATCGGTGGTGGTTCATTCCGAATGCCATCCTCCAGCCGTCCTTATAGTGCGCCGCGTACATACGCCCCTGGTGGTGGTGGATACTACCCAGGTGGTGGCTTTGGTGGCGGCTTTGGCTTCCCGTTCTTACTGCCTTTCTGGGGAATTGGCGGGGGTTTCGGTAGCTTATTAGGCATTATGGTTTTCTTTGCTGTTGTGAATTTCCTCGTTCAAACATTCCGCCGCGTCGGTAGTGGTGAAACCAACGAAGATACCTACAGCCCCAACCCGACTGTATCGGTAACTCGCTTGCAAGTAGGTTTACTCGCTAGCGCAAGTGGGTTAAAAACCGAACTTAATCATATTGCGGAAACTGCTGATACTAATACTTCCGCAGGTCGTGTCGAAGTGTTGCAGGAAGCAAGTTTGGCGTTACTTCGTCATCCCGAATATTGGGTATATGCGGGTGGTGGCACGCAACAAGCGCGACTAAATTCGGCAGAGTCGGAATTCAATCGCTTGGCATTGGCAGAACGGAGTAAATTTACTGAAGAAACGCTGTCGAATGTTAACAATCAACTCAAAGGTCGCATTGCAAATAATGCCGCTTTACCCGCTGCTGATGAAATCGATAACCCGACACGTCTAATTACTGAGGGTCCGGGAGAGTATATTATTGTGACATTGTTGGCGGCAACATTGGGCAAATATGATATTCCCGCTATTAATAGCGCAGATGATTTGCGCCAAGCATTGCGTCAAATTGGCAGCATTTCCGGCGATAATTTATTGGCAATTGAAGTGCTGTGGACTCCTCAAGCTGAGGGTGATACTTTAACTTCGGATGATTTATTTGCTGAATATGCTGATTTGAAATTGGTGTAGTTGTTTAGATGTTATGTAGGAAACCCGGCTTGCGAAAGTCGGGTTTTTTTGTTTGGACGATTAACTTAGTTGGCTGCGGAATTTACGGATGCTGATAGTCAATAATATTGCAGTGAAAGCAATTAAAAAAAGAACGTTCATCCACATCGAGTAGGTAAAGTTGTGCGGACGATGTTTCTGCTGAAATATATTTCATCATGATTTGACTCCCCGCCATGTCGTCTTCCGTGCTAAGAGGAGAAACTCTCTTATTACTGGAGAGGAATCATGCTGCCGCCAAGCCAGATAAAGTCCGGTTTTAGGGATCTGTTCTTGTAAGGGTCTGTAAATGACTCCGCTTCTGTGGAAGTTTTGCATGGAGGTGGGAACTAAAGCGATGCCCAGTCCTGCCGCAACCAAGCCGATGATCGTCTGCATCTGAACCGCCTCTTGAGCCACTTTCGGACGAAATCCAGCTTGTTGACAAATGGTAATAATTTGCTCGTAAAAGACGGGTCCCATTTTGGCAGGAAATAGGATAAATGATTCCTCAGCCAACGCTCCGAGAGACACTTTGGTTTGGGCACAGAGCGGATGGGTTTCTGGCAATGCCAACACCAATGATTCTGGCAAAAAGCACTCCACACTCAAACCTGGTTCGCTAATGGCAGAACGAACAATGCCGATATCAACCTGTTTGTGATGCAGTGCTTGAATCTGCTCTTGCGTCGTCAGTTCATGCAATCGCAGTTCTACTGCCGGAAACTGTTCTCGAAAGTCCCTTAAAATCTCTGGTAGTAACATATACATTGCAGAGTCAACAAAGCTGATTGCCAACCGTCCCACCTCACCCCGTCCGATTTGTTGTGTCACTTCGATTGCTTGTTCGAGTTGCGCTAACACTCTTGTTGAGCGCTCTAAAAACACTTTGCCTGCTTCAGTCAGATGCACTTGCCGCTTCGTTCGTTCAAACAGCTTGACTCCTAGTTCATCTTCCAAACCGCGAATTTGCTGACTGAGCGGGGGTTGGGAAATGTGCAACCGCTCGGCTGCTCGACTAAAGTGTAGTTCCTCAGCCACCGCGATGAAATAATGCAGGTGCCGTAGTTCCATCACACTTATATGTTTAAGCTATTAATCTTAGTCAAATATATATTGGACAGTCGTATGGCTGTCTTCTACCGTAAGAAATATGAAGCGTGTCTTACCGTATTTGTATTGGAGAAAACAAATGAACTCAGACAAAAATTGTGTCGCTCCTAAAGTTTGGTTAATTACAGGATGTTCAACAGGGTTTGGACGAACCCTAGCAGAAGCTGTGTTGAAGAAAGGCGACTACCTACTTGCTACTGCTCGCAAACCAGAACAACTTAGCGCTTTGATATGCGACTGGCATTAGGCACCGATGCCATGAGCCTAATTCACCGAAAACTGGAATGGATCAAAACGGATTTAGATGCTTGGCAGCAGGTGACTGTAAGTACGGATTATACAGATAGTAATAGTGACCATTGCGATCGCAGTTAGCAATGATGGAAATATCCACAGTACTAGACCATATACACCCGCGCCAAATGTTTGTACGTCGGCAATATTTGCAGGTGCTTGCAATAAAGTTTGTTCGGCTAGTTCTAAATTAGAGGTGCGGACTTCGAGACGATCTAAATCCATCAATTTGAGGTATTTAATGCGACGTTCAACGAATAATTTATCCGGAACTTCCCGCAAACTTGCCGCATAGCGCAAATTTTCATCAATGCTCAAATCCAAGTATAGAGAGAACTGCTGGGTTAGATACCCCGTCTGTATACAAGCAGACGATTTACAGTCACTTTAGGGATAAGCAGGGGTTGTTTAAAGCGTTGATGAATGGGTAACTTTGGCTAATTTTCGTTGCGTTTTTAATGGTGAGGAAGTGACAGGTGAACCTATAGTGTTATTGCGGAGACTTGGCGAAATATTTTTTACGAAAGTTGCTGATAACCGCGATTATTTAGGACTGATTCGGCTAATTATAGGAGAGTCGGAGCGTTTTCCGCAGTTGGCAAAACTTTATACTCAAATTGTAGTTAACCAAGGACGACAACTACTTAGCGAGTATTTGCTATCCCATCAGGAATTGAGCATTGATGATCCGGAAGCGATCGCGCATATTTTCTTCGGGTCGCTGGTATCGCATATTATCGTTCAGGAAATGCTGTATGGAAAGGAAATCATGCCATTGTCACGCGATCGCTTACTGGATAGTTTGATTGGTTTAGTACTTGCTTAACCATGATTGGAGTAATCGTGGTGGTGCTTTATTAATTGGAGAATGGTCGTACTGTAACAATACCAGCTTTACGAAGCAATTTGCTGTTTCACAGAATCAAGTTGAACTGAAACATGTCGATTGCGGAATTCTTCAAAAACCTTAAAGAATAAATCGAGAGCTTTGTGCTCATCTTCCGCATGGAAAAGCAGAATATTTCCCCAAGATTGACTGGTTTGAACATAAAATTTTTGTCTAACCCATTCTGGGAATTCTTCAAAATCTTTATCCTGGGGAGTTTGGTCTGCACCCAACTCGTATTGAGAGATGCTGTATCCTGACAAAAAAGCTTGAAGACAGATAATTGAAGCTCTACCCAGGTACATCGAAGGAGCTTTTTGAATTTTATTAATCAGTACGTAGAGGTCATGCATATTACCAAAACTAAAACGCTTCTTCCGTTATTCTGAATTTAAGTAGGTGGGCATGAATATTCATCGTTGAAACAAGGGAGAAGACAGAAGGCAGAATGTAGAAGGGAAGGGGGTTTTGGGTAACTTTATATTTCGTTACATAGTTCGGTTTTTTTGAACTTTTCTACTTACCACGTCCCAACTCAATTGTAGGGGAAGTCAGATTTATAAGCCACTGTGCTTTATTAACTCCTAAAGTAGCGATGTTATCAAATACGATTTCTTCACCCTTAACCCAAACAACTATACCCTCATGAAAACCATTCGTCGCTATTTGCTGGTTTCGTTTCAGGTCATATATAACTGACCAAGGCAAGTTCCGGAATCCCAAATCCAATTTTATTCGTTTTCCAGATATGCCTTGACTCATCAGGAAGCCTTGAACTGCATCCGCACATTCTATACATTGGAATACACAATAGCCACTTACGATCTGCTGAAGTTCTTCAAGAATCTCATCCACGCTTGTTTACAAGGGCACAACGCAAATAACAAAGGTAATATTAACAGATAGCCAACCTATAATAAAAAATAAACGCCCACTGAGATAACAAGCTATGCTGTCAGAACATCTCAAAATTGCGTTGCCAAGCACTGACGAACTACCTAGTTCGGACGATATACCAGTGGATAATGAAGATCAGAATTTTTTGCCCAATATTTTGCTATTTTTGCTTTCCTCAATTTGGGTTAAGCGGATGGATTGGTTTTTTGGTGTCGATATGGCACTATACCACACTACGGGGATTAATTCAAGAGTTCCAGTAGTTCCAGATGCCTTTTTAAGCTTGGGAGTAGAGCGTAAAAAAGGCGGGAAATCTCGTAGAAGCTATGCAACCTGGGAAGAAAATGGTGTAGTTCCAATACTCACATTAGAGATGGTATCTCATAGCCCTGGTAATGAATATGATGAGAAGTTAGATATTTACGCGAAACTTGGCGTACTTTACTATGTAATTTATAATCTCGAATTTTGGCGGCGCGACCAACAACAACCGTTTGAAGTGTATAAGTTGGTAGATAAAAACTATGAATTACAAATTGGTGAACCCTACTGGATGCCAGAAGTCGGTTTGGGGATTGGACGGCATCGAGGTGTAATTGGTGGTATTCAACAAGAAATATTATCTTGGTATGACGAAAGAGGCTTACGCTATTTGACCGCAGAGGAGAAAGCAGAACAGTTGGCAAATTATTTGCGTTCTACAGGTATCGACCCCGATAATTTGCCTTAGCTGTAGCGGCGAATAAATTCGTCTTTTAAATATTCACAACTACACGAAACCCGCATATCCTTAAACCTCCATCCGATTCGTTCCAACTACGGCTAGCACTGCGACAGAGTATGGGGCTAAAACTCCACGAACCACCACGCAGTACTCGTCGATTTTTGTCGCCGTTCCATTCCCAGACGCTACCATCGCTGGGTGCGCCGTTGTAATTATTATGCCAAGGGTCGGCACACCATTCCCACACTAAGCCGTGCATGTCGTACAATCCAAAGCTGTTGGCAACTCCAAAGCTTCCGACTGGGGTGGTTTCTTTGCGAAATTTGGTTTTGGCTTCAAATGTTCCTGTGTCGCTGCTGCCGCAATTTGCTAAATCGGGGGTAATGGTTTCACCGAAGTGAAATGATGTTGCTGTTCCTGCGCGACATGCGTATTCCCATTCTGCCTCGCTTGGTAAACGGTATTCGCGTCCGGTTTGTTTCCATAGTCGAGTGCAAAATTCTTGTGCCTCGTGCCAAGATACATTTTCTACCGGGCGATTTGCGCCTTTGAATTTTGACGGGTTAGGATTTAGGGCTTGATTGACTCTGGGTAAGGCTGCTACTGCTCGCCACTGCGCTTGGGTTACGGGATATTTACTCATGCAAAATGGTTCAATAGTTACACTGTGCTGGGGGCGTTCGTCGGCATCACCTTCACCATCTTTGGAACCCATCATAAAACTGCCACCGGGAATCGATACCATATCGAGGAATATATCGTTTCCTAAATCTTCACGAAAAAAACGGGCACTCGTGCGATCGCGGACAATTTCTGTACCTTGGGCATCGATTATCGCTATATCAAATTTAAAGCTGTCAAAGGTTGGAAATGTTAGTAATTCTTGCGATTTTGATTCTAATGTTTCGCGTTGCGACGGTTCTACAGGTACTTCAATTTGTGGAACTGTCGCCATTCCAAAAAAACTTGTAAAGTTAGGATTATTTAAATCTTGTAATGCTTCGATGGCTGATTGATATCTTTCTCGAACTATATTTTTGAGTAATTTATCGAGTATATATCCTAGTTGTTCGCTGATAATAATATTTTTTTTCTGGATAATTTCTCGCCAGCGCCACTGTGCATTTATAGCATCATAAAGTATATCGTTAATATTACCAGTGCTATCTTGATAGGGTAAGCAATGTGTTAAAAGACGCACGCAAGTTACACCCAACGAATATAAATCGCTGGCATGACAAGCAAATCCTGCCATTTGTTCGCTGGGTGCATAACCGATGGTATAAATTACCGTTGCTTGCCGCGAAAGACTAGTTTGGGTAATTTGTTTCGCACCACCAAAGTCAATTAATACAAGTTTACCGTCACCTTGCCGACGAATAATATTTTCTGGTTTAATGTCTCGATGCAGAACATTACGCGAATGAATAAAATCGATAACTGGTAAAATCTCACCGAGTATGTGGCGAATTTTATTTTCACCGAATGCAAATTGCTGAAGTTCTTTAAATAGTGTATCTCCTGGAATTAATTCTTGTACTAAATACAAGCTTGCACCTTGTTCAAAATAGGCAAGTAAACGCGGGATTGATGGGTGATTTTCGCCGAGTTCGTAGAGTCGAAATGCTTCCTCTTTAAATAGTTGTGCAGCTTTTGCGCGTGCAGCGGTTCCCTGCACCTGCGGGAAAAATTGCTTGATGACGCAGGGTGCATCGAGTCTATCGATATCAACAGATGCGTAGGTTCGACTAAAACCACCTTCTCCTAATAATTTTGACACGCGGAAACGATTGCGGAGGAAATCGCCAAAGTTGCTTTGCCCGCAGCTGTTGCAAAATCGATTTTCCTCTGCATTGAATGGATTTGAGCAATTGGGATTTTGGCAGATTCGCATTTTTGGAGAGGGAATATCGTATCTTGTCCAAATTTAGCCCCAATACGATTATTTTTAAAGCAGTTGTGTATGTTATTAAACCAGAATTAAATTAGAAATTTAATTCATAAACTTACATGTGGGTTTCAACTACTATAAAATTTGATACAGGTCAAACAAGTTTGGCTAGTTACTTGTTTGAATTTTAAAGTTTTAAATATTAAGATAATCTAGACATATTATTTTTCATTATAGGGCGAATATAATTTTGAGGCAAATATAAATATCAAGAAAAAATTATATTATTTTTGAATAGATTTCTGTTACTAAAGATACGAGATAAATAAAAAGCCTAACTTGAAACAATGAGCAATTGTACTCTTAACAATATTATTAAAACCTAGTGGTTCATGTCAAAAGTTTTGATGGGTTGGTTAGGTGTTGAAAACCTTGGAGAGACGCGATATATCGCGTCTCTACATCCCACAAAATTAATGTCACAGTAACATTTAAATAGCGTGTTTTAATTAGAACAAGATATTCTTAATTTACTTCCCCACTTCCTACTCCCTACTCCCCCTTCACAACCAATTTCCAATCAGAACGAATGCTGCCCAGTAAAAAGGGTGGTGAAAATCTTTGCCTTTTATAAATTTAAGTTGGGTGTTACGTAATGCTTGGGCTTTAGATACACCAGGCCGGTTAAGTTGTTTGTAAAATTCGACCATAAAGAAAGCTGTGGATTCATCTTGTACGGCCCATAATGTTCCGATGGTGCTGCGGACACCGGAACTAACTGCAACACCTGCCAATCCTAGAATAGCGCGATTGTCACCTTTTGCTGTTTGACATGCACTTAGAACTATTAATTCGACCGGATTCGATTCGGATTGTCGTACTTGAAGTAATTCATTGAGTTCTTTAATGTTAATTTTGCCATCCCAGGTAAGTATAAATGTATCATCTGACTTACTACTAAATTGTGCGTGAGTGGCAAGATGAAGGATAGAAAAAGGTATTGCCTTTATCGCATTTTTTAAATTTGTAACCGTAAAGTTTTCATTCAAAAGTAGTTTTGTTGATAACTCTTCCGAAATTTTTGTTATTTCTGATTTGACTGCGGGTAAAGCTTTAAAACCTTGCCTTGCTTCGCTAAGTCCAGCGGTGAGAACTTTCAATCGTTCGGGTTTTATAGATTTTGAGATAAATTTCATTCCCGGAGATAGGGCAACATTATACTTTTCAATTAGATATTGCTTGCTATCGTACAATCCTGCCATCGGTAAATTTCGCAGCGAACCATCGAGTATAAAAACCAAGGTTTTGATTTGACCTTGCGATAATTGGGATTGTGCGGGACGAATTAACCAGTCGTATAATTTTTGTGAAACCTGGATGCGTTCTTGATTTGAAAACGCGGGATTGAGCGATTGTCGCATTAACTTGATGGTTTGTTCGGTTTCAGCTTGGGAAAGGACGGTTCGGTAGCTCGATAAAGGTTGTCCCGGCACTGATAAAATGACTTCGATGCGATCGCTTAAAATAATTGGATAAATAATCGCAGCTTCCGGGTCGATTTCGTCGATTTTTTTGGGTTTGGTATCGATACAAGCTTCGCAGAAAAAATTATCGAGTTGAGCAAGTTGTAACGCTTCGATGACTTCTCTTGCTTGGATGAGGTTTTCTTGACTGGGATTCGATGACAACAGCAGCGAGACAAATTCACGGTAAACTGGTTCGACGCTTTCTTGAAACGAAAATTGGATATCACGGTTAATGGCAACTAAATCGCTGCGTAACAACTTGAGCATTTTGACCGATGTATCGTAGGATGCTTTAGCACTCTTGATATTACCCTTGATTTTGTAGATGCGTCCAACTTGCCAAGCTGCTTGATATGCTATTTCCGAAGCATTTATGGTTTGAGATATTTGCAGCGCTTTCGTACTCAAACTTAATGCTTCGTCTAATTGCTGCGAATTTTCGTATAATTTTCCTAATTCAACGAGCGAGTAAGCTTCTGCACGTAAATCGTTGATACTTTGCGCTTGCTGGATACTTAGTCCTAAAATCCGTGCTGCATCTAGCACAAGAGACTCATTTTTCTGTTTTTTTGTGTCGGTTGCTGCTTGCTGCCAAATATTAACAGCTTCGCTAAACCGTCCCGATTCAAACCGGACTCGACTTTGTTCGAGGTATGTGGAATTTGGTTTGGCAGCTTGAGGTAATAAGCTTTGGTCGTTGAGGATTTGACGAGTAGTTGCCAAAGCTGGAGCAATATTTGATATAAATAGAACCACCATTAATGCTGCTCGTAGCATTGGCATCTCACCTGTACGGTTAGGCAGGATACCTAAGCTTCGCAGATTGATATTAATACCTATAATTAACTTATTATAATTACTCATATTTACAGCTTATGTTGCATAATTTTACACCTTATTACCTCAAACGCCGACTACCCAGTGTAATGACTAAAATCGGCTTTTCGCAAGGGTTTCAAGAATCCGGATTTCGTAAAAGTTACCCGGTTCACCCTCTTAAAATGTGAAAATTAATGAAACAAAGTATTAGTGGTTCGTGTTATTAATTGTGCCAAGTCGTGAGGGTCAGATACCCCGACTTCGCACTTCGTTGTCGGGGTAGCAACAAAAGCGAAACTTATGAAACCGACTATTAGTTTCAAACAATAGGGATTTCAATAATAAATTCTGTCCCTTCCCCTGGAGATGATTTACAGAATATTTTTCCTTGATGCTTTTCTTCAATAATTTGACGACTAATTGATAAACCTAAACCAGTACCTTTACCTACTGACTTCGTGGTAAAAAATTGCTCAAAAATTTGTTCTTGAGTTTCAACACTCATACCTTTCCCATTATCCTTAATAAAAATTATTACGCGATTGCACTCCGAATTTATTTGCGTACAAATACAAATTGTCATGCTAGTTTTATCGATCGATTCTTCTAAAGCATCAATCGCATTAGAAATAATATTCATCAGAACTTGGTTGAGTTGTCCGGGATAACATTCAACATAGGGTAAATTTCCATATTCTTTCACAACCTCGATTTCAGGACGTTTATTATTTGCCTTCAATCGGGGTTTTAAAATCATCAAAGTGCTTTCAATACCTTCGTGAATATCAAACTCGACTTTATTTGATGTATCTGAACGACAAAAAGTTCGCAAACTGGTACTAATGTTGCAAATACGGTCGATACCAACCTCCATAGAACTAATGACTTCTGGTATATCCTTAATCAAGTCTTCGAGGTAAATAGATGCAGCATTATTAACTATTTCATCTGAGGTATTTGAGTAAATACGACGATAAAGTTCGAGATGATTAATTAACTTAGAAGTATATTCAGAAAGCTGATATACATTACCCGTAATAAATCCAGCTGGATTATTAATTTCGTGGGCAACACTAGCAACTAATTGACCGAGAGTTGACATTTTTTCGCTTTGGATTAATTGAAGCTGCGATTGTTGCAATTCATGTAGTGCTTGCGATAATTCGCTAGTGCGTTCGGCAACACGCTTTTCTAAGTCGTTTTTTTGGTCTTCAAGCTCTTTGGTTAAAGTATGTAGCTTCAGATGTACGTTAATCCGCGCTAAAACTTCTTCAGTATGAAATGGTTTGGTAATGTAATCAACTCCACCAATAGATAACCCTTTAACTTTATCAATAGTATCAGAAAGAGCCGTCATAAAAATAATCGGAATTTCACAGGTTTTTAGATTATTTTTGAGGTGCTGACAAGTCTCAAATCCGTCAATACCAGGCATCATTACATCTAATAAGATTAAATCAGGTTGAGCATATTCAGCTTGTTCGATTGCACTTTCACCATCGGTAGCAACTAAAATCTCCCATCCAGAATCTGCAATTGCTTCGCACAAAACTTTTAGATTAGTTTGATTGTCATCGACTATTAAGATAGTTGCTTGTTCCGAAATAAAATTCATTTATAATTCTCCTTAATCTTTAAAATAAGTTCTTTAATTTTTTTGACTTGGAAGTTATTTGCTAAATTTCGAACTGTAATAACAAACGGAATAAATTTTTCATTTTTTGCCAATTTATCAAGAACTATCAGTATATTTTTAATATTTCCCCGCATTGCTAAATCGAGAATTGTTTCAATTTCTGATTCAGGTAGTGTAAAATAAACTTCATCAAGTTTGTAAATTTGTTGCTCGGAATTTTCGGATTTTAAAATATCGTTATTAACCCACTCAATACCTAAATATTGCTCTAAAAGTTTCAACAATTTATCCAGTTGTACTGGCTTTGGTAAAAAATCATCACCTCCGGCTGCTAAACTATTATTTCGGTCATTTTCAAATACACTTGCTGAAGAAACAATAATTATTAATCTTTGATTTAGATTATTTCTTAAAGCTGTTATTAACTCAAATCCATCCATAACTGGCATTGCTAAATCAGTAATAACCAAGTCTGGATGATTTTTTTTAACTTGAAGTAGTGCTTCTTCACCATTACTAGCTTCAAAACAAACAAAACCGATTGGTGCAAGTAAATTTATAATGACCGAACGGTTTTCCCATTGGTCATCCACAATTAGTATTTTATTTCTATGACCGCGAATTCCGACAAGATTCTGATAAGATATTGTTGATGCAGGCTGTATCCATTCGTGGTCAATAGTTAAATTTAAATCGAGCCAAAACTTACTACCGAATCCTAACTTACTTTCAACGTGGATTTTACTACCCATCAATTCGACAATTTGAGAACTAATCGCTAAACCTAATCCAGTTCCTTCAGCTTGATAAAGCTTTTCTCCAAATTGTTCAAATGGTAAAAAAATCTTGGGTAACTGTTCGGGAGTCATTCCAACTCCAGTATCGATAATCTCAAAACGAATTTGGTGGTTAACAACTGTAATTGGGGAGTCAATGATTTTAACGTTGAAAGTAACTTTACCGTTTTCGGTAAACTTGATAGCATTACCGATTAAATTAATCAAAACTTGTCGCAAGCGTTTTTCATCACAACAAACAGCAATTGGAATTCGATCGAGATTTGCAACGAACAAAATATTTTTTTGTTCGGCACGAATTCGACACATCTCAATAACACTAGTCAAAAACGAGCGAAAATTAAAATTGTTGTTGTGTAATTCTAGTTTACGAGCTTCAATTTTTGACAAATCTAAAATATCGTTGATGAGAGTCAGCAGGTGCAAACCGCATTCGTGAATAATGCCAACTCCATTGCGTTCAACTTGGTTGATAGTTTGGGAGCGTTGAAGAATTTGAGCGTATCCCAAAATTCCATTTAGTGGTGTACGCAACTCGTGACTCATGTTCGCAAGAAATTCACTTTTAGCTTGGTTTGCTACATCAGCAGCAACTTTAGCCAGGGCAAGTTCTTGAGTGCGATCGCTAACTTTTTGCTCTAAGGTGCGAGAATATTCTTGCAGTTGCTGATTCGCTTGTTCGAGTTGCGATTGCTTATGCAAAATAGTTGTAAAAATTGCAGATATAAATAAAGCCAAAATTGGCGAAACTGAAGGAACCCAATAACTAGTTAAAAATATAACAAAATTTATCGTAATAATACTAATAGCCAAAAGAATAATAGTTAGAAACAGCAACCCTAGAATCAGACCCCTTCTGGAAACATGTATCTCAAGTAACAGCCAGCTAATAGCGCTACCAACTCCCGACCACCACAACACCCACGCAAGAGCAGCAGCAACAGACCACCCGCGTAGTAAAGGTTTGGCGTCGATTGCCGCATTTAATATTTGGCTAATTAAGTTGGCATGAACAATTACTCCAGGCATCCGTTCGTTCTCGCTACCCCAACTGCGTCTGTAACCAACACTGAAAAAATCGTTGCCACTAGAGGCAGTAACACCAATTAAAACAATGCGATCGCGTATTTGATTGTTTGGTACTGAGTTTGATAATATATCACGTAAATTCACTGAATCAAAACTATCTTCAAAGCCGCAAAAATCTAATAAAATTTGATATCCACCTAAATCGGCTCCATAATAGTTAAACTCTTGATGTTTTTGGAGCGGTACAAATACTGCTTTACCCAAACGCAATATTGTTTGTTTGTTGTCTAATGCCTCTAGCTTAATCCCTTTCGATTCGGCGTACATGACGCTTAACCGCGCTGCCAAGCTAGTATCAACGATGCCATTATTTACTTCAGCACTCAATAAACCGCGTCGTACTTTACCATCACTATCTAAAACCACATCCGCCAATCCAACGCGGTCAAGTTGAGACAAAATCTGAGGTGGAGCCACTTGTTTCTCAATAATTTTCTTGACTCCAATCAAATTGGGTGTGGTTTTCAGGACTTTTACGAACTCTTGATGACCCGGCTCAATCGGCAAGTCGCGGTATAAATCCATGCCAATCGCCACAGGCTTCGCAGCCTGGATTCGTTTGATAGCATCGGCTAGAGCAGCATCGGGAATCTGTCCTTTGCCGATTTGACTAATATCTTGTTCGTCGATTGCGACGACGAGAATACGCTCAGAATGGGGTTTTTGCGGACGTAATGCAAAAAATCGTTCCAGCGTTGCCCATTCGAGCAAATGGAATCCTCCTAACATGTTTGCCAAAATAATACAGATGGCAACAGTAGGGGATGTTACAAGGACAACACGCCATTGCCAAAGTAGCTGTTTGAATTTAGACCACATCCGCCTATTGTATAAATGTTAAGTTTTAATTAATCAGTGGTTTGCTTGCGATCGCATTCAGTCCAACTGATTTCAATAACTCTTGCCATGAAGCTGAAGCAGCTTGATTATTCGGTTGATTGCGCCGTAGCTGTGCCAAAGTTGAAAGCGTATCGTACCAAATGCCGGTTTGGGCTAATAAAGATGCCGACTCTAGCGTTGCAGTCTGGGAATTTACAGGGTGTGCCTTAACTCGACGAACCCATCCACTCACAAACGGACTATCTGGTTCCAAATCTGCGGTGCAAATTATGACTAAAGACCATTTGTAATTTTTACCTATTTTCAATTCGGGAGCGGACTCTGGAAGTTTAACTTCCATTACACCCGGTTTTTGAGGTAGGCTAACGTTACTTTGGTAAATATGGTTGCTAGCTTCATCTTGAATGCTAAAAAATGCCTTTTTTGCATTTGTTTGCGGAAGATAAACAAATACTGTCGGACGTTCCGCAATTGTTAAACCAATATTAGTTGTTGGTAATAAAGGTGTCACTGCCATACCTATTTGATTTGCAATACAAGCCGATACATCACGAGATGCAGCCCCCGACGAGGTTTTCGGAGCGCGATCGCCAGGTGGTTTAAATGTCACCTTCGCTGCTATTCCAGGTGTTGACCAGCTTGTAATGCTAGACAATACTATTAATAAAGTTACTCCTAGAAACCAGTATTCGAATAAAGATTTTTTTGTTTTCAGCATAAAAAACTTAACTTACGAGTATTTATGCAAAGAATTATTGATGCTAACTTTTAGCATATCAGTAACTCTTTAAATGTCACTAGCAAAATAGATATTTTTTAAATGGTATTGGTGCAATTGCTACTAGAAACAAGCATTTACTGTCAATCGGTACGATTCTGGGTTTAATATCGTAAGCAAATAGTTAGGTCGGCTCTAATAATTCCAATTTTTAGCTGCCTTTAAATATTACATAGACAATAATCAATCATAACTTATATTTATCTTCATCGAATCGCAATTGGAAATTTTTTACAAACAATTTAAATAATGTTTTTAACCTTATCATTTGCATAGAATCAACTTGATGCATGTACAGCAAGTATCAAGCTATTAGCGGCGTGTATTTTTTTACAACTGGCGATTTATTTTTGGTGTGCGGTAGTTTTGGCGGACATTTGAAGTTGTTGCTTATGCGACATATCGATATCTAATTTACATCTCGCAAATAAACATCATTATTAATTTGATTCATTAATAATTGTTTTAAAGGTGATGGGAACAAGCGATATTCGTCAAGATTTGCTATTGGCAATCACTCGACTTATTCTTGCGCTTCGTCGGGTAAAGTGCTATTTTGGACAATGTAATTGTCGGGAATTTGGTAGGTAAAGATAAAATCATGTATTCGTGATATTTTTTTATCTACTCATCTACACTACTTGAACAGTAACCGTATAAGTAGGCGTGCAAAATTATTTATATATCTTTTTTTTCTATTTGCTTTACTGAATACAGGATACAGAATTCAGGAATGTATAATTAATGAATGCATAGGCACTTATGTTGGTAACGCATATTCAGGGTTGGATGTTCATCCTTATTAATATTACTGCGGTTAGATGCGGTAATTGACTTATACTGTTTAAGTTACACCTGTCGTATTATATAAATCAACTTGTGGATGGCATGTTAGCGCGATCGCATACAATCAAGCAATCTTTGACCGATTTTGTTTTGGAGTCTGAAGGTGAACTAGCGCAAGCTCTAGAAAGCTACGTAGCAAAGCAAGTACGACGCGGTTCGGGGGATAATGTTCAACGGGACATGATTGTTGATACTTTTATTTGCGACGGTAAAGTTGGCGATAGATCGCCGTTAGATTTATTTATACAAAGCCATGCTGAGTTAACGTCAAGTGAAATTAATCTGATTAAAAGTTGGCATCGTAGTTTTATCGGCTTGTTTGCGATAACTGAAATCTTACCTGACGGCTTTGAGTTAATGAACTGGTTGACAGCAAAACGTTACATTGTTCAGCCGAATAGTCCTAAGCTTCAACAAGACATGTCACGGTTTAAACTTGGGGAAATTCTATTAACTCGTATATCTCCGGTTACTGAGACATCGTGGATTTTTTCTGGTCCCTGTACTGTGATGGGTAAATTGGGCAAACCCAAATTAGCGGTAGCAATTGGTAATTTTAAAGATAATTATCGAAATCAACTTTATAGCGATGCTCCCGATTTATTAGAGTCAGCTTGGCAGTCTGTGAATGTATATCACGAGCAATTTGTTGACTTTTTTGGTAAAGATGAAGTGACAATGCCGGGATATCAACTTAATAAAAAAATGGGCGAACTACAAGAGATTACCGCTCAAAATCAGTTAGAAAAAGCGGGTATCGATACATCGAAGTCAATCGCGGAAATAGTTGAAGATGCTGGGGTAGAAGCGGAAGATATTAAAGCCGCAGTTGATGAAATGGGTGTTGACTCAAGCGTTGTTTCGCATCTGTTAGATAGTAAAAATAACGCGAGTAAAATGGTAATGCCAAAGATTGATTTACCTGTCGAATTGAGAAAAGCCGAACAGGTGACAGCAATTTCAAATCCGCGTTGGGGACAGATGTTTTTACCAACTTACTCAAAAATGCAATCTATATTAGCAGCACCAGATACAAATAATATTGAAGCTGCAGAAAAATTGATTCGTTTCTATTTAGAAGACAAAAGTATTAATGCTTTTATTTGGCATCGATTAGCAAAAGAATATCCCAATCAATTAGAAACAATATTACAAACAACATTGCAGCGTCCAGAATTTAACCTCGAAAATGACTTGGACGCGCTTTTAGAAAGTTACGGCAAAGTAATTGAACCAGAATTACCAGAAATAGCGAGTGTACCTTTACACTTACATAATCTATTTCAAGAAGCTGTTGCAGAAGTTCATAAACCAAAATCGAAAGCCAAAAATCAAAAACCAGCAGCAAAGGGTTTTCAGCGAGGTTAA
>CAXTCQ010000039.1:0-12604 GCA_964242965.1 uncultured Calothrix sp. | reverse complement strand
CAAGATTAAAACAATTAGGTATATTTTCTGTTCGCATCCGGAATCGTGACAGTATAACTTGAAGCTAGCGCTATCAGATTTGATTAACTTCCCCAGGTAAAGAATATGGCTTTAAATCGAATCGTTTTTATTCAAGACAGTACTATCAAGCAAGAACCAATTCAAGCTAGTGAATTACCTAGCACTAAGCGTCAAAATATTTCTGCTGGTACTACATTAGTACTTCAGTCTTACAGCATTCCACCTGGTTCTAACGACCATTACAAAATTGGTCTTCAAAAGATTCAATTAAAAGGTTTTAGCAACTGGTTTG
Source organism: uncultured Calothrix sp. (assembly GCA_964242965.1). GTDB lineage: Bacteria > Cyanobacteriota > Cyanobacteriia > Cyanobacteriales > Nostocaceae > JANNFJ01. Next base: position 12,291 of record CAXTCQ010000039.1, on the reverse strand, counting down.
CTTTTTCAGAGCACGTACAAATTATTCAAGAAGCAATTGTTCCAGCAACCACCGTTGAAGCGGTTATTGCCAAGCAAACCCAAAAAGATGTAGCGAATATTACTGTAAATCGTGCGTCTCTTGGCGTTCAACAAGGTTTTTTAAAGCTTGTTTTCAACGTTGATACATTTATTAAACGCAGACCGATAGATTCGAGCGTTCTTAACGACCAATCAAAGCAATTAATTCCCGCTGGTACGGAATTAGTACTTGCAACAAGTTTGCCGGATGCTAATAATATTGTGAAGTTAGCAGTTCAAGATAGTCATGTGAAGTTTACGTTGAAAGATATTGAAATCAAGGGATTTTCGCAGGATTGGTTTGTATTTGTCAAGCACGTTGGTATTCAACGGGTTGGATAATTGAGTGATATCGGTAGGGTGCGTGTAAGCGTTGCGCGGAACGCACCTATTTTTTTGGATTTCATAAATAATATTATTTTACCTCGCGTATTAGGGGCAAAATTTTTTGAAGTTAAAACTGTTTTTAATAAGTTTTTTATTACTTTTGCAAATACGTTTGTCGAAATTTAAGTCTGAGAAGATATTTGTAAATAAAAGATTATGTAGGGTGGGTTACAGCTTGATAAGTATTTGGGTTTATGGTTGAGTCAGTTTAGCCATAACGCACTATTTTAATCGGTGCGTTAAAGCGAAGCGCAACGCACCCTACAAGTTTAAGAAAACTCTAAATTTGAATTATTGTAATTTTGCACTATTTAAATTATGTTTGGTCTAATCTTCGGTCTAAAGTAAATTTAAATTTTAATAAGTTTAAAACAGTAGGTAAAATTAATTTTTTTATTTTTATATAATTTATATGTATTTTACTTTATAAAAATAAAAGTATATAAATTATGCGTAGAGTTTATTTAAAGTTATTTTAAAGAGATGATTTGCAGCCAAAAAAGCTAGCTTAAACAATTTTCTTAAGCTCGAAAAACATTATTTGATATTTCAACTTAAATAGTCATCCTTTAGATAGATGTTTGTATCACTTCTTTAGATATAACCATTGAGGCTATCATCGGGATTACACTGACGACATACAACAAAACCGAATCAAATAACACCAGGGTGTTTGGTTAGTGATTTTATGGCAATCAATCCTCTAACCCTTGTATGCTCTGCTTTGTAAACTTACTAATCAAATAAAATCAAAAAACATGACTAATCCAAGCGATAATAAAAATTACCGTGAAGTTCGGCAGGAAAGTTATACCGATAAAGACGGAAATGCCCACACCGACGTGACGAAAACCAGCGAAACAGTTGATAATAGTGCAGCGAATTATCAAAGTGGTTACGTTCAAGGTCGCGCATCTGAGCGTAATTATGAAGAAGCACTAGCACAACGCGATGACGAAAATACTAGTCGTGGATTATTAATAGGTGTTGTGCTTGCTGGTTTAGCTGCTTTAATTGGTAGTGCTTTCTGGTACTTTAATCAATCGAGCCAAACGGTAGATAATACTGTTGCACCAGCAACATCCGCACCTATTTATAGCCCAAGCCCATCTCCCGTTGTTACTCAAACGGCGCAACCGCAACAAACTACAATTATTGAGAGAACTAAGGAAGTTCCTGTTAAAGTTCCAGTCGAAAAAACTAAGGAAGTTCCTGTTTTTATTCCTGTTCCCCAACAGGCAGCACCAGCACCAGCACCAGCTAATACTAAGCCAGCAGCGGCACCTAACATTAATATTACCGTTCCACCTCAACCTGCGGCGAAAACTCCGGCAACACAAGTTAGTCCTGCCCCTTCTTCAAGCAGTAGTAATAGTAGTCCAAGTACTACTTCTACAACTTCACAAAGCGGTGAGAGTATAGCACCTTCTCAAGAAAATCAAGATAAGGCAGATGTTACAACTGATGGCAGTGCTACTACTGAGAAAAGCAATTAAGATTTAGCAGTTATAAGGATTCTCATTCGAGTTAGGTACAGCCGTAGGGGCACAGCAATACTGTGCCCCTACATTTTAACGATATCAAGCGTGCTTTATGCTACTAATAAACGTTATATTACGGAGATGTTAACTAGTAGTTTGAGGGGTTAGCGAAGTCGGGGATCTAACCTTCACGACTTGTCACAATTAATGAAATCTACCACTCGGTTGTGCGAATTCAAATAGTTAGTGTTCACCCTGGAAATTTAAGACTCTTTGCGCGTGCATCGCAGAACCTTAACGCTACGAATTGATGAAGAGCTTTGTAAATAAGACACCACTTTAATACGATACAGAATTTTTCTATAGTTCTCTTTGAGGTTTGGGTGCTTCGAGAAACTGCGAATAAACAAATCCTGCTAATATTGCTCCGATCGTAGGTGCGACCCAAAACAGCCATAGTTGTTGTGCTGCCCAACCACCGACAAATACAGCAGGACCTAAGCTACGGGCAGGATTTACCGATGTATTGGTAACGGGAATACTGATTAAATGAACTAGTGTTAATCCCAAACCAATCGCAACAGGAGCAAAATTTTGAGTGGCACGACGGTCTGTTGCACCGAGAATAATCGTTAGAAACATGAATGTTAATACTAACTCGGTAATGAAACAAGCCCAAAGCGAATAACCACCCGGAGAATGTTCAGAGAAACCGTTGCAAGCAAAGCCACTTTTTACAAGGTCAAATCCTGGTTGACCTGTAGCAATTATTGCCAAAACGAATGCTGCTGCGATCGCACCCAAAACTTGAGCAATAATATACCCAGGTAAATCACTAGCAGGAAAGCGTTTGCCTGCCCACAAACCAATTGAAACTGCTGGATTTAAGTGACATCCTGAAATATGACCGATGGCATAAGCCATTGTCATTACTGTTAGTCCAAATGCTAGCGATACACCTAACAAACCGATGCCTAAAGGAAATGCTGTATTTCCATTTAGTCTTGCTCCTTCGGCTGTGAAACTAGCTGCTAGTACTGCACTTCCACAGCCACCAAAAACTAGCCAGAAAGTCCCAATGAACTCGGCTACGCAACGTTTTGCTAGTGACATAATTTTATTTACCTAAAATGTTTTTCTGTTGTTTTAAGTATTATCAATATCAAGTAAATATAATTAATTCACATCTACATATTATATATTTTGAAAGTTTTAGTATGTTGTTGTAGCTACAAAAATAGTCATTTATATTTCATTTAATTAGTTATGTACAACCAAGAATATATTCAGATCGGTTAATTTTTTTTTTAAAATGTATCTTTGTATCTTTGTAGGTTGGGTGTAGCGAATAGCGAAACCCAACGCATTCCGGTTGGGTTACACTACGTTCCACCCAACCTACATTAACTGCCGTTGTAGCGAATATCGAAACCCAACATCATACGTTGGGTTACACTACGTTCTACCCAACCTACATTAACTACATTAACTACATTAACTTGAAGGCTATGAATATTTAAGGCAACGGGTACGATGGATTCGTTGGGATGGGTTGGTTTAATATCGGGACATTATTATTTAATGTTGTGACTGTTAATACTTGCGGTGGGGTTGCGTCGGGTGGGTAGAGAAAATCGACCTCAACAAGCTTGCTTTTGCCTGCCTTAATTGGTAATGCAACTAGAGATTCTCCGGGTTGTCCGCGTTTTTGGGCTAAATGTACGTACTTGCTTTGGGGTTTTCCTAAGTCGTCGAGGTAACTAACGCGGACTGTTCCGCGAAAGAATGTTGATTGTGCTGGTGTGCTGAAAAATCGCAATCCTTTTTTTACTAATTGGTCTTCTTTAATAGGTGTTTGAATTGATACGCTGACTGTTTGCACGTTGCGAGTGTTGTTATATAGCGGCAATTTTAAGTTATATTGCACGCCGTAGTTACCGTGAGCAAGATATGCTGTGTCGGGGTAGCGAGCGAGCATTGGGGCACTTTGAATTTGATTTGTACCCAAGGTGCCGCCATGCAGGGTACTTAACCCGTAGGAAAAGGCTTGTCCGGATTGAGGAATCGTCAGAAATCTGGTTTTGAGATTGTCGGTAATTAAGGAACGCCAATAAGAACCCCTTGCCACTCCTGCAACACGTCCGTACTTTCTCGCACCAGGTTGATTGAGAGGTGTGGGTGGAATGTCTCTAGGTGTGGATAATTTCCCGTTATTTAAGAGGTTTTGCCATTCTTTTAATGTGGGTGCTGTTTCGCTACCATCTTCTTTAGTACGGGCTGGCATTGCCAGACTTGCAGCGTAGACAGTGCCGCTACTTTGCAACCTTGCATAGGTTGAGCGACCGTTGAGGGGTGGTGTTAATCCTTGCACGGGAATAGGTACATTGAGTAACATTCGATATTCTCCGGGTGGGATTTCGATTTGGTTGGGGAAAATATCTTGCCGCTGTCCGCGCAAAATGTCGCTCGTGACTCGACTACCGGGACCCGCGTAAATATTACCATTTAGATTTTCGATGAAGGATGGTAGTTCGATAAAAGGTGCGTCGGGTTGGCTGAGGTAACTTGCACCTTGCAAAACGCTAACTCTTACAGGTGTTTTGGCAGGGTTGTAAAGAATGATACCCAGATAAAGACTTTGAAGATTTTCGGGTGTGGGTGCTTGATAGACATGATGGGCAAAGACATCAAATCTACCGCGAAAGGGAAAGTTTAAGTGTGCAGTTGGTGTTTTTTTACCAGAAGAGGGAAAAGTTGAAAGCAAAATTCCTTCGCGGACAACTTTTTCTGGACTGTTGCTATTAAATACTGGGACGGTATCGAGTGTTCCTGGTAAAGGACGTACTTCCTGATTTTGAATGACTTCTTCAGGTACTGGAGTGGGTGGAGTTGTTTGAGCAATTGGTAAAACTAGTAAGAATGGCAACATATACTTACATATAATTTTCCTTCTAGAGACGTAATTAAATTTACGAAAGTGCCAGTCGGTGAATAATTAATAGAAAATCCTCCAGGATAACCGACAAATTTTCTTTAGTCAAAATTGGAACGTGGACAAAAATACAAGGGGAGTTGATCGAGTGCGTAAGCAGGTGGTACAAAACTGAATAATATAATCCTTCACAGACAAATAAACCGCAGTCGTGGCTAATGTCGAGCGCAGTTGCCCCAAGGACTAACTGCTCTAAATTTATAATTGCTTCGAGTTTGGTTTCTCGAACATAGTCGGGAAAGTTCTCTGTACTACTAATAGCCCCCATAGCTGTACTACGAGCATTTGATTCGACGCTTAATCTTGTCCGACTTTCTGCCATGCCACAACAGATAATATAGTCTGGTTGAGTTTCGTCGATTTTGGCTATTACTTGGCTAGCGGCAGTTGGAATATCCACTGGCAGTTTTCGCAGCCAAGTTAAAGCATGGGGAATTGAGTTAAGTTTGGTAACAATCACCGACTCTAAGAGGTCATCGGAGGAATTTGATTTGTGATTTGGCAACCAAATGTCAAAAGAAGTTAATAAGAATCTTTTCGTCATACAAAATATTATTTACAATATAAAAAGTCTCCATAATAAATAATTTATCGGGAGCAGGTCAATGGCAACAATTGCGGTCTTAGATTACGACATGGGAAATTTGCACTCAGTCTGTAAAGGACTTGAAAAAGCCGGAGCAACTCCTATAATTACAGATTCTCCAAGGATTATCGAACAAGCAGACGCGGTTGTTTTGCCTGGAGTTGGTGCATTCGATCCAGCTATGCAACATTTGCGATCGCGTTCTTTAGAACAACCCATAAAAAACGCTCTAGCATCGGGCAAACCTTTCCTTGGCATCTGTTTGGGTTTACAAATTCTCTTCGAGTCTTCCTCTGAAGGTATCGAACCCGGACTTGGAATTATTAAAGGCAAAGTCAGAAGGTTTCGTCCCGAACCCGATATTACTATTCCTCATATGGGTTGGAATCAACTAGATTTTATTCAACCCAAAAGCCTTCTGTGGGAACACTTACCCCCACATCCTTGGGTTTATTTTGTCCATTCATATTATGTTGACCCAACCGACAAAGCTATTTGCGCTGCAACTGTAAATCACGGTTCGCAAACCATTACTGCTGCTATTGCCCGCGATAATTTGATGGCTGTTCAGTTTCACCCGGAAAAGTCCTCAAATATCGGATTGCAAATTTTATCCAATTTTGTATCGCAAGTTTGGACAAAAGTAGCAGCATAATACAATTTGTTAGTTGTTAGTTGTCAGTAGTCAGTAGTCAGTTGTCAATAGTTAGCTGTTAGCTGTCAGTAATCAGTAGTTAGCTGTCAGTTGTCTGTCGTTAAATGAATAACTAATGACAATAACCAATGACCAATGACAAATAACCAATGACCAATGACAAATAACCAATAAGAAATGAGCCTGAGAATCTACGGTAATCGTCTGCTAAAAACTTTACCAGGGGACGAAACCCGTCCAACGAGTGCGCGGGTACGAGAAGCATTATTTAATATTTGGCAGGGTGAGATTTCAGGCTGTCGGTGGCTAGATGTCTGTACTGGTAGCGGTTCGATGGGTGCAGAAGCGCTATGTCGAGGTGCTAGTTTAGTTGTTGGAATTGAACAATCAAGTCGTGCTTGTGCCATCATCCAGCAAAATTGGCAGCAAGTAGCAAACGACGACCAAACATTTCAATTGTTACGCGGTGACGTGTTGCAAAAGTTACCAAAGCTTTGCGGACAAAAATTTGACCGCATCTACTTTGACCCACCCTATGCAAGCGGGTTATATGAAAATGTGTTGATTGCTCTAGCGCAACATCAATTATTAGATTCAAATGGTGAAATTGCAGTTGAACACAATCCCCAAGGTTGGAATTCTCCTCTCATTTCAACTTGGGAAATTTGCCGTGAAAAAGTCTATGGTAATACCGCACTGACATTTTATCGAGAAGGGAGTAGGGAGTAGGGAGTGGGGGGACAAGGGGGACAAGGGGGACAAGGAAGACAAGGGGGACAAGGGGGAAATTTCTTCATTGTCTCCCCATCTCCCTATCTCCCCATCTCCCTACTCCCTTTTCACCTAAATTCCCAATTGGTTGCCGCGTTTAAATTGAACGTAAGCTTTGTAGAACAATCCAGCTAGGGTAATGGGAATTAAGCCAAGAACAATACCACACAATAAAGGTTCAATCACTTTTAATCTCCTTAGTAGAGTTATAAAAAATTTGTTTCCGATCCCGATTCTACCAAATCTGACACTAATACAGCCCAAGGGCGCTGTTTTCGGGTAATACAATGCTGTTTGATGAGCGTTTAAAAGCGCAATCGCATGAAAATGCTTCATATTGTACTTGCAGACACAATCAAGAACTTTTAAGCTATGTGTATGAAATGAAAATTTGTAAACCTCGACTTAACAAACAGACCTTTTGGATAACCACATCACCACACCCGAAATTCTCATGCAGCGCGTCATTTTGATGATGCTGGCAATTATACTTGCTATCGTGTTGGGCATATTTACCGTGCGTGTGGTTCGATCTTCTGACCCATACGTTAAAGCAGTTTTATCGCTCAATGGTGACTCAACTCAAGGACATGCCATCTTTCAAATCAACTGTGCTGGATGTCATGGTTTGGAAGCTGATGGTCGAGTTGGTCCGAGTTTACAAGCTATCTCTAAGCGTAGATCGCGTTATGGACTGATTCATCAAGTTATTAGCGGTGAAACCCCGCCAATGCCTAAGTTTCAGCCAAATACGAAAGAAATGGCAGATTTGTTAAGTTATTTAGAAAGTATTTGAAGGAAAGTTAAGAATTATTAAGATGAAATTTTATTTGGATTCAGGAGACGTAACAATGTTACGTCTCTACAATCGAGATTGATTATTTTTTAGGTGCAATGGCAGTATTCTGAGTAGAAATGTTACCTAAATTAGAAATGGTGATTCTGCCAATCGTATCAACGCGGCTGATATTTAGATAACCGACATCGATTGCAGCTAGTTCGGTTATTTGTGGCGGAATTCTAAAATTAAAAGCAAGTTTTGTAGGGATTCCCGGTGGAAGATCGATTAAAACTCTTTCTTTTGCTTTTTGGTATTGGTTCAACTGCATACTATTTGCAACATACAGGTTCCCTTGAGCATCAATAGCCCTTGTCTGATAATCTTCGTAATTAGCACCAAAACTAATTTTTCGTGAAGAATCAGTAAAATTTGTCACAAGTACATTACAAACTACTCTGGTGCTAGCTCGCTGGCAGCCACCGTATTCAAAGCTAAGATTATATCTTCGGTCTACTTGTCGATTTTGAGTCGGTTGTTGGGGTGTTAACTGTGCAGATACTTGGGGTGCATTGGTAACATTTGTAAAAACCAAGCTGGAGATAGTAGCTACCGATAGCAGTTTTGATACATTAATCATCAGGTTTTGATTCTGTGTAATTTTAAGTAAGCGCTATTGTTACATAACATAATTATCGGTTGACATCTAGTACTACAGCAATCATTTGATTTAGATCCCCGACTTATTAAAGAATGCAGAAGAGCGATTCAGGGGTAACACCCTTACATAAAGATTTTTCATTGTCCTCCAGTATTGTAGGGGCATGGCAGTGCCGTGCATGGCAGATTGCTCAACGCTTTGTACCCCCGCACGCAACTGCCTCCCCTACACGGGATTATTGGTCAGTTTGAGAAAAAATCTTCGTTCATAATTTAGTAACCCTTAAAGTGCAAATTTGTCAATATTTATGCTTCTTGGAGTTTCTTGGCATTTATTAAATATTATCGGGGTCAATATTTAACTCGCGCAATTTTGCTGCAAGACGATCGGCACGTTGTTGTACTTGTTCAGCATGTTGTTGTGCTTGTATAGCGAGTTGTACTTCTTGTTTTACCCATTCTTCGGGGGAGGGATAACGCTGTCCTTGTTCGTTGTACCAGTACAACCACTCGCGTGTAACTCCGGAATAATTCCCTCTTTCGCATCCGATACCTAAACCAATTTCTGGCATCCAAACCGGGTTTCCTGACTGCAATACATAGTTGCCATCAACTAATTTATGCACTTCCAAGCGGGGTTTGCGACGGCGACGGGAAGAATAGATTACATAGTAAAGTATTCCTAAATCCGCGTAATCATCTTTTTTTGTGGTATATTCTTTGCGATAGTTTGGAGAAACGACTTCAAGGGCAAAAATAGGGGTGACATTTTCATCCCAGAGTACATAACTAGGACGCAATTCTTCATCATAAAATCGCTCAACTCCCAAGCTGAGAAACCCATCTGGTACAATTGGCGGTTGTTCGGGATGAAAATAAATACCCATATCCACACCAAATAGCCAGTCCATGCGTCCAGACCAAAGTATTAAAAGTATTGCTTTTAGCAATCCTGGTATTAATTCTTGTAGTTCGTTATCCACAGGCGTATCATCGGAATCGGGCAATTCTTCAGCAGATGGTAGGTATCTGGGTAGCTGGTACTCAAGCATGACGCAGATTTCCAATTTTAATTAGGGCTTCGGAGATTATTTTAACCTGATGGCAGACTAGTTAAACTGCCGCGCATAAAAACCTGCATAACGACGTTCTAGTGACAATAATTCTTCGTGGGTTCCCGACTCGACGATTTGCCCTTTTTCAAGAACGAGAATGCGATCGCATTTTCTCACGGTACTCAATCTATGGGCAATAATAAACACCGTCCTTCCTTGCATTAATCTTTCCAATGCTTCCTGCACCAAGCTTTCCGACTCAGCATCTAAGGCAGAAGTTGCTTCATCGAGTATCAAAATGCGCGGATTGAGAAGCACCGCACGGGCAATCGCTATCCGCTGTCTCTGTCCACCTGATAAATTTACGCCGCGTTCCCCTACTACCGTATAATAACCATCGGGTAACTGACTAATAAATTGATGTGCGTTAGCAATTTTTGCAGCTTCTTCGACCGCAACCATATCAAAATTTTCCTGTCCAAAAGCGATATTTTGGGCAATTGTCCCGGAGAACATCGTTGTTTCTTGGGGTACAATCCCGATTTGTCGTCGTAAACTATTTAATGTCACATCCCGGATATCCACACCATCAATAAGAATTTCCCCTGACTGCGTATCGTAAAAGCGGGGTAGGAGATTTACAAACGTGGTTTTACCCGCACCACTGGCACCAACAAGTGCGATCGCTTCCCCTGGTATAGCGAGTAAACTGATATTATTGAGTACCAATTCACCCGGTTTGTAGGAAAAAGTAACGCGACGATATTCAACTTTACCGCTGACAGGTGGAAGCACCATTGCATTACTTTTCTCGGACACTGCGGGTTTAATTGCAATTAATTCAAAAACTCGATCGACCGATGCTTCGGCTTCTTTAAATAAATTATAGTTATTTGTAATATGTCCAACCGGGTCAATCAATAATGCTGCACCCGAAAGATAACTAAAAAATTTCCCGACAGTAAGATTGCCTGCGGAAATTTGCCAAGTTGCAAAAAACAATAACAATAAAAAGCTTAAAGCTTGTAAAAATCCGATAATGGGAATTTGAATCGCTTTTAATCGCTCAGTCGAGTACTTAGCACGCATGGCAATTTCGGCTTCTTTGCTAAACCGTGCAATCTCGTAAGCCTCAGCCGCAAAAGCTTGAACAATCCGAATTCCGCTGAAAATCTCCGTTAAAATTGCTGATAAATCCGATACTTGGTTCTGACTGCGACGCGAGTATTTTTGTAGCTTTTCTCCAAACCAAGCGATTAAAACCAGCATGATTGGGACAATTATTAAAGTTGCCAGCGTCAATTGCCAGCTGAGATAAACCATGTAAATCGGAATCGCCACTAATTGCAAAGCGCAGGGTGTAAAATCGTGCAACAGCTTGTGGACAGCTTCACCAACACGGTCAACATCTTCGGTAACGCGGTAAGATAAATCACCAGCCTTTGCTGTCTCAAAGTAGCTCAAATTGAGCTTTTGGAGATGCGTGTAAACTTCTTTGCGGAGAGTAAAAGATACACGCAGTGCCGCTTTAACCATGTAGATATCTTGTACCGACTGGAAAAAACCCCGTACCAAGAATACACCACCCAGGATGATAGCAAGTTGCGCGATCGCAAAAATGTCACCTTTTCCAAACGGTGCAGATAGTTTCTGCACGAGGTACATTAACGATAGCGTTGCCAGTACGTAACCGAGAATACCGATAAATCCTTTGACGATATTGTGCCACTGGGGGCGGATATACGGTATAAGTTGCCAGTAATTTGAGCGATTTGATGACCTATCCAAGCTGCCACGTCCACACATTCTTATTTTCTTTGTTAGACGCTAGCAGGTTTTGAGTAGTTTCTCCAAGATAAGGGGAAAACTAAAAGCGTAAACGTTTATATTTTTTGTAGGTTGGGTTACACTTCGTTTCACCCAACCTACGTTAAATATGTTAACTCTTAAATGGAAAGTTGGGGGAAACTAAACACGTAATTCTCTAAATACCTCTTCACCATCAATTACTTCTCCTTTATCACCTTGTTCCATACCAACAGCAATTTCAGAGCGAAGTGCATTTATTCGTGTCTCACGAATGCGATCGCGTTCCTCTAACAGTCGCAATGCTTCACGTACAACCTCACTTGCCGATAAATACCTACCACTTTTGACTTTTTGTTGAACTAACTGTTCAAGCTCAGGTGTAAGCGATACGTTCATAGGTTCCTTATTGAATTTGAATTTATAGCTTTAATTCTGCCACTGATAGCAAAGCTTGTCAAAGTTTGTTATTGATGCAGGCAATGTTAACATAGAAAGCTAACTATGTATTTAACCGCAGCTCCTAGTTACAAACACCTGCGATAATCGGCGCAAAAATTCTCACAATCGGTACAAAGCTGGCTAAAACAATCGTTTTTTTACCATACTTTTGATAAAAAGATTGCGTTTTTACTAAATATTCCTTTTTGAAAAACTTTGAATCTTCTTTTTGAAACAACCTGCGACCAAATCGAGAACCTGTAACGTAGCCAACATTATCACCAAGAACTGCACAAATAAAACAACCAATAATTAGCACTCAGACATTGAGTAAATCTTGCGAAGCTGCAAAACCAGCAGCAACAAGCCAACTATCTCCCTGCAAAAATAATCCCCCATATTGCCAGATAACTAAAGTAACCTAACGACTTAACCAAAAATTGAACATCTAAATCCATAAAAACGCTGCTCGTGACACAATATGCCTAAAATATCTTAAATTTTAAAGGGAGTAGGGAGTAAAGAGTTAAGAGTTAGGAGTTAAGAGTTAGGAGTTATTAATTAACATCTCTGTTCTTCCTCCTCTTCCTCTTCCTCTTCCCCTTCCCCTTCTCCCCTTC